>NZ_VSZO01000014.1 GCF_008312935.1 Roseiconus lacunae | reverse complement strand
TGACTCAACAGGAAGCAACGCTTCAATTTCACCACCAAAACATCACGAAGACCCGCAGCGGACTGTCGCCAGCCGCTGCGGGTTTTTTCGTGCGATTCTCCCGTAGCCGAATGCGCCGAGCGTTTCGGTGATGCCCCATCATCCGCTAAGCATACGCAGCTCCGCAAACTAGACCAAAAGCCTCCACGGCTTCCGCTACGGCTGTTCGCTTTATTTCGTCCCCACTCCAATACAAAAAAAAATGCCGAGCCCCCGCTGTACGGATCACTCGGCACGTTACTTTTGCCACTGCTTTGTGGCTTTGTTTGATTTGCGCTAGCGTCTTGCGGCTAGCTCGACCATCGGTCGATTTAACCTTCGCCTAACGTGTCATTCTCCGCGGCTTCCATCTCGGCCTCGTATTCGGCGTCTTGGGCTGCGATTTCTTCTGGCGTCATGGTTTGCTCGATCGCTTCTGGTTGGGAGCTTGAACACCCGACAGCGAAAATAGTCAAAAGAAGCGAGCTTAGCAGATAGTGTTTTTTCATTGGAAAACTAGTGAAAGGGGCCGCAGAACAAGGACTGCAGCAGCGAGTATCAAAACGAAAACAACTCTCGTCCGACTGGCGCCGGACGAGAGATCAGATTTGCTGTCGACAGCGTGCTATTGGTTCAACGCCATGTCAATCGTTTCACCTTGGGCGCGTGAACCGAGAGCGCCCCAGAGTCCATACGGGCTAGGGACTCCGGCGATATTCGTGAATCCTGACGGTCCGTCTCGACAAACCGTTGGCTCAGTTTGATCACCTGATTCGATGCTGTCCGTGATAAAGATCACAGCGCCGTCCCCCATGAGGACGTGCGCCCCGCCTTTGTGCCGGCTGCTCATCGACCAAAATCCGTGATTCCCGTCGGCATTGTTCCGAACGCAACTCGGACTGTTGGGGGGCAGAATGGTTTGAACGCCGGCATACGCGATTTGGCCATCAGCCCAGCGTGCGCCTCGACCATTATTGATCCCACCGTTGACCGTCGCCGTCGTTGAAAAGAATCGAGGGCGTTCGGGGTCAATATGAGCCCCTTGGGCACACTCCGCTGGGACACCAATGTGTTCGCCCGCCCCAGAGAGCAACAGCGCGGTATGGCTACGAACATAATCCGCGTTCGTCTCGCGTTGGCCCAGCGAAGTATTGATCTCGCCGCAGGCGACCGTGTTGGACAATCCGTCAAGAACGTCGCGGAAACGCATGTCGGTACGAGCGTGGAAAAATCCCCGCTGGGCAGCAGATGCCCGTGTCACCATCCAGGTTTCGTCAAAGTCATTGGCAACGTCATTTCCGTTGTTGATGAACCCGCGTTCGTTTCTTCCGCCGTTCCAGGCGTAGTTGAACGTGTCACCGTAACAAGCGGCGTAGTTGGTCCGTCCCAGCTGAACACCAAATCCAGGGTCGCTGGGGCATCGAAACGACGGCACACGAGTCGCCCATGGGCGATATTGCTGACGCCAAGGTGCTGGTCCCATCGGAGGCCACCTTCCGTTACGGACTTCGGTTGGCATCGTGTTGATTCCCGGTGCCAAATCGACGCTCGCATTCGAAATCGCATCCCAGAGACCTTGCTGCTCAATAAACGGAAGCAAGGAAACCAAGTAGCTTAGACGTCTGCGACTGCTATTGTAGGTGATGTCACCAACCCAACTACGATCTGTTCCGGTCATGTTCACCGGCAGCTGCTTAAACGCGCTGTGATAGTTGTGAATCGCAAGACCGATTTGCTTGAAGTTGTTGCTGCAGGACATGCGGCGAGCGGCTTCGCGTGCCGCTTGAACGGCCGGCAATAAAAGGCCGACCAAAATTCCAATGATGGCAATGACGACAAGAAGTTCCACAAGCGTGAAACCCTCTCGTTGACGGTGTGGGTGCTTCATCAGTTCACCTTTACGAGAATTGGGAAAGAAGTCCATGACGCAGAAGATACGAACACTGCGTCCGTGCATGAGCCGAAAGCGTCTCCCCCCAAACTATTGGAATCACCAATGCCATGTCGGTAAAAAATGGCGTCCATGGTGCTTTGCGAGAAAAGAGCAACGACGATCTTTCCTATACGCTTGAGATTCTTTGATGATGGTATTCGCCGAGAGTTCCGACCGGATCAGCGCGGCGCCGACAGCCCCCGTAGCGGAACGCGCCGAGCGTTTCGGTGATGATCGATCAACTGCTAAGCAAACGCAGTCCCGTACCCCAGCCGAAAGCCTCCGCGGCTTCCGCGACGATGATTGACGCGCCACCGATAATCCCTCAGCCGTGAAACACGCTTTTTTAGTTGAATGTTTAACTTTTCTGTTTAGGCAAGGGTTAACGATTGCAACGATCACGACCGATAGAAGGAGTGTTGGTCAAAGAATCGCTTCCCTCGTTCATGTCGTCTTCGACAATCGAGTCTGAACATGTCGCTCGTCCCTCAACACCGTTCGCTTTGGTTTTCGCTCTTTTGCGTTGGCTGCGTCTTCCACTGCTGCATCGAAACGCCCCTGGCCATCGGGCAACGTGCTTCAACGGCTCGGAGGGTCGAGACGACTGGCGATTCAGCACGGGTTACATGGCGACCTGTTTCACAATCGTCGGAGCAGACGGCGAGAACAACGGAGACGAAAGCCGTTCACCAAGTCTCGCATCATGTCGAACGAATCGACCATGGCGAAGTGATTTATCACGAATCTGGAATGGACGATTGCTCGGCGTGTGATTCGATGGGCACTGCCTGTGATTCCATGGGCTGCACCATGCCACGAAACCGAATCCGAGCGCCCTTTGCACATTTAAACTACCGGATCCACGCCGATTACCTACTTTGGTCGCTCGGCGGATTCGACTTGCCCGCGTTAGTCACGACGAGTCCCGTTGGCACTTCGACGGCGAACGCTGGAATTTTGAATCGCTCAGGGACAAGCGTTCTGTTTGGTGATGAAAATGTCGGCGACGACATGCGATCGGGGCTTCGCCTGACGCTGCAATGGGACGATCGTTGCGAAACGGAAGGATTTGACCTCAGCTTTCTCGGCATCTTCGAAGACAACGAGACATTTCAAGATAGCCGAGCAGTCTTAGCACGCCCTGTCTTCGATACCGGAACCGGAACAGAATCGGCTCTCTTGGTGGCCCACCCCGACTTTCTGTCCGGGTCGGTTCGGGCGAATGTTGAAAGCAGTTTGTACGCATTCGATGTAATGCGACGTCAGCGGATTTGCAGTGCGGTTTGCGACAATTTGGATCTATCGTTCGGTTACCGGCACGGACGTCTTGATGAGGCACTTCAGCTAAGTCAGCAGTCAACATTCACACAGGCGCAAGGGCCCATCGTTGCAGAAACAGCCCGTAGCCTTGCTGATTCGTTCGAAACAGACAACCGATTCAACGGTGCCCAATTCGGATTGCGATACCAGTCGCGGTATGCCAACGGCGTTTATTTGTCGGCGAACGCAAAACTTGCTTTCGGAGTCAATCAAGCGGAAGCTCGAATCGATGGGCAAACGACAACCACCGTTCCTGGAATCGGATCCTCGACCACGACCGGAGGTCTATTGGCTCAGTCAACTAACATTGGCAGCTATGACCAGTCGGATTTTTCCGTCATCCCCGAGTTTGGCATCACTCTATCGACCTACCTCGATCGCAATCTGCAAATCGGAGTCGGATACAACCTGTTGATCTGGACCAACGCCATACAAATTGAGGATGCGATTGATCGAACGGTTTCACAGTTTCCCCCGGAATTACCGTCGGGAACGCTCAACCCAGCGTTTGAATTTGACTCGGGAACCTTCATCGCCCATGGCTTGAATTTCAATGCCGTGTTTGCCTTTTAGTGCTGGTTTGCAAGCGAAGGTTTGACGACGATCGATCAACCGGTGGGCGTTCGCCACGGTTGTTGGAACTCAACCGTGGCTAACGCCATGCGGCTTATCTTGAGAACTCAACCGTGGCTAACGCCATGCGGCTTATCTTGAGGACTCAACCGTGGCTAACGCCATACGGCTAAGTTTGAGCTCAGACACTGAACGGGGAAACGCGCCCGCGGCGAGCGTCGCGGGATCATGATTTCGAATTTATCGGTTCCCCGACAGAACCTTGGTTACTGAACGGTAATCGTCAAGACTTGCTCGAACGTCAGTCCGTAGTGATCTTCGGCTTGAACACGAATGCTGTAGGTCGCGGGTGCTCCGCCAGGAATGACCGCGGCGGTTTTCAGTTGACCGTCTTCGATCGTGAACATCGCGTTATCGGTATCACCGGTTCCAGCCACCAAGGTGTAGGTGTGGTCGTCGGACGCGTTGGCGTCCGTTGCCGAAAAATCACCGACGGTGGTGCCCGACGGATCACCGATCGTCACCGTCGACGAACTCAATGCGATCGCGGTCGGGGCGACGTTTGCTTCGGTGACGTTGATCGTGATCACTTCCTCGGTGAACAATCCACCGGCATCTTCGGCACGAACTCGAATCGAGTACATCGACTGGATCGCATCATCGACAGCTTCGGTGATCGTCAGCGTTCCCCCGGCAACCGAGAAAGCACTGTTGTCGGTGTCCCCGGTTCCGGCCACCAACGAATAGGTGATCGTATCGCCGCTATCGGGATCGTCCGCGGAGAAGTCTCCGATGTCGGTTCCCGATGATTCACCGTCGGCGATCGTCGAGAAACTGAGCGCCAAGTTCGACGGGGCTTCGTTGACGTCGGTCACCGTGATGGTGAACGTCTCTTCGAATGTTCCGCCAAAATTGTCTGTCGCTCGGACACGGACGCTGTAGCTCGACTGAGTTTCAAAATCGAGCGTCGTCGCAGTCTGGAGCGTGTCGCCGTCGATTGTGAACGAAGCGTTGTCGGTATCTCCGGTTCCCGCAACCAGTTCAAACGTGTGGGTATCATCGCCATTGGCATCAGTCGCGGTCAATGTTCCGACGTCAGTCCCCGATGCGGCGTCCTCGGCAACCGTATTGGCGGACAAGACGATCGCGGTCGGTGCCGTATTTGCTGCGGTGATATTGATTGTGAACGATTGCTGCGTGGTCAACCCTCCGGCATCTTCGACTTGTACCAAGACCGAGTAAGTCGATTTGGTGGCTTGGTCGGCGGCGAAGGCGGTGACCAGTTCGTCACCCGAGATGGTGAACGAAGCGTTGTCATCGTCGCCGGTTCCGCTGACTAATGTGTACGTGAACGTATCACCTTGATCGGGGTCGTCGTTTGCGAACGCCCCAACGGTTGTCCCCGAGGCTTCCCCGTCGGCGACATGGTTTGACCCCAGTGTCAACGTCGTCGCGGCTTCATTGACATCGGTCACGTTGATGGTGAACGTCTCTTCGACCATCAAGCTACCGCTGTCGGTACTGCGAACGCGGATCGTGTAGGTCGACTTGGTTTCAAAGTCGGGCACGATTGCCAGTTTCAGCTCGTCGCCATCGATCGTAAACGACGCATTGTCATCGTCACCGGTTCCACTGACCAAGGTGTAGGTATGGGTGTCAGAGGTATTCGCATCGGTGGTCGTAAACGTACCGATCGTCGTTCCCGAGGCGGAATTCTCTGCGATCGAGTTGGCCGATAAGGCGATCGCGGTCGGTGCGACGTTGGATTCGGTCACGGTGATCGCGATTTCTTCTTCGGTAAACAATCCGCCCGAATCGGTTGCTCGCACGCGAACGGTGTAGGAACTCTTCTGGAAGAAATCGGCGTTGAATGCCGTCACCAGATCGCTGCCAGAAATGGTGAACGAAGCGTTGTCGTCGTCACCGTCGCCGGCCACCAATGTGTAAGTCACCGTATCACCCGTGTCGGGATCGGTCACCGAAAACGCTCCGACGGTTGTTCCACTGGCCGCACCGTTGGCGACGGTCGCAGAATCGATCGCGAGCGTGCTGGGATCTTCATTGACGTCGGTCACCGTAATCGTGAACGTGTCCTCGACAAAAAGCCCAAAGGGGTCGGTACTACGAACACGAACGGTGTAGGAAGACTTGGTTTCGAAGTCCAGCGTCGTGTCAAGCTGCAGCTCATCACCCGAGATCGTAAACGACGCGTTATCGGTGTCTCCGGTGCCAGCAACCAAAGTGTACGTAAACACGTCGGTTGCGTTGGCATCGGTGGTGGATAGAGTTCCGATCGCCGTACCAGCCGTCGCATCCTCGGCAACCGTGTTGCTCGACAGTGCAACAGCCGTCGGCGCGACGTTGGTGCTCGTCACGGTGATCGTAAACGTTTCTTCGGTCGTCAGTCCGCCGGCGTCTTCGACCTGGACGCGAACCGAATAAGACGACTTTGTCGCTTGATCAGCAACGAATGCGGTCACGAGTTGTCCGTTGGAGATCGTGAATGACGCGTTATCCGTATCACCTGTCCCCGAAACCAATGTGTAAGTCAGCGTATCACCGCTATCGGGATCATCACTTGAGAATGCACCGACGGTCGTACCGCTTGCTTCGCCGTCGGCGACGCTGGAGTGATCCAGCGTAATCGTCGTGGCCGCTTCGTTGACATCGGTAACGGTGATCGTCAACACTTGCTCGACGAACAAACTGGTCGAATCGGTGCTGCGAACGCGAATCGTGTAGGTTTCCTGCGTTTCGAAATCAAACGATTCGGTTGTGATCAGCGAGTCACCGGAAATCGTGAATGAGCCGTTGTCGTCATCGCCGTCACCGGAGACCAAGGTGTAGGTATGAGTGTCACCCGAATTTGAGTCGGTTGTCGAAAGTGTTCCAACCGTAGTCGATGTATTGCTATTTTCGGCCACCGTGTCGCTGCTGAGCGCGATCGCGGATGGGGCCGAGTTGCCCTGTGTGATCGTAAAGACTTGCTCAAAAGTTGCCCCGCCCGAGTCGGTCGTCCGAACACGAACGCTGTAGCTCGACTGTGACGAGAAATCGATCGTTGCCGCGGTGACTAAGTCATCACCATCGATTGCGAACGAAGCATTGTCAGTGTCCCCGGTCCCACTGACTAGGCTGTAAGTGAACGTGTCGCTTGCGTCTACATCGGTCGAAGTCAGTGTACCGACAACGGTGCCCGAGACGGCATTATCGCCTACGGTCGAGTTACTCAACGCGATCGCGGTCGGAGCTTCATTGACATCGCTCACCGTGATCGTGAATGTCTGGGTGGTCGACAGTCCGCCGGCATCGGTACTGCTGATCACAACGCTGTAGCTAGCTTTGGTTTCAAAGTCCAACGCCGTGCCGACTTGCAACGTATTTCCTGAAATCGTGAATACATTGCTAGAAGTGTTGCCGTCGATCGAAACGATCGCGTACGTGTGTGTATCACCGCTATCAGGGTCGGTAGTACTGAGCGTGCCGACGGTCGTTCCGGTCGCGCTATTCTCCGGCACTGAGGTACTGTCAATGGCGATCGCCGTCGGTGCCGAATTGTTATGTTCGACTGTGATTGTGAATGTTTCTTCGATGAATCGACCGGTCGAGTCAGTTGATCGAACTCGAATCGTTAGCTCATCGTCGACTGACGCATCAAAGTTTGCGGCAGTGACAAGTGAATTCCCACTGATCGTAAAGGAACTGTTGTCGGTCGAACCGCTTCCGCTGACCAGTGTGTAGGTGTGTGTGTCACCACTGTCGGGATCGGTGGTCGAGAATGTTCCCACCGTCGTGCCGATAGCGACCGAATCATTGATCGTGTCTTCCGAAAGAGCGACTGCCGTGGGGGCCTGTGCGTCGGGAAGATCAGGGATATTGGGCGTCGACAGTCCAACGACTTGGCGCAACAAATCGCTGGAGTCGAGGGGGCTCAGCTCGCCATTGCCGCTGACATCGCCGATCAACATGGGATCGATCGTCGGATACAACATCGTCGAAGCCGACGTTGCCGTAGGGTCATTGAAGACGAAACCAGAATCGAGTTCGACCCCGACGCGTGAAATCAGGCGTGCGTCCTCGGCGTCGTAGCGTTGGTTGCGGTTGGCATCACCGGGAAAGGCGACGACCTGAATCGCATCGTCAGTATTGGCAGTCAACGCGCCCGCGTTGACTTCGATCGCCGTGATCTCGATTGCCTGCATCGCCCCATAAGTCGCGTCTTCGGGGACCGAGGCAATGATGTCGATAATATCCGCCTGGCCAGCCGACATCGGGCCGACGCTGAAGAACGAAATCGTTGCGACGCCCGGCGTGTCCAAGTTCGCTTGGACCTGGCTACCCGTGGGAGCGTCTGTGCCGAGCTGAACCGAACTGATGTCAAGCAAGTCTGGATCGAATTCAATGGTCAGCGTGACCGAGGTGACGCCGTCGGCATCACTCAGTTGGATCGGCAATCCCGGAGGCAGCGCGGTACCGCTTTCCGATGCCGGGACCTGGATCGCTTGGGTTGGCCCGCGAACAACGTCAGGCAACCCGACAGTCAAAGTGCCTGGCGTCGTTACGGTGAAGGTGTCAACAAAGTTGCCACCGGCAGTCGAATTATTGTCACCGTCAAGTAGTTCGCCATCTGCGAGGTCCGTGAATCCGTCCGCGGCACTACGCAGGGTTACTGTGTACGTGTCGGCGGGAAGCGCGTCACCGGTCGCGACGAAGGTCAACGTCGTACCGTCGATGATCAACGATCCCTCCACGGCACCACCGCTAGCTCCGGTTACGGTGACATCGGCATCGCCGGCGAGACCGTTCTCGGAATCGTACAGATTAATTTTCGACGCATCGATCTCTTCGCTCAGCTCGGCAACGAAACCGCTCGGCGTGGGCGTAAAGGATGCAACCGTGGCGGCGAGCACTCGACGTGACTCGAGGGCCTCCAATCGGGCTTTCCGTCCGCGGCGACTGGCGATGCGGTGGCGGTTGGATGCGAGGCGTTGTGGCTTAACGAGCGAAATCAGGGCTTTCGTAACTTGACGCATATCGATGGGGACCTATGCCGGTCGTTGCCGGGTTCAACGGGATGTTGCAGTCCTTCGCGAAGTTAGCCGTCAATGAAGAATCCATTCGCTGACGGAAGGTTGGGGAAAAACGGGCATGAAGCCGCCTGTCCTTCTGTGGCGGAATCTTTTCGATCAATGTCACACCACTTCCGATAATTTTTTCTCGCCAACCCGAAAAACAATCAACATTCATGAGAAGGTAAGTCACGCTGTGACATTCGCCGACAAAAAACCTACTAATGATTCAACGGGCGGACTGATGACGGTCCTCCCGACGAATGATTGACTAGATAATCACCCACCGAGAGTGTCCCATGATCCGACGCCGCCCGAATTTCCAGTCGTTGACGGCGCGCCGACTGCTCGCAGCCGTCGACATCCCCGACGATTTAACCGCCGCACCAGCTGCCACGGTTTCCGTTCCTGTCAATATTGATGATGCGACCGGCGTTCGCGGCGCCGAGATCCGTCTGGAATTCGATCCCGATCTATTGGAATTGAATCAAGATGATGTCACCGCCGGCGAAATCTGGGATGGTGCCAGCGATACCCAAGTCACCGTTAATATCGATCAAGCCACCGGGTCTGTCGTCATCTTCGTCTCCGCGTCGGCCGCGATTACATCCGGAGAAGGCTCGTTGGTCGAGTTGAACTTCTCGGTCGCCGACACCGCCACGATCGGAGACACCTCCGATTTGGATCTGACCTCCGTCGTTCTTAACGAAGGCCAAGTTGCCGTGTCTCCCGCACCGATCTCCGGCAGCGATCAGACCGACGGTGTGCTGACGATTACTAACGGCGGCACCGATTCGATTTCGGGCTTCGTGTTCGCCGACGCCAACGGCAATGGTGAATTAGATTCCGGCGAAGCGATCGGCGGTGTCACGATCGTGTTGACCAACACCGGCACGGACCAACAATTTGAAACGGTGACCGATGCCGACGGGTCCTATTCGTTTACCGATCTGGCCGCAGGAAGCTACACCGTCGCTCAACAGCAACCTGTCGCTTACCAAGATGGTGGCAACAACGTGCTGTCAGTAACGCTAGCGACCGGAGACGCCATCGAAGATCAAAACTTTGTTGAAGTTGGCCTGCTGCCTCAGTACGTGTACACACGACTCATGACCACCTTAGTCATGCCCGTCGGTTCGACGTCATGGTCAAATGAAATCGAACGGATCACGACGGCTGCGAATTCGGGTGCTGCGATCACCGCTCCCCCGGCGACCACGGCGACATCCATGTCCGGCGTCGCGAGTACCGAATTTTCGACCTCTGAGACGCAAATCGCAGAATCTCAGTCATCCGAAGACGCAGAAATGTCAGCGATGACGACCGCAGAAACGGGCGGTCTGCAAAGCGTGATGACTGCGGAAGCCGAAATCGTGTTCGCTCCGCCGGTCGACGTCATCGACGAAGTCCTCGTGCTGCCCGAACCGATTGAAACCGTTGCAGACCAATCGCCCCCGATCGATGTCACCCCAGTCGTGACGACCAACGTACTGGCCGAAGACCCGACGACCGAACCGGTTTCCGGGGCTGTCGTTGAAGCAGACGAGGATCGCGAAGAGGCGATCGACCAAGTCCACACGTCGGAGCTTTGGTAACAGCGAATCTTTGCTGAAGGAAAGCGGCTTTCTTCTCCACCCGGCCGCTTTCCCGGTTCGCCACCGGACTTTTCCGATCGTCGCGACAGGGATCGATCCGCCAGGAAGTTCGTACGTTGGGCTTGCCTTCGAACCAAGCGACTGAGTACATCGCAGAGGTACACCGTCACCTGTTTGACGGAATGCTTCTCTTTTCTCAATCGAAGATCGTATGGTCAAACGCACGCGTAAGCCGGTTGCGGAATCGCTTGAATCCCGGCGCTTGATGGCTGCGGTTTCCATGGATGCCCACTGGGACCACCACGCCAAACAAATCACTGCCCCCCTTCAAATCGAAAACGCTTCGGGCGTCCGAGCTGCCGAGGTGCGGATTCAATATGACCCCCAAGTCTTGACGACGGACGCAAGTAACATTCGTGTCGGCGACTTTTGGGAAGACAACGCTGGCTTGGTTGTCAACGTCGATCAAGAACAAGGCACGATCATTGCGTTTGTTTACACCGCCCAGGCAGTCGATCAGACCGACGGAGACGTGATCGAAATTGATTTTGAATACCGAACATCACAGGCTCGACGTCTCCCGACGACGATCGACGTGCAAGAAGTCGAGCTAAACGAGGGCCAAATCGGGCTCGACAACGCCCCGGTGACTGGTGAAGACAACGTCGACCGAACGCTCTCCCCCATGCCACAGCGTCTGGATTTCCAACGGGGAAATCGACACACCGATCGATTCGGACAGCCACCTTGGTGGCGAACGTTGCGACCTGCCGACGTCGACGTGATGTTTGGTGATCGAATGGCCGACGATGCTTGCGGGTCGATCTACGGACCTCAACTTCCTTCACGTCGATCTTAACCAACGGCATTGAAAGGGCGTTCAAAACAGGTCTGCTAACGGACCTTGCGCCAAACCGCACCGAGAAGCCAAATCGCCTTAGCCGACCTTCATCGCTTCACGGTTGAGCGTCGCTGCGATCGGTGACTCCGATGCTTTTCGATGCCTACGAAACTCAGCCGGCGACTGACCATTCCAACGTCGAAATGCGGTGCTAAACGATGACGGAGACTCGTAGCCCACAAGCACGGCGATATTGGAGATCTCCAAATTGCTCTCGTGCAGCAAGCGACTTGCTTTTTGCATCCGAAGATCCGTCACATACTGCAACGGCGGTTGCCCTAGTAGGTTGCGGAATCGGTCCGAAAATGCGGACTTGGAAACCCGGGCCATTCGAGCCATTTGAGGCACGGTCCACTGAGACTCCGGTGACGCGAGCACTTGATTGAGCACCGGTCCGACGACGGTGTCGGTCATCGCTTTCACGACGCGAAGCGGTGCCGATCCGTCATTACGACTTGAGTTCATTCGCAACTGGGCCGACAGCGTACGAATGAAAACCAGTTCTGACAGCTTTCTCACCATCGCCTGCCAACCCGGTTCGCCGTCTTGGGCGGTCTGTTGCATCAAGTCAACCAGCGGTAGGCAGGACTTCAATTCGGCATCGCGACGATGGTTTAAATGGACCAAGTTCGGCAAGCCGATTGACAGCGGATTGGCCGCCAATTGCTCCAACTCGAATTGTGCGTAGACAACCTCACAATCGTCTTGGCTGGCAGGCGCGGTAGGCCAAAAGGACGATGACAAACGCTCTGCGACCGGTTCTGCCTGGTTATTGAATTGCTTGACGAAGCGGTGTCCTTCGCCAGAGGCCGTCATGACGTGGTCACCACTAATCACACGGATCGGCGACATTTGCGGAGAGTCGAACACCAACCAGCCGCTTCCCTGGGTGACGACGTACAAACTGACCGTTTTCTCGGGGACTTCGATTCCCCAATTCCCGCTAAGTCGCCACAGGGCGGCGCACCAACCTGGAAGGTACAGTCGCGAAATCAGTTCCGTGATCGGATCGTTTTGCAATGGCGTCATCAGCCGCAACACTTTTTATGAGGCAACGATTCAAGAGGTGCCAAACGCGTGAGCTACACCCGCGGCACAGGTCCGTTGCTTTAAGAGACGGAAACTCCCTCAGGTGTGTCACACCCAATCAAAGAGTTTCCGATTTTCCAACGTCCGCCGACACCGGCCCGATTGGCCGATTGCCACGGATTCCGTGCGACAACCGGGCTTGCGATCATCCATTGATAAGCCGAACCCAACTATCTGAATCAGACGCAACGTTTGCTGCATCGAATCGCCCACCGATCGTTGACTATTCAGCTACGCCGACAGCCAATGTCGACTGCCGGGGACCGTGCGTGGCCTACTCCTGAGGGTCACCAACTTCATCGGAATCGGATGCCGACGTCGTCAGCAACAGGCTCCCGGCGACCAATAAACCACTCCAAGAGACCCCATGAGGCTGAGGTTCATCAGCCTGATCCTTCCGGGTAATTCGTTTGGATTTCAAAGCATCCGGTCGCTCCCACCGCGACACCAACTCGGACGACGGATCGGATTCTAGATCGGAGTCCAACCCCGGGGCATCGGCAAGTTGGAAATTTCGAATATGTCCGACATTCGGATCGAGCTGAATCCTCAATCCGGTTTGGCCGCGGTTCTCAAGAGAACTAGGCAGTTGGTTACTCGCAATTTTGATCAAGCCCCCGTCAGGGGTAGTCGGTGATGTGACCGGACGAGCGTCTGGATGAGCAATTGGCGCCGTCGGCCCCCCGACTTCAGTCGGCGCCGTTGCTGGCGCAGCCTGCAAATCGATGTGCCAAATGTTGTTTGATAAACGTGCCGGTGGTGGCGCATCGGCATCACTTTCCAAACTGAAACTTTTTAATTCGATCAAACCACCTTCGTCATCATCGTCCTCGATCGGTTCCAAATCGCGGGGCAAGGCGGTCGTGCCGACGTCTGGGTGTCCAAAGGATCGCTCCCATTGCCCCTGATTTTCGGACTGTTCTCGCACAATCGGCTGAGCTGGAATCAAGGCCGGCCCCTGGACCGGCGATGCAGATCGATCCTTCGCCAAGGTATCGAGGGTTTGTTCGAGCAAATTTAGATCCGTATCGGCGGTCTCAACCGGGATCGCGTTCGGGGCATTCACCTGAACCACTTCATTGTCCGGCGACACGGACTCAAATTTCACCAGTGACGGAACAACGGAAACGGCAGACCGAATCGACGGCTGACGCCGCAACGGCTCAAGCCGTGCGAACACCTCGGTGAATTCTAAGTCGTGAGCATGCTCGAATTCTTCCAGTACAAACACCTTGATCGGTTCGCCTTCGAAGGTGAACGCAAATTCATCCCCATGTGCGGGTTCGAATTCAATCGCCAGGCGAGGACGTTGTAGATTCACCACCGTCGAAAACAACGACGCGCCTGTTCGGTAATTGGCTTCCAGCACCGCGTGGCGCGGCGGGACGTCGATTCCGAATTCTAGCGGCTCGATCGTGGCTGCCAGCATCGTCCGCATCTCCAGCCTTTCGACGTTCAAAGGACGTCGGCTGAGCGAGTTTTTTCGGGGCGAGATGCGTTTGCCGGACAACTTCGTTGATTGAATCATGAGTGGTTCGAATTGGTTTCAAACGTTAGATCGTCAAATTCCTTGAAGCGACGTGTTTGGACGCAGAGCCTGGTACTCTGGACGATCAAAAAACTCGTCTGGTGGATCGAACCCCGCACCGATCGCCTTCGTGATCGTTTCTCGGGCCAAACGCACACAATCGTCTCGCGAGTACGTGATCTTTCCTGGCGATGACTTATTCAGACTAATTACCGTCGCTGTGGTGAGGAACTCGTCAGCCACCCCGGATAATCGAGAAGGATCGGAAAGCCACAGGTCACGTCGTTGTAATGTGAACTTAATCGATTCATCGGTCTGACCGTCTTCGCGAAGCAAACGCGCACAATTGAAAAAATGCTTGCTCAGAAATTCACGATAGCGAGGCACTTCGTCGGCTGCCTTATGAGCCGCCTGTTGATATTGCACCGCCATTCGATAAGAACGCAAGGCCTCGGGTAGATCACTCAACTTTTCTTGGACGAATCCCAGGTTGTTATAAATGCCACCAAGCGTACTTTGGATTTCCGCATCGTCGGCAAATTCCGTCGCCAGCGTCTGCTGAAACTGCAATGCCTGGTCGAACGCGTGCCGAGCCGGTTCATATTGCCCTTCGGCGGCGAGAGCCAAACCGAGATTGTTTTCGGTGACCGCTAAGTCCCTCTGATGGGTCATTGCATACGGTTGTCGATCATAAAGCTGGCGTTGAATATCGGCCGCTTGACGGTACGAAAGAATCGCCCCTTCGCTATCGCCGCTGGCCGCCTGAGCCGCGCCGAGGCTATTGAGCGTCAGGCCAACTTGACTCGCCAATTGGGAATCGTTTTCGTTTCTCGCAAGTGCATCCATTTGATAACGCAACGCTTCCCGCGCGTACTCGATCGACTTTTTCGGCGAGTGTTCTGCCAGTAATCCACTTAGGTTTTGGTAGGTCGATGCGAGCTGTCGCTGCAGTTTATCTTCATTGTCTGGACTGTTTTTGTCTTCATCGATCGCAGCGATCAGAAGGCTTTGTTCGAGCATGCGTTCGGATTCTTCGCTCCGCCGTGTTTTTCCAAGCAGCAGCGCGTAATTGCCAAACGCGAGTGACAGTCCCGTGCGCCATTCCGCATTTTCCCTGTCGGATTGAATGAGCAGTTCACCGATTTCGATCGCAGATTGATAGTGTTCTTCGGCGGCCTTGTAACGTCCGGCTCGATCAAGTGCTAGTGCCAGGTTGTTTTCGCTGGTCGCCAACTGATGAACCAAATCCCAATCACCGGGATGTTCCTCGACCAGACGCGTGAACAAGATTCGCGACTCACTCAGCGCTTCGATCGCTTGTTCAGATGAACCGATTTCGTTTTGTAGCGAACCAATCTTTCCATAAGTAACCGCGAGGTCTTTGATCAACTGCGGATCATCGTCGACTTGATCGGCAAACGATTGATAGTAAGCAAGCGTCTCTTGTAGCAGTTGCCTCCGCACCGATTCCGCTTCGGGGATATCGGCGAGCAATTCAGCCATCTTCGCCCCCAACTCATCCACCGTCGTACGCGCCAATTGGCTACTGCGTTTGGCCAGAATCGCGTTTCGATCGGACTCCTGTTTTGCCGCAGCGATGAGGGCGATGCTGACCGCCAATCCGATTAGCAAGACCAAACCGAATGCGACCCCGGCGGCAACGGCGCGTTTACGAGCGACCGCCCACTGAGCCGCTCGGTCCAGGAAGGTGGGATTCCGCGCGATCGTCGGGGTACCATCCAAGACACGCTGCAAGTCTTCGGCAAATTCAAGTGCCGTGTCATAGCGGCTGTCGCGATTCTTCGACATCGCTTTGGCGATCACCGTCTCCAAACTATTGGGAACGTCAGGGCGGTTCGACCTAAGCGGCGTGGGAGAAAGCTCTTCGATCTGTCGTAAAACGACGGGTGTTTCGCCACCATCAAATGCCGGCCGCAGGCACAGCATCTCGTAAAGCGTGACGCCCAGCGAGTAGACATCCGTACGACCATCGACGATCGCCGACTCACCGCGTGCCTGCTCGGGACTCATGTACTTCATCGTACCGACGATGTCACCGGTGCGTGTCATCGTCACGTCCGTTTGGCAACGGGCCAACCCAAAGTCCGTCACCCAAACCTGTCCATCGTTTCCGAGTAACAGGTTTGATGGCTTGATATCGCGATGGACGACGCCGGTTTCATGAGCGGCGTGGAGTGCACCGGCGACCGCAATCCCTTGGCGTACACAAGTTTCGATCTCTGGCAATGATTGGTTGCTTACGTGCGAGGCGATCGATTCTGCGAAGGATTGTCCTTCAATAAACTGCATGGCGTAGTAATGAACGCCGCGATCGACGCCGACGGTATAGACGGGAACAATGTTGGGGTGCTGAAGCTGCGCCGCCGCTTGAGCCTCGTTACGAAATCGAGTGATCTGGCGAGAATCCAAAACCGCCGCAAACGGCAAAAGTTTGATCGCCACCGTTCGATCAAGTGAACGCTGCTGGGCGCGATAAACCACTCCCATCCCGCCGCGACCGACCTCCTCAATCAACTCGAAATCACCGAGCACGGTGTGCGACGTCTCGCCTGTTTCTGAAGCTCGGCCGGCATCTTGGTCGCCGGAGCGAGGTGCGAATCCCGCGGCGACTTGATGCAAATCCTCTAGCCCATGAACGTAATTCGTCAGCGGCTCGGCAAGCTCCGGATCATCCGCGACCAAGTCCGCGACATTCGGCGGGGTACCGCGTTCCAATCCGACCAAGTACTCATCCAGAAGGACGGCCAATCGATCACGTTGTCCGTCAGTTAGATTCCTCGTCGCAGACGGCTCGACACTGAGGTCAAAACCGGAAACTGAAAAATCGTTCATCGAACCGCCCGTGATTACGCTTGAGCCCATTGATTACGCTTGTGGTTGTGCACAAGTTTTTTTGAACTTGTCCATCGCTCGTAACCACAACATTCGAACCGTGCCCGGTCGCCGATCCAAACGCTCGGCGATCTCGTTGAACGAAAGCCCCTGTAAATTGCGAAGCACGATCACGTCGCGGTACTCTGGACGCAGCTTGGCGAGCTGATCGGCCAACTCAACGGCTCGCTCGCGACGGCGAGCCGGCTCACTCGGTGAAGGCCCCCGATCGGCGAAGACGTTGGCAAGCTGACAAACACTTTCGTCAAGTTGGGCGCTGACCGCCTCGATCGAAATCTCGCGCCGCATGTCGCGTTTCTGAGCTTTGAAGTGCGTGTCGATCGCGTCGCGCAAACAGTTCATTAAGATTTGCCGCAGCCAACACAACAACTCCGGCTCGCTGGACCCACGAAAGCGGTCGAAATCCCGATGCGCCGCCAACATTGTTTCCTGAACCAAATCCGATGGGTTCATCCTCCGCCGCAATGGCTGATCGAGCTGCGTCGTTGCCAATACCGTCAAATAGTTCCGGTACAGTTGCAGCAGATCTCCCAGCGGCCCCGAATCCGCATCACGTTCGATCGCTGCCTCGCGAGCCAATTCAAGAAGCTGCGGCATCGACACCGGCAGCTCGGACGATCGCTCTCGTTGACTGGACATTGAATGACGGTCCCAATGGCTTTTGAATCAAATGCGACATTCTGAATGGTGCCCCGGCATTCGGTGCGGTTGCGATCTCACCGAAGACCGCGGAATTTGCACCATTTTGGTGCCGTGGGCGGGAAACAATCTTGCTTGAACCGCCGCTAAACCGAAGCATCACTCTCGCATTTATTTTATCGCTGAATCGTACTGCCCCCGTCAGGGAAGCTCTGTTTTTCCAGCTTCAATCCCCACCGTTTGGTTGTCCTTTGACGACAAACACGAGGATTCGGTTCCCTCTTCCCCACTTGTGTTTCGTCGACACCTGAAATTCAGATTCGCCGAACGGCTTTAGCGCGGTTTTCGTGCAATAGCCGCGGCGATGCCCGTCGGCTGATGGATTGACCCCAAACCAGAGGTCGAGGTGAAACACCCAGAGGGGTCACACTCCTAGGCCGACGGGACAATCGGCAAACCAAACTGGCGAATCACAAGCCTTCGTGATTGCCTTGAAGACCTCGGTTATACCAACAGGGCGTGCAAGTCGTCTGCCGTCAGTTGACTGATCAGACTCTTGTCCTCACCGATGATGGCGTCGGCAAGTTGCTGTTTGCTCCGTTGCAGTTCGATGATTTTTTCCTCGATCGTGTCTTTGCAGATCATTCGATAGGCGTTCACGCAGCGGGTTTGCCCCATGCGATGGGCCCGGTCGATCGCTTGCGCTTCGGTCGCCGGGTTCCACCAAGGGTCAAGAATAAAGACGGATTCCGCAGACGTCAGGTTCAGTCCTGTTCCGCCGGCTTTCAAGCTGATCAAAAACAGCTTGCAATCGTCATCGGATTGGAAACGTTTCACTTTTGCTTCGCGGTTGGTCGTCTGACCGTCAAGATATTCATAGTCCCATCCTTTTGCCCGCAGGTCTTTCTTGACGAGGTGCAGTAATGACGTGAACTGAGAGAAGACGAGCGTTTTACGTCCTTCCTGCATCAACTCGTCGAGTCGTTCGATCAGCTCTTCGACTTTAGAACCGCGCACCTTAGAATTTGGATCAACCAATCGAGGATCGCACGCCGCTTGACGCAAACGCATCAATGCGGCCAACACGTGAATTTTGGCCTTTTTCAATCCGACCTCTTCGACCTTCTGACTGAGCATCATGCGGAAGTGGTCACGTAGTTCGTTGTAGAGCTTTTGGTGCTTCGGGCTCATCGAACAAGCCAACGTTTGTTCGATCTTTTCAGGCAATTCTGTCAGCACCTCCGACTTGGTGCGGCGAAGAATGAATGGCCGTAGCGATTGACTGATCAGACGCACCTGTTCGCGCTCCGAATCGTCCTGCATGTCCGGCAACTGCCGAGTCGTCGGCGTTCGCCCGAGCATGCCAGGGTTAAGAAAATCGAAGATTGACCACAAGTCACCGAGATGATTCTCGACCGGTGTTCCCGTCATTGCCAATCGGTGCTCTGCCCGCAAAATCCGCGACGCCTTTGCGACCTGACTTTTAGGGTTTTTGATTGCTTGCGCTTCATCGAGGATCGCGTAGTCGAAATCTAACTGACGCAATTTTTCGATGTCGATCCGCATCGTTTGATACGTCGTCAGCACAACATCGGCCGACTGTGGGTTAGCGAGAAACGCGTCCCAGTCAAGCTTCCGTTCCGGACCGGTATGATTGCGGATAATTAACTTCGGCGCGAACTTCTGCGTTTCCTCGATCCAATTGAACACCAAACTTTTGGGGACAACGACGATCGACGGTTTGCGGATCTCGTCCTTGCCTGTGCGTCGCTTGCGACGTGACTCCAACATTGCGAGGACCTGGATCGTTTTCCCCAGGCCCATATCATCTGCCAGGCATCCGCCGCAACCGAGTTGGTTCAAGAACTTTAGCCAACCGAGCCCAAGACGTTGATACTCGCGCAAGTCACCGCGAAAGCTTTTAACCGAGTTGGCAGCTTTGATCCCGGTGAAGGACTTGATCTGTTTGAGAAACTTCAAATAGTTCCGATCGAAGTCGACGTCTTCGACTTCAGACAGCAGCAGGTCCAACATCAACCCTTGTGATCGATGGAAACGCAATTTGTCGTCGATCGATTCGGCTGACTTTTCTATCCCACCGAACTTGGACAACCATTGGATCGGGATCATTCCGACCGAACCATCATCTAGCTGGATCGTTTGTTGGCCATTACCGATCGCTTGCAAAAGCGTCGGCAAGGCAACGCTCTGTTCGTTGAACTCCACCTCGCCGTCTAAATCAAACCAATCAACGTCACTGGTAGTCACGCTCGCCCGAAAGTTTGATGCTTGCCGCAGCGGGGCGCCCTGAGCATTAATTTCCCATCCCGCGTTCTGCATCGTTTCAACGAAGCGCAAGAAATCGCTGGGTGCAAGCGTGACATTCGATTGGTAACCATCGTCAAACCGCAAGGGCAACTGATCGAAGTCAATTTTCGAAATCAGCTCTTGTTCGGCGGCTACGTTACGGCGAATCAAGCGTTTTTCTTCGGCCTCATACCACCATTGAGTCGCCGCATCGAAGAGCAGTTCGCGATCCGGGTAGGATGCTTTAAAAGAAACGCGATAACTGCTGGACCGATGCTCAAGCTGGGTCAACGCACACATCGGCTTCGGCGTAGGCTGGACTGTTTCGATGCCAAACTCTGGATCGAGATCCAAATCGATGTTGATGAAGCGTTGCGAGAGGACCTGGATCACGTCCTCGAGGTCCTCCCTGGGTGCGACGATTGCCTTGGAAGCTCCCCACGACTTGAGCAGGTCGATCGAATCGGGGCTGAGCGTCGCCAAACATGTCGCGAACTGGTCGCCCAATTCGCGATCATCAGTCTGTCCATCGCCGACCGCAGTTTCCGAGACTTCAGAGCAGTTCTGGTCGGCATCGTGGTGCTGCAATGACAACAATAGACATCCGATCGTTGAACTCCAGATAACATCGCGAGTCGAAAAAAGACCGAACTCTGGAACCACTAATTCAGGCTTGATGATGATCTGTGATTCGACATCGGGATCGCGCCGAACTGCGATACGAAGTTTGGATGAAGCATCAACAGCCAAATGCGAAATTGGTCGGCCGTCTTCAAAAATCGTTTTCGAATCACCAAGCTTCCACGCGAAGCGACCGGTATGAAACAGTGAGGTTAATGTTTCACACAGGCTGTTTGGTGACACCGAGAATTGACGGTACTCCGCTGGCTGATAGGAATAGCGATAGTACCTTTGTTCTTCTTCGATCGGAGTCAGCATTTCGAAGACGCGTCGCTCCGCGGGATCTGGCAACTCTGCCAAATGCTCGATTGTCATCGCCCGTCCCATCGGTCGACTCCAATCACCATCGTTCTTTCGCGTACTGATCATTGCGGTCAAACGCAGCGAATCTTGATTGATCGGATCACTGGTCGAGAGCACAAACCAGGTCTGCTTGGCCTGAAACGATGCGGGGACGAACGCTTCGGGAAGCCCGAGCGCATTTTCGTCCGAATGATGCGACTGAGGGCTCACACGTTGCAATTGCTGTTGCCAATCTGAATGCGTGGCATCCGGCTTGGTCAGAACACCATTGGCGCGCATCGATCCGTTTGATTGACTACCGAAGAGTTTCCTTAGTGGTCTTCCACAAGACCACTGATCTGGCTCGATCGAATCGATCAACAAATCCGTCGTTAAGACGTCACCGAACGGAGACTCGTACAGTAAGTCCACCTTGGTCATCAGCGCCCAAAGGTGCTTGCAATTGCTGCCGCTCTTGAACGCTTCGCAAGTGCAATAGCCCCCCAGCCAACCCTCGGCAAGCTCCGTAAAATCGAGGAGTACGGCGTGAGGTGACCGGCCTCCGACGCACGCCAACACCCCTTCCGTTCCGGCTTGTTCGATGGAGACACTTTCGAGCATTTTGATACTGATGCCCGCTAGCCGGTCCACATTATGGAATTGATCTTGGACAGCTTCGGACAACATCATGTTTTAGCCCTTCGATTCCGTTGGATCCAACTTTACGAAAGAGGTCGGTTAAGGAAAGAGTCGGACAAGCATAGCCAGGTAAGACCATTCGCCACGATATCCATCCTATCGAGGCGTGCCCCTGATACAAGCCGTCGCGCAAGTGGGCATTCATCCGACCTCCCTCCTCCATTCGACCGGCATAATCGCTTCCTCTTCTCTGATCCGATAGTGACTCGTATTGGCAGAGTGTGATCGAAGCGGTTCCCCCATCTTATTGATCCCCCCAAACCGAATGAACGCTTGCGGTTCAGTTCGCTGCGCCCGGGCCCAATTGGGGATCGCAGCAATGAAATCGTGGCAATGGCGATGAACTGGAATAGAAACCGCGCAGGGAAGCACCCGGTGCGATAGAATGCACGCCCCAGCGGACACGGTACGGGCGCCAGAATAGACAACCCCTGCGTTTCGCCTTCGCGTCAGATCCTTTCGCGTGGCCGGGGCGTGAATTTCCTTCCTTCAACATCGCGCAGAGTTTGTTTCGTCCTCGTTCCGCGCCGATCCCCATTCTCAATCGGTCCCGCCTTCTTATTTGACTACCGATGCTACTCACGTTCCACTCGACATTTCGATCGATCCCATCCGCGATCATGATCGCAATGTTTTTAGGAAACGCGATTTGTGAGCACCTGACGATCGTGTCGGCCGCTTCGCCTCAGGGAATCGCATTTTTTGAATCGAAGATTCGTCCCGCCTTGATCGAACACTGCCTCGATTGTCACTCGCATGACTCTGATGTTAGCGGCAACCTGTCGCTTGATTCTCGTCAAGACTGGGAACAAGGTGGTGACCTTGGCCCCGCGATCGCGTCAGAGGCCCCCGATGCGAGCTTGCTGATCAAAGCCATCGAGTACGACGATCCGGATTTGCAAATGCCCCCCGAAGGCAAGCTGGACGACGCGACGATTGAAGCGTTCCGGCACTGGATCTCGATCGGTGCTCCCGACCCGCGCAAACCCCAACAACCGTCACCAGATACCGAACAGACGACCGCCCTGACGGTCGAACAAGCTCAGAATCATTGGTCCTATCGCCCGATCGATCACAACTTAGTGACGCCCCGTCTCCACGGATCCGAAAGCGGTTCGATCGTCGATGCTTGGATTGACAAAAGCATCCAGTCCGCCGGGCTTGAGGCATCGCCGCCTGCCACGCGTCGGGTGCTTGCTCGACGCTTATCGCTAGACCTCTGTGGATTGCCTCCTACCAAGGCAATGGTCGACGCGTTCGTCGCCGACCGGTCTGACGACGCCTATGCGAGATATGTCGATCGTTTGTTGAGCTCACCTGCGTATGGCGAACACATTGCCCGGCGTTGGATGGACGTCGTTCGTTATGCCGAGTCGATCACGCTGCGCGGATTCATCTTGCCAGAAGCATGGCGTTACCGAGACTACCTGATCGAATCATTCAACGACGATCGCCCTTTCGACCAGATGATCCGCGACCAAATTTCCGGTGACCTGCGACCGGTCGAAGACCTTCGCGAAACGCAACGACGCGCGATCGCGACCGGCTTTCTGGCGATGGGCAATTCCAACCTCGAAGATCAAGACAAAACGAAACTGGAGTTCGATCACCTTGATGAACAAATTGAAACGATCGGACGAGCCTTCCTGGCGCAAACGATCGGCTGTGCCCGATGCCATGATCATAAGTTCGACCCCATTCCGACTCGTGATTATTACGCGTTGGCCGGGATCTTTCGATCAACGACGCCATTAAAACATGCCAACCTGTCGAAATGGATCGAGAAACCCCTGCCGCTTACGGAAAAACAAGAGGACCACTACCGCGAATTGCAACGCGATCTGGAGGATGTCGCCGCACGAATTAAATCGATCGATAAACGTATCGGCGGTGATACGAAAGGCAGCGCCAAAGCGATCGCAGTTGATTCTGTTGCCGGTGTTGTGGTGGACGATGCCGATGCCACTTATGTGGGACAATGGAAAACGAGCGATTTCGTCAAACCATTTGTCGGTCAAGGCTATCAACACACCGGGATCGAACGCCAGGAAAAAAAATCGGCGACGTTTGATCCGGAATCACTCGAAACCGGTGACTATGAAGTCCGTATTGCTTATAGCCATCACGCCAATCGTGCGACGAATGCCACGGTCACTGTTTTTAGTGCGAACGAGTCCAAGGTAATCTCTGTCAATCAACGCAGGGTACCAAGCGTCGACGGCGTCTGGCATTCTCTGGGAACCTATCCTTTTGAAAAAGGTGGTCAAGCGTTCGTCATCGTGTCAAACGACGGTGCCGACGGAATCGTGATCGTCGATGCTGTTCAATTTTTGCCCGTCGCCCAATCCGATCAAATTCCGAGCGGCCAGGTCAACGAAACCCAAACCGCGGAGCTGGAACAACGACGGGAACTACAGAAGCAACGATCGACGCTGGTCACCCGGCAAAAACGACTTCAATCGGAACTAGCAGCCCGCCCGAAATATTTGACGATTTCCGAAAGCGAACCCCAGGTGGAAACCAACATACGAGTCCGAGGCAATCCGCATCAGCTAGGCGATCGAGTGCCACGCGGTTTTTTGGCCGCGGTCGGACCGGCCCAGGAGTACGCCAATCAGATTGATTCGTCCTCAAGCGGACGACGCGAACTAGCCGACTGGATCGCCGATCGACGAAACCCACTGACCGCACGCGTCTACGTCAATCGGGTCTGGTCATGGATGATGGGCGAGGGTTTGGTACCGACCGAAAATAATTTCGGGACGACCGGACGGCAGCCTTCACACCCGGAGCTTCTCGATCAGTTAGCGATCGAACTGGTCAACAATCAATGGTCGACCAAACATCTCATTCGCTTGATCGTCAACAGCGATGCCTATCGTCGATCGATTGATGACGATGCGCAATCACGCTCGCTTGACCCTGAAAACCGCCACTATGCCTTTGGCCGACTCAAACGCTTGCCGGTCGAATCGGTTCGCGATGCAATGTTATTCGTTAGCGGTGAATTGCAACGAGATCGATTTGGTTCAACGATCCGCCCGGGGACGAAGTCCGACTACGACTACGAACATCGCTCCAACCGCAGGAGTATTTATCAGCCGGTGTTTCGCAATTCGCTGCCAGCCCTGTTCGAAGATTTTGACTTCGCCGACTCAAGCATCTCGGTCGGACAACGTTCGCGCAGCACGATTGTTTCACAGTCGCTGGCGATGATGAATGATCCCTGGGTGATCCGTCGCTGCGAGCAAGCGGCACATCGACTGATGGCCAACGACGAATCGGCCGGCAACCAACTGATCAGTGAACTTTACCACCTCTGTTTTGCTCGTCCGCCGAGTGATCGTGAGCGTGCGTTGTGTTTGAGGTTTCTTGAACGGCACGGCAACGATTCGATACACACTCGCGTCGCGGATTTAATTCAATCGCTTTTCGCGTCCACCGACTTTCGATACCTGGAATAAGACGGACCATGTCGCATCCCAACGCATTCAAAATTCGAATGGCACGCCGCAGCATTTTGCAGCAATCCGCCTGTGGTTTTGCCGGGTTAGCAGCCAGCGCATCGGCGTCTGAACTGCTATATACCGCGGCTGCCTCACAATCGCCGGCCGCCCCTCCCAAAGCGAAACGGATTATCTTCTTATTCATGCAGGGGGGTGTCAGCCAAGTTGACTCGTTCGACTACAAGCCCGAACTTCAACGGCGTCACGGCAAAACAGCCGCGTTCAACGATGCCCGCGAACTGGCACGCAGCGGGACCCGAGGAACCGAACAACGCCTGATGCAGTCACCTTGGAAGTTTCAACAGTACGGCGAATGCGGCCGCGCGGTTTCGGAACTGTTTCCAGAAACGGCACGTCACGTCGACGACCTTTGTTTCTTACACGGAATGCACACCGACGGAGTCGCACACGGCCCGGCGACGCTGTTTTTGCATTGTGGCTCGACCAACTTTATCCGTCCCTCGGTCGGGTCCTGGATCTACTACGGATTAGGAGCCGAAAACCAAGACTTGCCAGGTTTTGTCACCATCAGCCCTTCGATCGGTAACGGCGGACCGCGAAACTACGGCAGCGCCTTCTTACCGGCTCGGTACCAAGGTACACCGATCGGTTCGGCCGGCAAATCAACTCTGGAGTTGGCAAACCTGACGCGGCAAGATTCGAACCTGCAACGTCAGCAAGAACAATTGCAACTCATCGAACGGCTCAACGAACAACAAGCACTCCGCCGCGGCGCCGAGAACAGCGAATTCGAGGCGATCGCCGAGTCCTACCGTCTCGCGTGGCGAATGCAGCGAGTCGGCCCAGAAATTTTAGACCTCAACACCGAATCCAAAGAAACACTCGCCGAGTACGGAATCGATCAACCCGAGACTCGCGGCTACGGCGAAAAATGTCTTCTAGCGAGACGGTTATGCGAAGCCGGGGTGCGATTTATCCAAGTCAACTATGGCGACAATTCGGCTAACCCGGCGTGGGATCAACACTCGAACCTGCCCAAGCACGCCGAACACGCCAGAGCAGTCGATCGTCCGATCGCGGCGCTGTTGGCCGACCTCAAGCGACGTGGATTGCTCGAAGACACGATCGTCTGGTGGGGCGGCGAATTCGGCCGAACGCCGTACTCGCAAAGCAACGGCACCGGACGTGATCACAACCCAGGCGGCTTTACCGTCTGGCTCGCCGGCGGTGGCTTCCGACCGGGCATCGCATACGGTTCGACCGACGAGTTCGGGTTCGCCAGCGTGCAAGGCAAAGTCCACATGCACGACCTGCATGCAACGTTACTGCATCAGCTAGGCTTGGACCACGAGCAATTGACCTACCGCCACGCCGGCCGAGACTTTCGCTTGACCGACGTTTACGGACGCGTGATCAGTGACGTGCTGGCCTAATGTTTCATCCACACTTGAAATTAGGATCAGCCGCTTGGCGTCAGCCACGGTTTCAGTGCAATGACCGAGGCGAACGCCGCTTTTGGCGATGCAGGTCAGCGATGCGCGGGTTCGGCTTGTCGTTTACCGATCGTTTATTAGCTATTGGCCGCTTGTGCTTCCAACTCCAGTGCCAGCGCAGCTTCCTCGGCGATCTGCGCCGCAGTGCGGCGACGTCGTTTGCGAGGCTTGGCGTTCATCCATTCTTTCGTTAGGACCTCGAACACCTCGGGCGTTTCGTACCGAACGATGTTTTTGCCTTCGGGCATCGGTCCGATCAATCCGCGAAAAACCGGCATACCTCGAAGGGCCAAGTCGGTGCTGCAGTCATCGATTCCGATCTGTTGATGGGAGGTCATCAAGGGATCGATCGAAGGATAATCAGAAATCATCAGTGATCCGTCACGTGAACGAGTCACGACACGGAAAGTGTCTTTCTTGGCCATGGTGCCTCCAAATAAGGAAGTGGCGCTGGAGAGGATCAGAGGGTGGGCTCAGCACTGACACCACAAAGATTGCTTCGAGTCGTCGCGTCAAAGGGGGAGGATGACGGTCGGAACGCAAGACCAACGGAAGTCATCACGCGCCGAGCAGCGACGTCTACCCACTGGCTTGCCAAGGTTCTCTTGATCAAGTCCAGCGTCAGGTTCAGGACGGTAGACGTCGGTGCTCTAAAGCGGCGTGATTCCAACCGACGGCGGGAGGGAGGGGCGTCAGTTGAGCATCGATTCGAGGGTTAATCGAACAATGGTGATATCGACGCACCGCACACCGTGATGTACGAAACCTCTTCGATTGCGATTGGCTCGCCGAATCCAAGGCGACATACAAGGATTGATAGCTGCATTGAGATCGAAAGTTGCAACGCGGTTTACAGTCGCAAACAGCACCGCGCGGGCGACCGTTGTGTTCAGCGTCGCCGTTACAGCCGGCACAATGCACCAGCGGAACCTGCCGCATGCCCCAGTTACAACGGGGCGAACCGGAACTGCGCCGCAAACATCCAGCAGCGGAAACACTGTCGGATCGTAAGTTCATTCGCTTCGTTCCGATCACACTCAAGTGAGCCCTCTACAGAACGGTAACCCTCGAGACCTTCAGTTGTGGGCCCCGCGGTTTGGTCGCGTTTGGTCATCAAGGTTCGACATTAGCGATTTCGGATCGTGACCCTCTAAGCAGCTTCTTGATCCTGCACTCCGGTTGATTGGTACTCGGCTATGCCGTCCAATGGACCCCATCGTTGTCAGATCTTGTCGTCGAACGTTTCAAACTGCGTTTCTATCAATAACGCGTTCCGAAAAGGATTGCCCATGGCCACCACCAAAACCTCTGCGACCGAGAAAAAGCTTCGTTCTAAATCAAGACAATCGTCCAAGTCCAAATCGAAGAAAAAGGTCAACGTCTTTCACCAGCGTCTGGGTTCACTGACCTTTCACCAGGCAACACAATTGCTTGGCGACGAAGGGGGCAAGCTATTTCGACAAGGCAGTCGTTTTACCGAGATCGATCCCGATGATGTCTTCCTGGGTGGTGATTTGTTTCGGGTCAGAATGCTGGACGTGGAAGAGAAATACAGTGGTGCGGATGACGCACCCACTGCCGCCGAGGGCTACGTGATCGTCACGATGACACTTCAGTCCAATCGGTCCAAGCAACTTCAACTCAACTGTGATCATTGCGACGGTCACTGCCATCACGTCGGTGCGGCATTTGAATACCTGTTGGATGCGAAAACGGTGCTTGGCTTAGCCGAACCGCCAGACGAATCGGTAGCACTGGAACACCTCACGGAATCGGAACTGTTGGACCGCGCGGTCGCCGATCGACGCAAACGTGCCGAGGAAGAGACGTTTCGAGTCCGCACGCTCGATTCGTCCACGCCTTGGTCAGACTATATCGTCAGCAGCTACAACACCGGTCGATCGTATCGCGTCGCACTCCGTGGGACGGAGCCATTCGCGTCGTATTGCTCTTGTCCCGACTTTCGAACCAACGGGCTGGGCACTTGCAAACACATCATGCACGTCGCTTTGAAGGTGCAAAAGCGATTCGGCAAATCCAAAATGGAAGAGCCTTATGTGCGGACACATCTCTCACTCCGCCTGCATTATGGCGATGACTTTGGGCTGCGATTTAACCTTCCGACAGACCCTGATTCGGCGACTACCGAGATCGCCGGCGACCTGGTCGATCGCTCGACAACGGACGTCAACGATGTGATGCAGCGAATCGAAACGATCGAGTCCAAAGGATTGGATCTGCAAATCTATCCCGACGCGGAGGACTACATCCAACGTGGATTGATCTGCCAAACAATGTCGAAGCGCTGCCAGGAAATCCGTCGATCGCCGGAAACCCATCCACTGCGTGAGTCGTTGCTGAATGCGACGTTGCTACCGTATCAACTTGACGGAATCGCCTTCGCCGCTTCGGCAGGCCGCGCGATTTTGGCCGATGATATGGGTCTGGGTAAAACGATCCAAGGAATCGGCACTGCCGAGTTGCTGGCGCAATGGGCAGATATTAAACGAGCCTTGGTCGTGTGTCCGGCGTCACTGAAGAGCCAGTGGCGAGAGGAAGTCCACCGATTCAGTGGCCGCAGTGTGCAACTTGTCATGGGCACCGGCGCGGAGCGTCACCAGCAATATGCGACCGACGCCTTCTTCACCGTTTGCAACTATGAACAAGTCCTTCGCGATTTGGAACCCATCGAATCGGTGCCTTGGGATCTAATCATCTTGGATGAAGGCCAACGGATCAAAAACTGGGAATCAAAAACCAGCAATGTCATCCGGTCAATCGACAGTCCATTTCGATTGGTGCTTTCGGGAACACCGCTCGAGAACAATCTGGGTGAACTATTTACGGTCGCTCGATTTGTCGATGAAAACCGGCTCGGTTCCGCCTTCCGATTTTTCAATCGGCACCGCGTCGTCGACGACAAAGGCAGGACCATCGGATATCAACGCCTTGATGAATTGCGGGAAACGATGCGGCCGATCTTGTTGCGACGAACCCGGGCAGAGGTCGCAAAGCAATTGCCCGACCGCATCGACCAAGTGGTCCGGGTCACTCCGACCGAAGAACAGTTGGAGATTCATCGTGGGCAAATCCAAATCGTTGCTCAAATCACCAGCAAAAAATACCTCACCGAAATGGACCTGCTGCGTCTGCGCCGAGCACTCGCGATGGCCAGAATGGTTTGCGACAGTACGTTCTTGGTCAATCAGCAAGAACCGGAGTACAGCAGCAAGCTCGAAAAACTCAGCGAGCTTCTCACTTCATTGATCTCCGACGAGAGTCGTAAAATTGTTCTGTTTTCCGAATGGAAACGTATGCTCGATCGAGTGGAGCAACGGTTGGATCGAATTGGCTGCGACTATGTCCGACTTGACGGGAGCGTTCCACAGAAAAAACGGCCGGCAATCGTCAATGCATTTCAAAATGATCCCGACTGTCGTGTGATCTTGATGACCAATGCGGGAAGCACGGGGCTGAACCTGCAATCGGCGAACACCGTGATCAATTGCGACCTGCCCTGGAATCCGGCGGTCCTGGAACAGCGGATCGCTCGTGCCCACCGAATGGGTCAAAAAAATCAGGTTCACATCTACAATCTTGTGACCTCCGATACGATCGAAGAAAGCTTGCTGAACACCTTGGCGTCCAAGCAAGAACTCGCCGACGCGTCATTAAATATCGAAAGCGAGATCGCCGAAGTCTCGGTGACGAGTGGAACCGATGATCTGCGTAAACGTCTGGAGAAGATGAAACTGCCGCAGTTCATGGCCCCTGTCGACGAAAGCCGATTGGCCAAGACTGAAGCAGAAACCAAAGCGATCGCGGAACGTCGTGAAGTGGTTTCCAAGGCCACCGGTGATCTGGTCGGTGCGGCTCTTAATCTTGCAGGAAAACTGTTGGGAAATCCACATCAGAAGCCAGTCGACTCTAAGACAATCGATGATTTGACGAGTCGACTGAGCGAATCGATTGACCATGATTCCAAAGGCCGACCGCAACTCACGATCACACTCGAAGACGAATCGTCCCTACGTTCGCTGGCAACAACATTAGCAACGCTACTTGATCGCCGATAGCTTCTCAGAGACAGGAAGACAGACGGATCCCGGCGATCGAACCGTGATAGCAACAGTCTCTGACACTCGCAGTGGAAGTGTTTCCATTCTGATTCACTATCGCCGGCGTTACGCCGATCTCTCGAACATCTACCATGTGATTGTCATTTCTGGCAATCCGCTCGACCGTTGCAATCCGAGTGATCGGATTGTGCGGCATCAGAATCTATGTCTAGCCAACAAATTGGGACGGAACGTCGACGAATCACTTTGAATACGCCCCAAGTTTCAACGATTCGCCTGTTCCCCACTCGCCCTGGCTGATTGTCTACCCGCCATGAATGAAGCGGCCCCTACGACCGCCCACGTGCTGCGTCCGCATCGCCGAATCGTCGAACTCGACGCACTCCGAGCCCTCGCCGCGATCAGTCTGATGCTGTTTCATTTGACGCATGTTTATAGCGTCAAGTATGGCTATACAACCTCTTTGGGATTCGAGTGGCCGTACGGAGCCTATGGGACACAGATGTTTTTTATCTTGTCCGGCTTCGTCAACAGCATGTCACTGCTGCGCCGTGGTCGCCCGGTCGATTTCGTCGCCGCTCGCTTGATCCGTATCGTTCCGATGTTCTTGATCGTCATCGTGGCAAACGTTTGGATCACCAGTCTTGCGCCGCTGAACGAACATCCCGTTTCGGCAACTCAATTGGCCGCCAACTTGACACTGTTGCCGATGCTATTCGGACAAGACTTTGTGGATCCGGTGATGTGGACACTGCAAGTTGAAATGCTTTTCTACTTCACGCTTGTCATGCTGTATCGAATAGGTGGACTAAAGCGTTACTTCATCGGCTGGGGAAGTTTACTGATGCTGTCGTACTTTGTCTGTCCCGCGCTCGATTCGGTCGCTGAGCAAGCGAGTGGGACAGCTTGGTATGCGATTGCCAATTCACTACGACACCTGCTGTTGCTCGATCATGCGCCGCTCTTCGCGATGGGATTTCTGCTTTACATGATCAAGACAAAGACCGGATCACTCTGGAAAAATGCCTTGGGAATCTTTGTCACCGCGTTCGTTTTTCACAGCATCGATCACGGGAAGCACAACCCCGTGGCGACTGTATTGATTTTGGGCTTGGTCACCGCATGTGCTTACGCAAAGATGCCTGTGCTGCGGCTAAAACCCTTGCTGTTTATCAGCACGATCTCGTACGCGCTGTACCTTTGCCACAACAACCTCGGTTGTGCCTTGATCCATCGATTGGATCACATTGGGTACCCGCCTGTGGTTTGCTTCGGTTTGTCGATCGTCTTCGCCGTCAGCTTGGCGACGCTGATCACGACGCGAGTCGAGGGTCCGATCACAAGCTGGTTGCGAACTCGGTGGGAACGCTATCGCAGTGGGCAATTGGCCGACCGGCCCAAGGTCGCCGTCCAGTGATCGAACGGCCGACGGTGTCGATCGGTCAGGCAATTCTTAGCCAAGAGATCCGCCGATTAAAGACGCGGTGATCATCATCACGACGATTCGTTAGTCGCGATGCTGCTCGACGACATTCGGCTTGATGCGATCAAGTCACGATGGTTCTGCCATAGCCGGTGAAGCCAGGTCAGTAGGAAAGCGTTGGATACCAGCGAGCAAAGTAAGAAGACGTTGACATACGGATTGAACTTTTGAGCCGTTTCTGGGCCGGGGCCGATCCCGGCATAATCGGCAGGGCGCGGGTGACTTGGCGAAGTCGGCTCGGATCCGTTGTTTGCTCCGCGATCACTTGGCATCGATCCTGTGCCGGGTTGGTTTGGATTTCCGCCCGCCGGTGAGGTTGCGCCCGTTGCGTCGGCAAGACGGGCGTCGGGCGAGGATTGGCTGTAACGCTTGAGTAGCTCTTCCTGAGATTTCTTCCATTCATCAAGTTGTTGTCTCATCGCCTTCCCCGTGGTCAATTCGTACGCCTTGGCGGCGTCAACGGGGTTGCCGTACTCATCGATGATGTTGCCTTCCGTATCGACACGATTACCGTATCCGTCAAAGAGCGGCTTTGCCGGAATCGTTCCTGGACGCCGACCGACGCCACGACTGTCTTGCCCCGGTGCGTTTGGGTTCTGTGTTTGCTGGGGTGGCCATGTTGACTGAGGATAGCCACCAGCCACTTGATCATCCGGCGTATTTGCGGAGTTCGCGGAACCGTTGCCGCCTTGCATTGGATAGCCATAGTCGTTCCAAGTCATGCCGTTAGGATTTCCCGACTGGCTTCCGCCGTTTTGCAGATTTTGATTGTTGACCTGAGACGCCAATCGTCCTTGGGTGGCTTGTTCCAATCGCCATCGTTGGTTCTCACGGTCTTTCGCGGCCCGCTGCTCAAGCCGCCATTGGTGGAATCGCTCGAATAGCTGATTGACCGTCTGTGGGTCTTTCAGCATCGGATCACTAGCGGCAATGTTGAAGTAGGATCCCAGTTCGGCGATTTCCGCTGGCGTCCAGTTCGTCTCATAGCTGTTGGGAAGCGGAAAAACTTCGGAGGTCGGTAGTCCCAACCCCGTCGCGTTCGACTGCGGGGCGTGGAACTGATTGAGCGCAGCGTTGGTTTGTGCGGAACTTGATCGGGGTGGGTTGCCCGACGCAGGATTGGCTTGACTTGACGCACCCCCAAATCCGGCGAGTGGATTGGGTTGTGGCGGAAAGCCAGTTTGGCCAAGTGCCGAGGTCGCGGTTCCGTTTCGACCGGACATGGTTTGTCGGTCTTGATTGGCGGTCGTATTGTAGAGGTTCAGATCTGCCCTTCCGGGTACGTTCAGCCCCGTGGAGGATGCCGCTTGGCCGTTGGTGTTCCGAGGCGGTAAGTTGACGTTCGACGGCAGCCGTCCAAAACTTGACCCGCCGGACGGAAGGTCGGATGGCATCGAAATCGGGTCTGGTTGTCGCGGCGCCGCTGCGTTAGGAGCGTTTAGGCCGGTGTTCGTCGAACTGGGCGCCCCGAGACCTGTGGGGATCGCGTTTGAAGTCGCGGAAGGCGGGACGTTGCGAACAGACGCACCGTTTGACGAATTGCTGGCAGCCGAGTTCGTGCCCGGTGGCATGGACATTTCCGCCGATCGAGGAAACGGCTCGGTGGAAGGCCGGGGTGCCGACGGCGACGTGGGTAACCCGTTCTGCCCTGACTGAAACGGTTCGGTATTGGGACCGTTACTAAGCGTTCCGGCACGTTCGAGCGATCCGGCCGTGAAGTCTGGAGGGACGATTTTTCCGACCGCAGAGTCGATGCCGTTCTTTGCCGCTTGCCCAATTTGATTCGCTGCCGAGCCAACTTCGGCGCGCAGAGAGTCAGGAATTTGCATCCCCGGCGTTTGCCCGGGGCATGGCGGTGGTGATGCGACGAATGTCAATCCAATGGCGGCGAGCACCAAGCGGCAAATGGTTTCGCCCATGACTTTCTTCCCTGAAAAATCGGTGAACTGCAGAATCCGTTTCCAGTCATACGTCCACTCCGGCGCATTACGAAACGTGTTTCATGCGCCAAAATAACGCGGGTCGCCGTTTCAGGTAAAGAGAGGTTGGGCCGAATAGTCCGGAACTTGAGCCGAACTTGACCCAATCTCGAGAGAAAGTCGTGATCGCGAGCCCTGCTTTGCGAATGCAACTTTGCTAGCATTCGCCCGTTTCCATTGTGTTTCAGACAGGATCGCCACGGCGAGTCCGTCACGTTGATCGTCGGCCGGTTTTACCGAGATCGAGATCGCTGCCGCAATGTCGGTTGCAGCGATGTTATCTGCAGCAGTGTCACTTGCAGCAATGAATTGTCGTGATGCTTGCAACTCGCCTGCGCGGCCCGCAGATACCAGTGGTGATTTCCAATGTGTCCGTACCTTACAAACAATCACGTGTCGCTACAGTTAACCTCGCGGCGACGTGGGGCGTCGTTGGCGTACTCGCCTACCCGCTGGTGAACTGGCCTGGGGCGGTCTTCTTGAAGCGGGCGCCCTTGCCGCCAGCGCAGGTCGCGGAGGATCGCGGCGTAGAGCGTCGCGTCGGGCGTCTTGCCGCCTGGGGAAGTCCAAAGTTTTTGCTTCGCCATCGCTTCGACCATCTCTTTGCAAGACATGGGTTTGCGGGTCTTTTTCTAAACCGTTAAGGCCGCGTCGATCTGGCTGAACTTCTTGTCGGCTTTCTTCGCCGTCGTTTTCTTGGTGGAAGAAGTTTTTCGGACCGAAAAGGACGACCGAAACGATGCCAAGCCGGATCGGAGAATCACTGCGTCGTGGGCGCACGTTCGCGCCGTCGCGGGGCGGTTGACGGGCTTGGTAGATAGAACGATTGTTGGGCGAGCGGCCGCGTGGCTACGCGTTATCGGCTACGTCTTCGGCTTCGTTCGTATCGCGATGGATCTCGCTCAATGTCGAACCGTCTTTGTCTTTCCATTCAACCCAACCATTTGCGGTTCGGCCAAGCACAACAGCTGCTGCCGTACTTGGTGAGGTGAATAGATAGTCTTGGGTGAAAACGTATTCGCCGTTGTTTTCATCGAGCACGCCAGCGGTCAACAGCTTCTCACGTTGAGGATTGACGGACGACGCACCCGATGGCGCGACCTCCATGCGGGCTTTGCTTCCTTCGTGAACAACAAAACCGTCTTCAACTAATTCGCCTTTGCCGTCGCTCCCGCCACCACGGCAGTAGAACGTGATCGATGCGGAGCTTTGCTTTGCTACCGGCTCAAAAACCGGATACCCGAGCGTTGAGACCAACGTGCTGACCGTTTCAAACACGTCCAGCAACTCCGCTTCCATCGGCTCGGGAACGTAAGTCGAGTTGTCTGGCACCTGGCCATTGTCGAGAGAATAGCGATTGACCTCTTTCGCTCTCTGCATGCAGTACCATTCCAGGTATCGGATATGGGCCTGCGTGAAGTTCTGCGTCTTCGATACACAGAAGACCGCGGTCTTCCAGAAAGTCTTTGTCTTGTTGTGGCTGTCGAATCGTTTTCTAGCGTCTTCCGTCTGGCCGATGTAAACGATCGGCTTTGCACCTTCCTCGTCCTCGCCAAATAAAAAATAGATCCCCGGCAGATTCAGTTCCTTCCGCAGCTTGCCTTGGGCCAAATCGCTTCGTGGGATCAAGACTGCCTGCACGATCCGCGTCGTGATCTCGGCGATGCGGATTCCACGCGGTTCGCCTGTCGGCAAATAGATCTGGATCGTCTTAGCGGTCGGTGTCGTCACTGCGTTCCCTCTGGTGCGATACGAAGCCCCTCAGGATATCGCGGGCGTGCAGACTTTGATAGACTTGGGCGAACTGCAAACTACGCGAGGGAAAGGCAATCGACCGATGACCAAACTCAGCGAATACGTGAAGACAGCCGAAGCCGCTGAGATCCTTGGGGTAGCGCAGAACACGCTACGCAAGTGGGCGGAGCGCGGGGATATTCCGATGCACCGTAATCCAGCAAACGGGTACCGACTGTTCAAGCGAAGCGACCTAAACCGTTTTTTGAAGAAGACAGCCAAGCCCGTAAAGCCAAAATCGTAAGCCAAGTCATGAACGACGGGCCAAATAGCCGACAAGGAACAACCACCGAATGACCGGATCGCAACAACGTGCCGCCCTACAACGCAAAATCTGGGATATCGCCAACGACGTGCGCGGCAGCGTGGATGGATGGGACTTCAAGCAGTACGTCCTGGGCACCCTGTTTTACCGCTTCATCAGCGAGAACTTCTCGCTGTACATCGAAGCCGACGATGAGAGCATCGACTACGCCGCTCTCGATGATTCCGTCATCACGCCCGAGATCAAAGACGATGCGATCAAGACCAAGGGCTACTTCATCTATCCTAGCCAGTTGTTTGCCAACGTCGCCAAAGATGCCAACACCAACGAAAGCCTGAATACCGATCTGGCGGCCGTCTTTGCTTCGGTGGAAAGCTCCGCAAACGGATATCCCTCCGAAGACGACATCAAGGGCTTGTTTGCCGACTTCGACACCACCAGCAACCGTTTAGGCAACACGGTGAAAGCCAAGAATGAACGCCTGGCGAAAGTCCTTAAGCGAGTCGCCGAGCTAGATTTCAGCGACTTTGAAGGCAGCCAGATTGATCTGTTCGGCGACGCCTACGAGTTTCTAATCTCGAACTATGCGGCGAACGCTGGCAAGTCTGGTGGCGAGTTCTTCACTCCGCAGCACGTGTCCAAGCTGATTGCGATGCTGGCCATGCACAAGCAGGACGAGGTCAACAAGATTTATGATCCGGCGTGCGGCAGCGGTTCTCTGTTGCTGCAATCGAAGAAGCACTTTGACGCCCACATCATCGAAGAGGGATTCTTCGGGCAGGAGATCAATCACACGACCTACAACCTAGCTCGGATGAACATGTTCCTGCACAACGTCAACTATGACAAGTTCAACATAAAGTTAGGCAATACCCTGACCGAACCTGATTTTGGTGACGAAAAACCGTTCGACGCGATCGTCTCCAATCCTCCCTATTCGGTGAAGTGGATCGGCAGCGATGACCCGACTCTGATCAACGACGATCGTTTTGCTCCGGCGGGAGTGCTGGCCCCCAAGTCCAAGGCAGATTTTGCCTTCGTACTGCACGCCCTGAGCTATTTGTCCAGCAGAGGCCGGGCTGCGATTGTTTGCTTCCCTGGTATCTTCTATCGCGGTGGAGCCGAGCAGAAAATCAGAAAGTATCTGGTCGACAACAACTACGTGGAAACGGTGATCTCACTTGCTCCGAATCTATTCTATGGGACCACCATCGCCGTAAACATTTTGGTGCTGTCCAAGCACAAGAGCGACACGAACATTCAGTTCATCGACGCCAGCGGTCTGTTCAAGAAGGAAACCAACAACAACGTCCTGGTAGACGATGATGACCCTGCTAGCCCCGGGCACATTCAGCAGATCATGCAAGTCTTCGACAGCAAGGAGAATGTCGACCACTTGGCTCAATCGGTCGCCTACGAAAAGATTGCCGAGAACGATTACAACCTGTCCGTCAGCAGCTATATAGAACCGGAAGACACCCGAGAGAAGGTGGACATAACCGAACTCAACAGTGAGCTGAAAACCACGGTCGCCCGAATCGATCAATTGCGAGCAGAGATTGATTCGATCGTGGCGGAGATTGAGGGCCAGGAGGTTGGGTCGTGAGTGGCATTAGTTTTATGGACCAGTTGCTCAGTGACGTTGAAGTCAAGTGGGAACCGCTTGGCGAAATCGCAGAACTATACAGCGGGCTACAAGGAAAGAAAAAAGCGGATTTTCAAAATGGGAATGCCAGGTTTGTGCCATACATGAATATCTTCAACAACTTGGAAGTTGATACAGACGAACTCAGTCCGGTCACAGTTGCCGACGGCGAAAGCCAAAACGAAATAATGTACGGAGATGTTTTGTTCACGGGTTCATCGGAATCTGCTGCTGAAGTAGGAATGTCGTCAGCGGTCACGATACGAACCGAAAATCCGGTTTATCTCAATAGTTTTTGTTTCGGTGTCAGATTCAATGCGGGCATCAGTTTGCTTCCAGAATTTACTAAGCATTTATTCCGGAGCTCAGCCATGCGACAGGAGATCTCAAAAACAGGAAGCGGTGTAACCCGTTTTAACGTATCCAAGGCAAGATTCAAAAAACTACTTGTCCCGATCCTTTGCCCATCGGACCCGAAACGATCGCTTGAGATTCAGGGGGAAATCGTCCGCATTCTGGACACCTTTACCGAGCTGACCGCCGAGCTGACCGCCGAGCTGACCGCCCGCAAAAAGCAATACAACTACTACCGCGATCAGTTGTTGAGTTTTGAAGATGGCGAAGTCGAATGGAAACCGCTGGGATGGGTCGGCGAAGTGCGAATGTGCAAACGAGTTCTAAAGCAGCAAACATCCGACGTTGGAGAGATCCCATTCTTTAAAATTGGCACGTTCGGGAAAGAAGCAGACTCGTTTATTTCCAGAGAGTTGTTCGAGGACTACAGGAACAGGTATAGCTATCCCAGAACCGGCGAAGTGTTAATCTCGGCCAGTGGAACTATCGGAAGGGCTGTGATTTTTGATGGTCAGGAAGCATTCTTCCAAGACAGCAACATTGTTTGGCTTGAGAACGACGAATCAAAAGTTCTGAACAAGTATTTATTTTACTGCTACCAGATAGCCAAGTGGCACGTGTCTGATGGCGGTGTCATCAAACGGCTGTACAACGACAATATCAAGAGAACGTTGATACCAATTCCATTCCCAAACGACTCTCGAAAGTCGCTTTCTGAACAAGCACACATCGTTTCCATCCTTGACAAGTTCGACACCCTAACCAACTCGATCAGTGAAGGCTTGCCTCGGGAAATCGAATTGCGGCAGAAGCAGTACGAATACTACCGCGATCTGCTGCTGCGCTTCCCGAAGCCGGAAGAGGTGGAAGCGTAACATGAGCAATACCTTGACAGAGATTGCCCAGCAGTTAGTGATTGCCTCTAAAGACGATCCTTCCCGAGGAGATCGCCCAAAGAAGGTGCAATTGATCTACGCTTTCAATGGAACGGGGAAAACGCGTCTGTCGCGTGAGTTCAAGCAGCTTATTGCGCCTGTGAACACTGACAACGAGTCCGCGAACGTCGCCATGGATGACGCGCCCGGGAGCCCTGGCGATGGAAACGCAAGTAGCGCAGGAATCAAGCTCTCACGTGATAAGATCCTCTACTACAACGCGTTCACCGAGGACCTGTTCTACTGGGACAACGATTTAGAGCTTGATGCGGAACCGAAACTCAAGATTCAGCCGAACTCTTTTACCGACTGGATTCTCGTTGAGCAGGGTCAGGATCAAAACGTCATCACCAATTTTCAGCGTTACACGGCGGACAAACTCACGCCGCTTTTCCATTTCGTACCAATCGAGAAGTACGTCAACGGAAAGAAGACGACGGTCCAGTCAGTCACCGAGGTGACCTTTAGTATAGAGGCTGGTAACAAGGTTGAAAACGACGCGGATTCCGGAAACCTGAAACTGTCCAAGGCCGAAGAAAGCAATTTTATCTGGAGCCATTTTTACACGCTGCTGGATCAGGTGATCACGATCCTGAACGTTCCCGAACCGGAAGACCGAGAATCCAATGACTTTGACCAGTTGGAGTACGTTTTCATCGACGACCCTGTTAGCTCGTTGGATGACAATCATCTGATTGAACTGGCGGTCGACCTTGCGACCTTGATCAAGACGAACAAATCGGAGCTGAGATTTATCGTCTCCACCCACAACCCACTTTTCTTCAATGTGCTGGTGAACGAGCTTGGCAGCGACGACAAAACTCACGCTCCAACCTGGCGATCGAAATGGTTCAGCAAATCACGATTGGAAAAACTGGATGACGGTAAATTCGAACTCGTTGAGCAGCCAAATGATTCGCCATTTTCGTACCATCTGTATCTTTTGGCACAGCTCAAGGCCGTCGTTGACTCAGGACAGGTCGAAAAGCACCACTTCAATCATTTAAGACAAATCCTCGAGAAAGCGGCGACATTCCTTGGGTATAACCGATGGGAGCAGCTACTGCCGCCAACGGACAACGGTAGTCCCAATCCGTACGCGAAACGCATTCTGAATTTCAGAAGCCACTCCAAGCATTCTGCGGATGAGGTTGCAACGCTTGCGCCCGAGGAAAAACAGATTTTGAAACTGCTGATTGATCACGTTGTCAGCGAGTACCGATTTAAACAGGAACCGACGACAGCATGACCGAATACAAAACCATCGTCCAATCGAACAACTTCATCATCTTGGAGAAATACAACCGGGAGTGGATGGTCGCCGAAAGCTACCAAAGCGAAGGGGATCTCGAACGCGAACTGATTCAGGACTTGGAAAATCAGGGTTATGCATTTCGCAAGGACCTGAAGTCGCAGCAAGCTTTGCTGGCCAATGTGCGCGGGCATCTGCAAACGCTGAACGCCGTGGAGTTCTCCGACGGAGAATGGCTTCGGTTTGTCGAGACGTTTCTGGATAAGCCGAGCGAAAGCATCGTCGATAAGACTCGTAAGATTCACGATGACTACATCCATGATTTTGTGTTCGACGATGGCCGCATCCAAAACATCTACCTGCTCGACAAAAAGAATCCGGCTCGCAACAAGCTAGAGGTCATTCAGCAGTTCGAGCAGACGGGCTCCCACGCCAACCGATACGACGTCACGATTTTGGTCAATGGCTTGCCACTGGTGCAGGTGGAACTAAAGAAGCGTGGAGTGGCCATTCGCGAAGCTTTCAATCAGGTACACCGCTACAGCAAGGAGAGTTTCAACAGCGCGAACTCGTTGTACAAGTATTTGCAGTTGTTCGTGATCTCCAACGGCACCGACACCCGCTACTTCGCCAACACCACCAAACGTGACAAGAACAGCTTCGACTTCACAATGAACTGGGCAAAGGCGGACAATAGCCTGCTCAAGGATTTGAAGGACTTCACCGCGACCTTCTTTCAGAAGAAGACGTTGTTGGAAGTGCTGCTGAAGTACTCGGTCTTTGATGTCAGTGACACGCTGTTGGTTATGCGGCCTTACCAGATCGCTGCCACTGAACGGATACTCTGGAAGATCAACAGTTCGTTTTCAGCGAAGGCTTGGAGCAAGCCGGAGAGCGGTGGCTATGTCTGGCACACGACTGGTTCCGGCAAGACGTTGACCAGTTTCAAGGCTGCGCGACTGGCGACCGAACTGGACTTCATCGACAAAGTGTTCTTTGTGGTGGACCGGAAAGACCTGGACTACCAGACCATGAAGGAGTACCAGCGTTTCTCGCCTGATAGCGTCAATGGTTCCGACAGCACTGCCGGGCTCAAACGCAACCTGGAGATGGACGACAACAAGATCGTCGTCACCACGATTCAGAAGCTCAACAACCTGATGAAGGGCGAATCCGACCTGCCGATCTACCAGAAGCAGGTCGTTTTTATCTTTGACGAATGCCACCGCAGCCAGTTTGGTGAAGCGCAGAAGAATCTTCAGCGGAAGTTCAAGCGTTACTACCAATTCGGCTTTACCGGGACTCCGATCTTCCCGCAGAACGCGTTGGGAGCGGAAACGACCGCCAGCGTGTTTGGCCGCGAGTTGCATTCTTACGTGATCACCGACGCCATTCGCGACGAAAAGGTGCTGAAGTTCAAGGTGGACTACAACGACGTCCGCCCACAGTTCAAGGCGATCGAAACGGAGAAAGACGAGCAGAAGCTAACCGCTGCGGAGAACCGTCAGGCACTTTTGCATCCCGACCGAATTCGCGAGATCTCCCAATACGTTCTGACTCACTTCCGCCAGAAAACGCACCGTTTGCGTGCGAGCGGGACCGGCTTCAACGCCATGTTCGCCGTCAGCAGTGTGGACGCTGCCAAGCTCTATTACGAGACTCTAAACAAGTTGCAGACGGACAGCGGAAGGCCGCTGCGGATTGCCACCATCTTTTCCTTTGCGGCAAACGAAGAACAGGATGCCGTAGGAGACATTCAGGACGAGAGTTTCGATGTCTCGGCAATGAACAGCAGTGCGAAGGAGTTTTTGAACGCGGCGATTGCCGACTACAACGGCTACTTCAAGACCAGTTTCAGCGTCGATAGCAACGGGTTCCAGAATTACTACCGCGACCTGGCGATGCGTGTGCGGGGGACAAGCAACAGCGGAGTCGAACTCCCGCCGGATCAGAAGGTTGATCTGCTGGTTGTGGTCGGGATGTTTCTTACAGGCTTCGATGCACCACGACTGAACACCTTGTTCGTGGACAAGAACCTCCGCTATCACGGACTGATCCAGGCATTCTCGCGGACGAACCGGATCTACGATGCGACCAAGACGTTTGGCAATATCGTTACGTTCCGTGATCTAGAACAGCCAACGGTCGATGCGATCACTCTGTTCGGGGATAGCAACACGAAGAACGTGGTGCTTGAAAAGAGCTACAAGGAGTACATGGAGGGCTTCACCGACATCGTCACGGGACAGGCCAGACGCGGGTTCAAGGAAGTTGTCGCGGAATTGGAAGAACGTTTCCCAAACCCAGATGAGATCGTTCGGGAAAGAGACAAGAAAGATTTCGCGAAGCTGTTTGGCGAGTATTTGCGGGTTGAGAATATCCTTCAGAACTTTGATGAGTTTGCGAGCCTGAAAGCTCTCCAATCCATCGACCTGGATGACCCGGAGCAAGTCGAAGCTTTCAAAGAGGAGCATTACCTCAGCGACGAAGATCTGGATGAGTTGCAAAACATCCACGTGCCGCCGGATCGAAAGATCCAAGACTATCGCTCGACTTACAACGACATCCGCGATTGGTTGCGGCGCGAGAAAGCCAGCAACGAAACAGAGGAATCCACCATCGACTGGACCGATGTGGTTTTCGAGGTGGATCTACTGAAGTCACAAGAGATCAACCTGGACTACATTCTGGAGCTCATTTTCGAGCACAACAAAAAAACAAAAGACAAAGCGCAGTTGGTTGAGGAAGTACGCCGATTGATTCGCGCTAGCGTTGGCAATCGCGCCAAAGAGAGCTTGGTCGTCGACTTCATTAACCAGGCCGAATTAGACGGGCTTCCCGACAAGGCCAGTGTGATCGAAGCCTTTTTTGGTTTTGCACGGGCAGAGCAGCAGCGGGAAGCCGGCGAACTGATAACCGACGAAAACCTGAACGCGGAAGAAGCCAAGCGGTATATCAGCACTTCCCTCAGGCGTGAGTATGCCAGTGAAAATGGCACCGAACTGAATGCAATCTTGCCGAAAATGAGTCCGCTCAATCCTCAGTACCTTACGAAGAAGCAAAGCGTATTTCAGAGAATCTCAGCGTTCGTAGACAAGTTCAAAGGCGTTGGCGGAGACATTTGAAAACGAGCCGTCGGGTTCGCCACGCCAGACGGCTGGAAGTGTGTCAACAACGGGATTGTCAAAGATCAAATATGGGCCGAAGCGCTACGGCACCAAGAACTGCGATTCGATGTCGGCGAGCGTCGCGTGGAGATCGGAGGCGTGTTCCGATAGCGGTTCGAGCCTTTCCTCGAAGCGAGCGACGTTGGCTTCGTAGTCATCGGCTTGGCGCTTGTAGCCATTGGCTTCCGCTTTCACGCCCGCCATCTCGGCTTTCTCACGATCGATGACTGCCTAGCGGCGTTGCTGCCGGATCTCCTTTTCGAAACGCTCGCATTCGGCTTGAGCTTCGTGGTAACGCTTCCGCGTTGCCTCGTATTGTTCGAGCAGCTCTTTGGTCATCGAATCAAGTAACGATGTCAGATTCATAGCGACTCCTTTCGGGACGGGATCGGTACCAGCGGGTTTGATCCCGCTCGTAAAGGGCTTTGAACGCGGGCGGAGCGGGCAGACCACAGATCTGCCGGAACGATGCGGCGAGCAACGCTTCGGCTTCTTTTTCGAGGGCCAGTGCGTACTGCGCCGCCTTGGACATCCCGAACCGCTCGGGGCTTTAGACTTCGTTCGGCTCGATGTCCCAGCCAAGACGCTGGGCGCGGTATTGAAGGTGATATGCGATCCGCATGAACCGAGATTCGTGCGTGGTCCACGGGGGCGTGCTGCCGTCGCCTTCTTCGTCCTGCGAGACGGCCTCGGCGATCCGGATCGCTTCGGCGCGGATCTACTGCTGGTTGTACGGACACGGCTTGAACAGCGACGGACGTTCCAGGCAGTGGGCCAGTTCGTGGAGCGTTGTCCCGAGCATCTAGTTGTACATTCGCTCGGGGAAATCACGCTCGATGTTCAGCTTGCCCAGCACGATGACTGGCCCACGTCCCTCCCAGTCGCGCAGGCAGTGGTGCAGATGCATGTCCAGGCTTGGCTACGTATAGCCGTAGCAGACCGTGGTGGCGACCAGCATCGGCGGCAGCATCGTTTGCGTGACGATGTAGAGCGGTGAATCGGTGAGTTCCAGGCGGGCCACGTCGCGGCAGAGTTCTTTCGCATCGGCGATCAGGCGATCAAGATCCATGACAATTCCTTTGTTACAATGCTGTGTTTAAAATCCATCAAAGCACGAAGCGGTCAATGATCAACGTTGGAGAACAACTCGTTGCGTCGTACCTTCGGTACATTCGCGACTGCGAATTCACACAACTAAACCTCTATACCGTCGATACCCAGGGCGAAATCGATGTAGTAGGCATTGATTTGGAAACACGGCGTCTCTTTGTCTGCGAGGTCGCCGTGCACCTCACGACCGGCTTGCAATACGTCAAAAACAAGCGTCCGAACAACATCGCCAAGCTGACGCAGAAGTTTTCACGTGATATCGCATACGCGAATCGTTTTTTTCCGGAGTACGAAAAGCATTTCATGCTTTGGAGTCCGGTTGTTAAAGCGTCAAAGCCGGGCTCGCTATACAACCAAATGGATCATGTTGCACAGATCGAAGCAAATTTACTGTCCGAGTTCGGTATCCAATTGGACTTGATTATCAACGAGCGATTTGAGGCTTGTTTGCAAGAGATGCGATCCTACGCGTCCAAACAGACTGCCGAGTTGAAATGCCCGGTCATGCGTCTGTTTCAGATTGAGGCTCATTTGAAAAAACATCTCGGCAAGTAGCATCTATCGGTTCCTCCCTGATGATCGGTTCGCCACGGCGAACCTTGTCTTCGATTTCCTTCAGCCATCGCCATTCCCAAAGCGGGACCATGACGACGGATTGGTCGCGGGAGCGTTGGATGATGACTGAAGTTCGTTATCGATGATCAGGACGTCGCCCGTTTCGGTTGGGAAGCGATCGAGCCACGGCCTGCCGGTTGCCACGGCGAGAGCCATATCGCTGGCCAGCCAGCTTTTGCCCACCTTCGGCGGCGCGATGACGTTCATCGTTTCGCCGACGCGAAGCAGACCGTGAATGACTGGCGGCTGCAGCACGGGAAAGCGATCGAGCAATTGACGCAGGCCGCGAGCACGGATGTCGGCCGCGCGAGACAGGTCGCAATCGGTCAGTCGCAGCGTTAAACAGATCTCGTCGAGTTAGTCTTGTGTATCGCTGTCAATGTCTTCGTATGGCCGCGGTGGCATGTCGATCTTGTCCGGTCGCAACAAACCTCTGCCCCACTCCGTCACTTCCCATTGGTCTGCGGCGAATCCTTCTCCGCACGTCAAATCGCGACCGGCTAATCTATGTCCAAATAAATCAGTACCGCTATCAAAATGCTCTCGAATTCCAACATGCTGAAGCTCACCGAACTTATCGAACTCTCCGATGTTGAATTACTGAAGTACAAGATCCACTGTGCAACCGGGAAGGCACCGAACTCGCCACTGGACGCCTTCTTCGCCGGAACGTTTCAGGACTGGCAAGAACGTCAAAACCAGCTCAATTTTCAATGCGATCAGATCATCAGCTTGATCTACTTGCGTCCTAGCCGTTGGCTTTTCGGTGGCCTCTACCGCGTGCTCGGATTCAAAGAGGGACGTCCAGATATGCCAAGTGGATTCACCTACCAAACAGAACTGATCAAAGGCCTCGAGCACCTGGACGGACGCGCCGTCATCTATTTCGACAAGAAGTTTCGTGCCTCATATCTTCGGGGACGGAAGTATGCCGAGCAGCTGATTGTAGAATCGCTTCGTTCGTCTCGGATGACCATCGGTGATTTCCCCGGGTTTAACGACGTCCTACTTTCATTTCCGAACCTCCGCACAATCATCGGGGAGCAAAATCCGTCGTGGCGAGCAGCGCTAGCGAACGTATCAGGTGTCTATTTGATCGTCGACAACACAACCGGCGAAATTTACGTCGGCAGCGCATACGGTGGCGTTGGGATTTGGCAGCGATGGAGCCAATACGCCAGGACCGGCCACGGCGGAAATAAGGCGCTGAAAGCTCTTCTGGCGAGTGAGCCGGATGGTCATGAGGATAACTTTCAGATATCGCTTCTTGAGGTTTGTGATTTGTACGCGTCGAATGACTTCGTGATATCGAGAGAAGTGCATTGGAAGAATGTCTTGAAGAGTAGAGAGTTTGGACTCAACGCCAATTAAGTTGCGTTGGTCTGCGTGCCCTTGGATTGATCGGGCTTTCCATCATCTTTCGTCTTTTCATGGACGTCGATCAGTACTGCGGCCCAAGCGCCGGCAGCGTCGTCGGGCAATTCAACGTCGTTGTCTTCGTCCGTATCTTGTTGATCCAAGTCGAGCCTCCTTGCCCGTAAAAACGACCCGCGAAAATGCGGGGCAAACGCATCAAAACCGGCATTGGAAAAAAGACTATCCGGGTGCTCTCCGTCAGGACTGGTAGAATGCTTCCAGACACGGCCAGACATCGCTGTAGCGTTTCGTCCCTGTTGGGCTTCCACTTTGATCATCGTTCGAGAGCTTGTGCCACTCGATTGGGCGAGGTCGTCGAGGTTTGGTGTGATCACCGATCGGCTCGTCAATCATGGACGCCCTGGTTAGGTTGTGTCAACAAAATTCTTTCTCCTTGAATCGATAGTCTACGCCATGCATCGAATTTTTCCTTTTCAGATGATCGCCCTGTTCCTGATTGCGTTTGCGGGCGGATGCGGCCAATCGAATGACAAATCATCCAATGCGGTTCAGGTACAACTGAACTGGTACCCCGAATCAGAACACGGTGGACTTTATCAAGCGTTGGCAACCGGCTTGTACAAGGACGCCGGTCTGGAGGTCACGATCCAACCTGGTGGACGGGCAACCCCGGTTGGCCCGGAACTTGAACTCGGCCGCGCCCAATTTGCGATCGCAAATGCAGACGACGTTATGATCTTTCGCGCCCAGGGATTGGACGTCGTTGCCGTGTTGGCGGCGATGCAAAATCATCCGCGTTGTCTTCTCGCGCGGAAAGACAGCGGGGTCGAGACGTTTGACGACCTCAAAGGAAAAACCTTCCAGCGGCAAGCCGGACGCGCTTTTGTTGAGTTTCTACGCTCGAAGAACATCCTCGATGGAGTCCAAGAGGTTCCTTATCACGGTAGTATCGCTTCACTGATCGCCGACCCTGAAATCGTCATTCAAGGTTATAGCTGCGCCGAACCACTGCTCGCCGAACAACAAGGCGTCGAAGTCAACACACTGATGGTCAGTGACTTGGGATTCAATCCTTACAGCAGTGTGCTCGTGACGACTGGCAAGCTGATCCGTGAAAAGCCGGAACTGGTGCAACAGTTTGTCGATGCCACGCGAACCGGCTGGCAGCAGTACCTCACTGACGGTGTCCGAGGGAACGAAGCGATTCTTTCGGTCAATGAACAGGGAATGACCTCCGAAGCATTGCAGTTTGGTGCCGAAGTCATGCGTGATTTAGCGATGCCCAACGATGCCGCCGCTGAATCAGTTGGTATGATGACCGATCAGCGATGGCAAACGCTTTACGACCAACTGGTGGACCTGGAACTCGTCGACCCGTCGAAGGTCAAAGCCGAGGAGTGCTACACGCTGCAGTTCCTGAAGTAGCAGCGTGAGAACGCCGGGCTTCAACTGCCAGGCGGAAAACTACTTCGGCAACGCTTCGGCATATCGGCGCCCAAACTCGAGCAGCGATTCTCGATCGAAGTGCGTGTTGTCTGACTTCAATGTTAGCCCGCTTGATTCGACGAATGCCGCATGCTCTAGTTCGTTGGCGAGTTCTCGGTGCGCCTGGTCAACTTGTTTACGAGCGTCGTTCCATTTCTCTTTGTTTGCCGTGGCAAGTCCGCCGATCAAGATCGGTGTTTCGGTCCCGACCTGCTTGCGAAAACGCGCGAACACTTCACGCAGTCGATCGCGATACAACTCGGCCGCGCCGGACTTCGAATCGGATTCGCCTTGGTGCCACAAGATGCCCTTGACGACACCGTCTTGCTGGGCGATTTGGACGCGGATCATCGCGTCGTCGTAGGGATGCGATTTTGTTTGATCATGATAACCGCCGGGCACCCAGCTCTTGATCGGTGAACCGCCGGCGGCACAGGGAATCAATCCGACGGTGACATCGGGGTGTGCTGCCGCATACACACGTGCGAACTCGCGTCCCAAACCGACACCGGCGACCGACTTGTCGAAATGCAAAGGATCGACCGCCGGAACCCAGCGATTTTGTTGGTCGAGCATCAGAATTCGGTCGTCGGGGTAGCGATCGGTCGGGATGACCTTACCTCGTCCGGCCATGTTCGATTGTCCGGCGAGCAAAAACAAATGAAACTGTTTTGGTTCGGGGATCTCGCAGCGTGTGAGCGTGACGCCACCGAGTTCTACCATCCGGTCGACAGACTCGGCGAGGCTTAACTGCAGTTCAGTCATTCCGGATTCAAGCTCGCAAACACCGATCGTCTGAACGGAAAAATCCAACATCCGCCTCGGTGTCGCCTTCGAATCCAGGTCTGGCCGTATGACCGACTTGTTCGCGACTCGTTTTAAGTTGCCGCGTAGTTCTGAATTGGCGATCTTTGCGATCACTTCGGCATTCTTGGCCGCGGTGGCATAGTGAACCTGAATGCTGTAGCGTCCCGCTTGTCGAACATCGAGCGAAAAGGTAACGAGATCGTCTCGATCGAACCATCGATCAACCCAGCTATGCGCCCACTCAATCTCATCGGCAAACCCCGGGTTTCCGGTCAGCTTGGCATCGACGGAAGGAATCATCGTCGGACGCGCACCGCTGATCGGTACCGGTCGGTTTGGTTCGACCGACGGTTGAATTTCTGAATAGTAATCGAGCGCCGCTTGCTTGAGTCGATCTGCGAGGTCGAGATGCTTGTCCGCGACATTCTGCTTTTGTCCCGGATCTTTGCCCATGTCATAGAGCTCCACCATGCCCGGCTTTTCCGATACCAATCGATAACGGAGATTACGTACCGCAAACCGTCCCGGCCATTGGTTGCTCGTTTTAAATCGCGGTCCTGTGCGTAAGGTAATCAGGTGCCGGCCGGCCAAAGCCGGATCGTTACCGCTTTCGATCAATGTCGTCAAACTCCGACCGTCCAGCGTTGCCTTATCCGCTGGCAATTCGCACCAGTCGGCAAGTGTCGGAAGCAAATCGATGTGGGCTGCGATTTGATCAATCGATTTTGGCGATACCTTGGCAGGCCAACGAATGAAACACGGGACGCGGCAACCACCTTCGTGAACGCTTCCCTTGGCACCGCGCATACCACCGTTGAAACGTTTGCCATTTGGGCCGTTATCGGTAAGAAAAATGACGATGGTGTTTTCAGCCAACTCGTGTTCATCGAGCGTGGTCAACAGCCGCGCGAGATTCGTATCGATATTTTCCACCATCGCATAGACCGCGGCCGTTTTCTCGCTGATCGATCCATCGTTGTATTTGTCGAACAGTTTTCTGTCGACTTGGAATGGCCCGTGCGGCGCGTTGAACGGAACGTAACAGAAAAAAGGTTGCTTGTGATTAGCCTTCACAAATTCGATCGCCTGATCGGTAAGCAGATCGGTGATGTAACCTTGCGTCGACACCGGCTTCCCGTTGCGTTCCAAAACCGGATCATCGTAAAGATTGAAGTGGCCTCCACAGAACCCAAAGAACTCGTCAAAACCTTGCCCGTTGGGGTGCAATGGTATTTGAGCACCGTTGTGCCATTTGCCGAAACAACCAGTGACATATCCCGCCGCCTTGAATCGCTCAGCCATCGTCGTTTCCTCCGAACGCATGACTTCACGTCGGCCGGTCACACCGATCACGCCCGATCGCTCGGGGTAACGTCCGGTTAAAAGCGCTGCACGTGTCGGAGCACAGACGGGTGAAACATAGAAATGCTCCATACGGGCACTTTGGTTGGCAAGTTGATCGATCGCCGGGGTTTCGATAATTGAGTTGCCGTGGACACCGACATCGCCCCAACCCTGGTCATCAGTGAGGACAATCAAAACGTTGGGACGGTCGGAGGCATACGTCCTCGGGAGGACCGACGTTTGAACCATCAATGTCACCGCGATGATGATCGCCGGAAAGACAACTCGACGGCATTTCTGTTCTGACGTTTTCTGTAGGCGAGAACTCGGTCGATCATTCGTCGTCGCTGCGACGCGTCGTATGAAGTTGAAAGTCATGGGATGATTCGAAGGCAGGAGGTGGAATCGGCGAAGAGGGATCAGGCGACGTACGGAGGGCGGCGGCCAAACAGTAGTATGGCCGGTTTGCCGATTGATTTCATTAGAAATTGATCGGGTACTGCCACAGCTGACATCCAGACGTTGTAACCTAGTGCGGGTGCAACCGGAATTCCGACCATTCAATATGTCAGGAACATTGGTTGGTGAAGGCCCGGCGCGCTCACGATTCGGAGAATCGAGCGACAATGTCGATCAACTTTCCAAGTTGACAGCGGAACGAAGCGAGTGACTCCTCAGGTTTGTAAACGCTTCCTGTACTTGACGTTTGCAGCGGATCATCGGTTACACCGACTTAGTGCCACAATCCCTGACAAAGGTTGCTCCTCGTGGCAAAGAATCTTTCCCTCCCCCACCGTCAAGCTCACCTCGATGAACACTCTACGATCCGTCGCCGGCTCGATTGCGATCGCAGTCGCCGTTTTTTGTTTCCCAGTTCAAGCAACCGCGAAGAAAACTCTCGTGCAGTCAGATGGCTTGCATGCGGTAAGCTGCCAAGGCGACTACCGGCATCATCTTCAGGGTGTCTGTACCGACGAGGAGGCATCGATTTATTGGTCGTTCACAACCGAACTGGTGAAGACCGATCGCGATGGTCACATTGTCAAATCGATCCCAGTCGAAAATCACCACGGCGATCTGTGTTTCAAAGACGGAAAGATCTTCGTCGCGGTGAATCTTGGCAAGTTCAATGATCCTCAGGGCAACGCCGATTCTTGGGTTTATGAGTACGACGCGCAGACGCTCGAACGAACCGCTAAATACGAAACCCAAGAGGTTTTTCATGGTGCCGGTGGTATCGGCACCCAAGGCGATCACTTTTACGTCGTCGGTGGCTTGCCCGATGGGGTGCAAGAGAACTATGTCTACCAATACGACCAAGATTTTCAATTCATCAAGAAGCACGTGATCGATAGCAAGTGGACTCACTTGGGAATTCAGACCGCGACGTTTCATGACGACGCTTGGTGGTTTGGTTGCTACGGCTCACCAGCAATCCTGCTGAAAACCGATGCGAAGTTCAACCTGCTTGGTCGTCATGAGTTCAATTGTTCGCTTGGCATCATTGGCGTCCGTCCCGGTCATCTATTGTTCGCCAAAGGTCCACGCAATTCCGCCGGACGACACCTCGGATCGCTGCACTTCGCTCGACCGGATGCGACAAACGGACTGATTGAATTGAAATCCAATCAAGCATCTGTCAGCCAGCGCGTCCCGCAAGGAGTCGCCGCTGGCATCAAAAAACCACTTCGTATCGCCCCTCGCCCCGGCAACGGTAGAAACAGTGAAGGCGACTTTATTCGCTTGAACGACGGGCGTTTGCTTTTGGTGTATACGAAATTCATCGGAACTGGAGACCACGCACCGGCAGAACTTGTCGCAAGGCATTCGTCCGATGGCGGAATGACGTGGAGCGAAGACGATATCCCGGTGATCTCGCGCGTCGACGGCGATGCGAACCTCATGTCGGTTTCGCTCGTGCGTTTGTCCGATGGACGCATCGCACTGTTCTACATCCGAAAATACGACAGCCCGCGCGGTGCCGCGTATCCGTTTTTAGACGACATTCTGATGCGGACCAGTGCCGACGAAGGCGAAAGTTGGTCGGCCCCAATCGACCTTACCGAGCATGCCCCGCCTGGATACCGTGTCCTGAATAACGATCGTGTGATCCAGCTTCGCTCGGGCCGCTTAGTCGTGCCGTTGGCAGTTCACTATGAAACCGGCTGGGCAAAGTTTAAAAACTCGGCGGACATCGTCTGCTACCTTTCTGACGATTTGGGCCAATCATGGCGTGTTAGCCGAAGCAAACTCGCTTCCGATCTATTGGCTCAGGAGCCCGGCGTTGTCGAACTTCGCGATGGCAGCTTGCTGATGTTCTGTCGCAGCCGTGATTGCCAGTTGGTTTCGCGTTCCAGTGATGGTGGCGAATCATGGTCGCCGCTAGAGCGTTCCGAGATTAACCAGCCGATCGCCTCGCCGGCATCGATTGAGCGGATCCCGGAGACCGGTGACTTGCTATTGGTTTGGAACAACGGGAACGATCCGGCGGCGAAAGCAACACCGATCGGACGCCGACCATTCACTGCGGCAATCAGCAAAGATGACGGAGGCACTTGGCAGCACATTCGCAACCTTGGTACCGATCCTCAAGGCTGGTATTGTTACACGGCGATCGAGTTCGTCGACGGTCATGTCGTGCTTGCTCATTGCGAATTTCCGGGGCTGAACGCCCTGCAAATCACACGCTTTCCGGTCAAATGGCTCTATCAACCATGATCGGATTCGGGTGACTTGTTCGCCAAGTCGGCGATGGCAGTTTGATCCAAACGCACGATTCGCCAATCGGGAAGGACATCACCGCCGATCGCTTCATAAACGTCGATCGCGTTTTGGTTCCAATCCAAAACGCACCACTCCATCCGACCGCAATCTCGCTGCCGGGCGATCTCTGCCAGCTTTGACAAAATTCGTTTGCCGATGCCTTGCTTGCGATACGCCGGACGCACATAGATGTCTTCTAAGTAAATGCCGCGCTTGCAAAGGAACGTCGAAAAGTTTTCAAAGTAGATCGCGTAGGCGACTAAGTCCCCCGCCGGATCTTCGGCGACCAACGCCTCCGGGCCGCCTGCCCGATCAAAGATTTCAAGCTCCATCTGCTCTGCCGTCCCAACGAATTGGTCCGCCAGCTTTTCAAATTCGGCCAATTCACCCAGCATCGCATGGATCTCGGGAATGTCGTCTCGGGTCGCGGTGCGGATCGTGATGCTGGACATGGGGGTGGGGAGTTGCTAGAGGCTAGAGGCTAGTGGCTAGTGGCTAGTTTTGTCAGTGGGGGTGAATGCTGCGTATTCTGGTTCACTTTCCCGCTTGCGGGAGGGTCGGACGCTTGAGCGGCCGGAGAGGGTTCTCGTCTGGCCGAAGTCACGGTTTTCACACGCACGCACCAGCCCTTAAAAACTTCTTCAATCCCGATTCGTTTCGCCGAACTCCTCTTTCGACAATCCCAGAAATCTCAATCTGACACCTCAGAGCATCCATTCGGCTCGATGAAACGCTGCTCGGATCAATCGTCAGTGGGTGAGATTGAATCGATCGGCTATGATCGCCATGCTCCGTCACTCCATGGTAAAGGGTGACATCATCTGCCGAATTCTATCGACATGAGATTCTAGCTGTGGCGACCTATCCATTTGAACCCTACGCAGAACTGCCGACGCTTCAATCGGCAGTGACCGATTCCTTCTGTCAGTTGGTCGAGCAAACGCTTGCTTCGCAAGACACGTTTTCCGTTTCGCTTTCCGGTGGCTCCACCCCCAAACGTGTTTACGAGATGTTGGCGAGCCGTGACTTGCCATGGGACCGCATCCATTTGTTTTGGGGCGATGAACGAAATGTGCCACACGACCATGCGGACAGCAATTATCGGATGGTCAAAACCGCACTACTCGATCATGTCGCGATCAAGGAAGCCAACGTGCATCCGGTTCCGGTAGCCGTCGACTCACCGGCCGAAGGGGCACGTGCGTATGCGCAAGAGATCGAGGCCTTCTTCGGAACCGCGATGCCAACATTTGACCTTGTACTGCTGGGCATGGGAGATGACGCCCACACCGCGTCGCTATTCCCCGGCACCAAGGCAATCAGTGAATCTGATGCGTCGTTCGTCGAAAACTATGTGCCGAAGTTTGAAGCCCATCGCTACACGATGACCTATCCCGCGATCACCTCTGGAAAGGAAATCTGGTTCATCATCACCGGTGCGGCCAAAGTTGATGCGCTCAAAGCGGTCGTCTTTGGTGAGCGTGATTTGAATCAATACCCATCGCAGGGCATCAAACCGACGCGTTGGTTTGTTGATAGCGAAGCGGTCGGCTAATCCGCTCGGGGATCTTATAAAAAAACGGACGGCTTCGCGATGATTGCGAACCCGTCCGTCTATGTTTAATGTCGCGGCAAAGTCTTGCTTTCACCGCGAATAGAAACGTCCGTCCTACTCGGACTTTGCTTCTTCCGAGCTGCCTTCGGCCGCACCGACGGGCTGCTCTTCCGAGGGAGCCGACTCGGTTTCCGGTTCATCGCTATCGAATGCGGGGCGTTCTGCTTTGACGCTCACACGGTCATTCTTACCGACGAGTTCCAGGATGGCTCGGGTTCCGGCATCACCGAGACGCGGCATGGCCAAGCGAACGATACGGGTATATCCGCCGGGGCGATCGGCAAAGCGTTCGGCGATCGTGTCGAATAGGATCGAGGTGGCTTCACGGTCGCCGATCAATTGGACCACGCGTCGCTGAGCGGCGACGACTGGGGCCCGGGCATCGGCCCACTTTTTCCACTGGTCACTTTCACGCCATTTCTTGTACTCGTCGCTGCCACGATCGGCGTCGCACTCAAACTCACGCGCCGCTTCGGCGTGTGGCAGCGATTTTTTTGCGATCGTGATACACTTTTCGACCAACGGTCGGACTTCTTTGGCCTTGTGCAACGTGGTCGTGATCCGACCGGCAACCTTGGGCGCGTTCTCGTCCAATTCGGCGTCCCGCTCGGTGAGGAACAGGGCGCTGGCGAGGTTTTTCAGCAGGGCCTTGCGGTGACTGGGGCTACGTCCCAGGGTGCGGCCATGACGTCGGTGTCGCATGACAGTTCAAGTATGGGTAGGTGATTCTTTGATTGTGACAGCAGCAGGCTGGTGCGCCCGATCTGTTTCCAAAATTGGAAACGAGTGGTTTGTTCCAATGATTCATTCGGAGTGATCGATCGCCAACGGGCGTTAGCCCTGGTTCTTGCCGTCTAGCCGTGGCGAACGCCACGCGGCTAGACATCAGATCACTCTGGAACAAATCACTAGAATAGTGGCTGAGCCGGCACTCTCATTCCGAGGTGCAGGCCGTATTGAGCCAACTTTTCGCGAACTTCGTTCAGCGTGGTGTCGCCGAAGTTTCGCACTTCCAGCAACTGATCTTCGTTCCGCTGAACCAAGTCGCGGACCGTTTGGATGTTTTCGCTTTCCAGGCAATTATTGGCTCGCACGGAGAGTCGAAGGTCAGCAAGCGTCATATTCAGCTTGGCTTCCAACTGAGCTTCCGGCGAACCGGCTCCGCCACGAGCGGCCGAGAAGATACTCGGTCCGAGTTCGCGGTACTGGACGAACGGGTTGAGGTGTTTGCGGAGGATTTTGGCAGCTTCGACGAGTGCCAATTCCGGGTTCACACTTCCGTCGGTCCAGATTTCCAGAACCAGTTTGTCGTAGTTGGTCTTTTGCCCGACGCGAGTTTCCTCGACATCGTAGCGGACTCGGGTGATGGGGCTGTAAACCGCATCGATCGGGATGATCCCGATTTCGTGGTCCGCGCTGCTGTGTTCGGTCGCGGGGACGTATCCGCGTCCGTTCTCAACGACCATCTCCATCATGAAGGGGACGTCTTCGGTCAGCGTGGCGAGCACGGCGTCTGGGTTGATGATTTCGACATCTTGATCCGTCTGGATGTCGCTACCGCGGATCTCGCCGGCCTTGTCGGCTTCGACGGTGATCACACGAGTGGCTTCACTGTGGTTACGAACGACCAAGCTCTTAACGTTCAAAACGATGTCGGTGACATCTTCCAAAACGCCAGGAATGTTGGTGAATTCGTGCTGTGCACCGCGAATCTTGATCTGCGTGACGGCACTACCCATCAGGCTGCTGAGCAACACGCGGCGGAGCGAGTTACCGACACTGGTACCGAAACCGCGTTCGAACGGCTCGGCAATGAACTTGCCGTAAGTTTGCGAAAGCGAATCGCGGTCGACTTCCAGTGTGCTGGGAAGCTCCATTCCACGCCAACGGATATGCATTGCGGTGTAACCTTGTCGCTGGGGAGTACAAATGCGAAGGGAACGAATCGACGCGACACGACACGTTTTATCAAACGCGTGAATAGGGGTGCCGCGACCGAAAGAAAGGAATTAGACGCGACGCTTTTTGCGTGGTCGGCATCCGTTGTGGGGAATTGGGGTCACGTCTTCGATCAACTTGACCTTGAGTCCCGCCGATTGCAGCGCGGTGATTGCACTTTCGCGGCCCGATCCCGGGCCTTTGACTCGCACTTCGACATCACGCATGCCGAACTTGGTGGCTTTTTCGGCCGCCTGCTGGGCTGCACACTGACCGGCAAACGGCGTGCTCTTACGACTTCCTTTGAAGCCGCTCGTGCCCGCACTTGCCCAGCACAAAGTGTCGCCTTTGGTGTCGGTGATGGTGACAGTGGTGTTGTTGAACGTCGCGTGAATATGGGCGATGCCATTGCTCACATTGCGACGGACACGTTTCTTCTTGTTACTCTTTGCCACGGCAAAGTCCTAAACGCAATAAGTCGGTAACTGAATCGGGAATAAGTGAACGCTAGCGAAGATCCTTGACGCCTTTCTTTCCGGCAACCGTCTTCTTAGGACCTTTCCGCGTTCGCGAGTTGGTTTTGGTTCGCTGACCACGCACCGGCAAACCCATCCGGTGACGCATGCCACGGTAGGATTTGATCTCGCGCAATCGGCTGATGTTCGTGGTGACCTGGCGGCGAAGGGGACCTTCAACCATGTAGTCACGTTCGAGCATCGCTGCGATCTGACCCAGTTCGTCTTCGTTGATCTCCGTCGCAGCGCGAGTCGGATCAATCCCAAGCTTTTCACAGACTTCGCGTGCGGTGTGTAAACCGACGCCGTACAAGTAAGTCAGCGAATACTGGATCTGTTTGTCGTTCGGAATGTCGACGCCCAACAAACGGGGCATAGCAATGCTCCTGCAAATATCTCGTGCAAACTGGACTGTGGCAGCGCCGCTGGGCAATTCCCTCGGCTGCCGAACCCCTTCGAATAAGGGGTGCCACACGCAAAAAACGAAAAAGTGCTGTCCGCGAATCCCGGACTATAGCGAATGGCCCCCTTTTTGCTCAATGGCCACTTTCCAGCCTTTTTTGGGATTTTTATTTCCGCTTTGTGAAGGTCGGTCGCGGTCGTCGCAAAACTTACTTGAAGAAGCCCGTAAAATACGCTCGAAGTCGCATTTACAACAGCCCCTTACGGCGTCGATTTCCGGTGACGCACCAGCCGAAAAAACTCCGTCGGGTAGTCGTCTTTCGGCCCCGCAGGGATTCGCGATTGCTCAAGGACAGAAAAATCCGCCACATCAAGCTCCAGATGTGTATCGCCTTCGACGTTGCAGAGCACTCGCGTGAGGAAAACTTCTTCACATCGGTCAATCAGTTGGCGATAGATCTCCGCACCGCCGACCACAAAGGCTGGCGTTTGACCGGCCAGCTCGATCGCCGCTTCCGGCGTTGCCGCGACTTCGACACCGGCGGACGACCAATCCGCCTGCCGCGTGATGACAATTGTTCGTCGACCAGGCAGCGGACGACCGATCGAATCAAAGGTCTTTCGCCCCATGATGAGCACGCCGCCCATCGTCAACGATTTAAAACGCCGCAAATCACTGCTCAAACGCCAGGGCATATCGCCGTCGCGTCCAATCACCCCGGTCTGACTGATCGCGACAACGGCGGTAAGACGAGACTCTACCGGGGAGTTTTCAACCGGGGCATTCATGAATACGTGGAGCTTTATCAGTCTGGGCCGAAAGCCTTGGCGGCTTGTTTGTTTAATCAGAAGTGCGTCGAGCATAGTCGCCTTTTGCTCCGCAAAAGTGGCGATGACGTACGCAGCTTTCACGGAGTGAAAGGCGACTATGGCTAAATCAACAGGCCGTCGGCGGCTTCCGCCACGGATGATGGTGCCGTCGCTTCAGCCCCGCGATTCGCTACACGGCGACGGGGGCTTTGATATGCGGGTGGGGATGATAGTCGACGATCTCAAAATCTTCGAACTTGAAGCCGTCGATCGAATCGGGCTGATTGTGGATCAGCAACTTGGCCAAGGGCTTCGGCTCGCGACTAAGTTGTTCGCGGGCTTGCTCGAAATGATTTTGGTAAAGGTGAACATCGCCAAAGGTGTGCACGAAGGTGCCTGGCTGCAACCCCGTGACCTTTGCCATCATCATCGTCAACAACGCATAACTGGCAATGTTAAAGGGAACCCCCAAAAACACGTCTGCACTACGCTGGTAAAGCTGGCAGGAAAGCTTGCCGTCGCTGACATAAAACTGAAACAACGTGTGGCAGGGCGGCAAAGCCATCTGATTGACCTCACTGACATTCCACGCCGAAACAATCAGCCGCCGGCTCAGCGGGTTGCGACGGATCTCGTTTTCGACCCAAGCGATCTGGTCGATGGTTTGCCCGTCAGGGGTCGGCCAAGATCGCCACTGATGACCATAAACTGGTCCCAAATCACCTTTTTCGTCAGCCCATTCGTCCCAGATGCGGACACCGTGTTCGTTCAACCAGGCAATGTTAGTGTCACCTCGCAGAAACCACAGCAATTCGTAAATGATCGAACGAACGTGAAGCTTCTTAGTTGTCAGCAGCGGGAACCCGTGCGACAGATTGAATGACAATTGCCGACCGAAAAGGCTGCGTGTACCAACCCCGGTGCGGTCCCCCCGGTCAGAGCCGGATTCGATAATGTCTTCGAGTAAACGAAGGTACTGGAGCATCGGCGACGCCTACCTGCTTGATAAAGAGAGCGAAAGGCAACGGGGAATACACCGCGCGTCGCCTTTGCGGACGGTCAGCCCAAAGTCTACGCCCGTCGAACCCTCTTTCCCTGCGGTGGCTAGGTCAGAGATACCTGACAGAGCCACGATTGGCGAAGATGATTCGAGGTAAAAACGCGGCCGACCTGAATACTGCCTTTCAAGATACTGCCCAGAGGCCGCTTTGACTTGGGGTCAAATTGACCGGGCAGCGTTTTGCCGAAGGCAGGGATCCTGCGTCGGTGCGTTACGCGGTCGCGTCTAGCGCTTCTTGCAACGCGGCCTTGGTGGTATTGCCACCACGGAAGCTGTGCTCGACTTCGCCGTTCTTGAAAACCAGCAAGGTCGGGATTCCAGTGATGCCATACTTTTGGGCGATCGTGGAGGCTTCGTCGATGTTTAGCTTGCCAACTTTTTTGTCCGAGTTTTCGGACGCCAATTGCTCGATCATCGGGGCAATTGCGCGGCAAGGTCCGCACCAAGGAGCCCAGAAATCGACCAATACGGGGCCGTCAGCTTGCATCACTTCGGCCTCAAAATTCTCTTCGGTAAACTCGATGACGGCTTCGGATGCCATGTCACTGACCCTCATGGGAAATTAGGTGCTTACAAAATTCTCGTTCTCGAACGTCGATCACGTGCTCCGTGTCTTCGATGAACCTGGGTTCTCGATAACTGTTACGCGAATACGACGCTTCATCAATCACCGCAATTGTAGGACGCCCCGGCAAATCGGCCAAGGTAAGCGGGGTTGGTGGCCGAACAACGGCGTCAATCGGCACGGTTCCCCGTCGACCTCTCGCCGCTGATGCAATGTCGGCAAAACGTTGTAGTAAACGTTAGCGGACACTGCTGTGTCGTTCATCAATCCGCCTTTTCGTTGACCCGGTACACGACTTCGCTCCACTGCGCGAGCAGCATTGCAGTCGCGCCCCATACTTGATGTGGGCGTCCAGAATGATCGACCAATTCGATCGCCGGGTAACTGAATCTGTATTGGAATACTCCGCTGCCATCACGAACCTTACCGCGGCGAACGGATTTCACCGGAATGACGCTCGAAGGCACCTTGCGGCGTGCTAACGCGGCCCCCAACGCGGATATCGACTTAAGGGGAACTTCGATGATCTCGTCGACCTCGACGGGATCGGCGTTCCAGGCCGGCAACGGCACCCGCTGCAGCATCACGTGTGTGTCTACCAGATTGTCGCTCGCATAAACATAGATCGGTGGCAGCTCTCCGATCCACTCCGAATCCGCCAGCGGCACGCCGAGTTCTTCGAGGTACTCTCGCTTGGCCGCCTCGATCGCATGCTCGCCGTCTTCGACACGACCGCCGGGCAAACAAATTTGGCCGGCGTGATGCGAAAGCGTCAGCGGCCGCCGCGTGAGCGCAAAACAAGCCTCACCGTCGGCACGGTGAGGGTAAACGGTGATGACGACCGCGGCATGACGGCAGCCTTTTCGAGACGGGCCGCGATGGCGACCGTAAGACAGCCGAGGACTGAGTTGCCTCCGACTCGGACTGGGTGTCGATGTAAGCCATTGAGCCGAATCGGCTGATGGTTCTCTCTTCACCGGCACGTCGCGATCATCGCCGAGGTGACGCGAGCCGACCGCGAATACGCTCGGGCTTCGTCCCGAATGACGAAGCACCGATCGAACCGAATTGGCCCAACGGCGGTCGGCGAAAATCAAACCAACGTTTCCAACAAGCGACGAAGTTTTCGCAACTCGACACGATGATCGAGCCCTTCGAGCGGAAACATGTTGACTGTCAGGGCCCGGTCATACTTTTCGCGCTCGAGCTGAGTGATCAGCTTGCCGTAATCAACTTCGCCTTGCCCGACACTGACCTGAAACGCATCCGGGCGAGTGTCACGCAGGTGAACGTTGCAGACAAATTTCAGGATGTTGTCCAAGTTCTTGCCCTTTGCCGAACCGGTGATGTAAACACTGGGGTCTAGGGTAATGCCCAGGCCATCGACGTTGTTACAAAGCACCATCAAGGTGTCTGGATCTTCGCTCAGGCAACCGAGTTGGCTCTTGACGCTCACGCGGACGCCCTCGGCGTCGCCACACTCGACCAGTTTTTGCAGGTGCTCGACCTCTTCGTTAAACGGCGTCCCCTTTTCGGCGGAAGGTACGGTCAAGGTGACGACCTTGGTGGTTTTGGCCAGCCAGCAAAGTTTGGCAAAGTCCTCGTAGTGCTGCTGCCCCGTCGAGGCCAGTTGAACGCTATAGCCGGCGATGTCCAGGCGATGGGTGTAACGCAACAACTGAATCGATCGATCCATGTCAGTCAGGATTTCCGACGGTTGGACATCGCCGGTTTCATGAATCGCGATTTCAACTGCGGTGAACTCCAAATCCGAAGCCAGCTCGATGGCGGCACGAAGCTCGAGGTCAGGAAAACATTCGGTAGAGGCAGCGATAAACACGAGGCAATCCTTTTTTCTTTCAACGTTCGGCAGTCAAAACGCAAGCGTCGCGCGCTGCCAACCAATTCATACGGCAATCTAGTGTTGCGAAGCCGGCAAGTCGGTGTCGTGCACCAACTGTCCGATTCGCAAGCTTGGCCATCATGGTGCCGGCACGGTGACTGGCAAGTCAATCTTGCCCCAGTTCACACGAGCCTCCGGTCACACGGCGCCGAGCTATCCCGACCAGAGTACCGGGTTTACCGCGAGAAATAAAAGACCGGTTTTCCAATGCGGCTACCAATGCAGGGATGACCGCCAAAATGCCCCTTTCTGTAGCGATGTGACGGCCGGACCAGCCGTCGGGCGACCAAATTCTCCCGCGCGAAAATTTCAACCGTGGGGCGAACACAAACACGCCGCTAAAGCGTCTGAAGCCACGCAACTATTTCGCGGCTGATTGCTTCGGGCGAGCGATTTTCGGTCGAAATCTCGGTGTCTGCGACATCACGGTAAATCGGTTCCCGTTTTCGGAGCACCGATTGAATCTCTTCGGTCGGCGACAGCTCCGTCAGCGCCGGGCGACGCTCGCCACTGGTTTCGTCGGCACCGATGCGTTTAGCGATCGTGCTTGGCGTCGCGGTCAACCACACACAGCGGCCGGCACCGGCGATCATGCCGCGGTTTTCCTTGCTCAAGATCGCGCCGCCGCCGAGCGAAATGACTTCCGGCTGGTTCGCGTCCTCGATGCTCTGCCGCAAGCTGCGTGTTTCCCAGTCACGAAACAATGCCTCGCCACCTGCGGAGAAAAGGCCGCGAATGGTTTTCCCCGCCGTCTCTTCGATGACCGCGTCAAGATCGATCCAATCACAGCTCAGTTGCTCGGCGAGCAATTGAGCGATGGTCGTTTTTCCGGTGCCCCGGTAACCGATCAGGAACAAGTGAGATTTCAAAGCAGCGTGGGTCATGAGAATCGTCGTTTGCAATGCCGGAGGGATGCCATCCGAAGGCAGTCGCGGCACAGCCCAAACGCCCCCTTCGGCGAAGGCAAGTGAGCCGACGGCGCTAGCCGCGGGCTTCGCTACTGACAAAACACGAGACGTGTCTGGTTAATAGGCCTTCGCAAAGATCGCTTGTTTCTCGGCCGGCTTGCCGGTCGCAAAACAGGTCCCCGGCGTGTCGTTGTTGTCACTCGGGACACAACGGATCGTAACCTTAAGTTCTTTCAGCAAATCCTGCAGGCTGTCTTCATCGCTGAAGTGACACATCGCAAACCCGCCATGGATTTCCGGCGAATCGGGATTTTTCGGAGTGAAGTAATCCCGGAAGTCGGCTTCGCTGGTGATCGTGACCGTGTTGTCGCTTCGCAGTTGTGCGGCACGATCGAACAGGTTCTGCTGGACCTCACCAAGAAGATCGGCGATCTTGCCGACAACTTCTGCTCGTGACATGCCGACGCTTTTCGGTTGGTCCCGGCGCCCCATGAAAACCGAGTCTTTCTCGATGTCTTTGGGACCGACTTCTAAGCGGATCGGAACGCCGCGTTTGACGTGATGCCATTTCTTTTCGCCACCACGGACATCACGGTCGTCGACCTCCACGCGAATTGGCGCCCCGTTGTACGTTTGCCCGCGAAGTTGTTCGGTCAATTGACCGATGTATTCCATCACGGCGGCGCGCTGTTCGCCTTTATAGATCGGCAGGATCACGACTTGGGTAGGCGCCAGCTTGGGCGGCAGCACCAATCCGTCGTCATCACTATGCGTCATCAGGAGCGCGCCGACGAGACGGGTGGAAACACCCCAGGATGTCGTCCACGCGTATTCGCGCGAGCCGGATTCGCTTTGAAACACGATCTCTTGAGCTTTGGAAAAATTCTGCCCGAGGAAGTGGCTCGTTCCGGCTTGCAAGGCTTTCCGGTCTTGCATCATCGCTTCGATCGAAAGCGTTTCGACGGCTCCTGGGAAACGCTCTCCGGCCGTTTTGGCCCCGATCGTGACCGGCATCGCCATCCAGTTTTCGGCGAAGTCGGCGTAGACTTGGATCATCCGTTCGGTCTCTTCAACCGCTTCTTCGCGCGTGGCGTGGACGGTGTGCCCTTCTTGCCATAAGAACTCGGCGGTGCGCAGGAACATCCGTGTCCGCATTTCCCAGCGAACCACGTTGGCCCATTGGTTGATCAGAATCGGCAGGTCGCGATAGCTCTGCACCCACTTGGCATAAGTCGCCCCGATGATCGTCTCGCTTGTCGGCCGGACGATCAGCGGTTCTTCCAATTCGCCAGCCGGTCGCAATCCACCGTCAGGATCGGGCTCAAGCCGATGATGGGTAACGACGGCACACTCTTTGGCGAACCCTTCGACATGTTCGGCTTCCTTCTCCAGGAAACTCATCGGGATAAACAGCGGGAAGTAGGCATTTTGATGCCCGGTGGCTTTGAACATGTCGTCCAACGCTCGCTGCATATTTTCCCACAGTTGGTAGCCCCACGGCTTGATCACCATACAGCCCCGAACTGGCGAGTTTTCCGCCAAGTCCGACGCCTTGATGACTTGCTGATACCACTCGGGATAATCTTCGGCACGCGTCGGAGAGATCGCGTTTTTGGGTGCTTTCGCCATGGGCGTACAGCCGTGGGGGTAAGAGTGCGGGAACGGGTATAAAGCGTGACGATCAAATAGAAAATCGGTCAGTCTGGTACGAAGTCTACATCCAAAGTCAGGTAAGACCGTAGCGGAAGCCCCCCCGTGTTCGGCCAACGTTTGAAATGCTGATTAGCCAAAATGATGATTAGCCGATTCGCGTTCGCCACGGTTTCGGTGCAGTATCCGGGGCGAACGTCCGTCGGCTGATCCCAAAAGCAACGAAGCCAAAACGCGAGAAGCCAATGTCGACAATCAGGATTCGGTCAGTCGGCTAAAGCTCTTGATCTCTTCTTCGGTGAAGCGATTTTGCAAGCGGGCACCCAACTGGGAAACAATTCGTGCGGCTGCGTGTGAAGCAAGGTGCCCGGAGGTTCGCCAATCGAGTCCGTTGGTGATGCCGTAAAGCATCGCGCCGGCATACATGTCGCCCGCCCCGGTGGTGTCGATTGCGTCGACTTGCACCCCTTCGATCGGGAATTCTTCGCCGCCGTGCATCACGATCGATCCTTTGCCGCCGAGAGTCAGCGCGACGTTTTCACAGTGTTCGTGGATCTTGACGGCACAACGCAGCGGATCATTTTCGCCGGTCAGGCTCTTCGCTTCTTCTTCGTTGCAGAAAAACAGGTCGACCGGCCCGGTGATCAAATCCCAAATCTCGTCGCGGATCATGTTGACCAGAAACGGATCCGAAGCGGTGAACGCGACTTTGACGTTGTGTTTCTTAGCCAGCTCGAACGCTCGGTAAGCCGCTTTCTTGGTGCTGTCACCGGTCAACAAGTAGCCTTCGACGTACACGTACTTGCTGTTGGCGATCTTGAATTCATCGATGTCGTCCGGGCTGAGACTGGTCGACGCGGACAGACTGGTCAACATCGTCCGCTGGGCGTCTTCGGTGATTAGGACCGCACAGGTGCCGGTGGCTTTGTCGGTCGGTGGGACAGAGATCGAGACCCCCAGTTCCTGCATGTCTTTGAGAAAGAAGTCCCCCAGTGCGTCGCTTCCGACTTTTCCGAAATAGCCGGCCGAGCCACCGAGGTCGGCGACCGCGACGATCGTGTTCGCCGCCGATCCACCGGCACAGCGGTTCAGCGGGCTTCCATCGAGATGCGAGAGGACTTTCGATTGCTGCTCGTCATCGACCAGGGTCATGATGCCCTTGTCAAGTGACAGGCGGGTCAGAATCTCATCTTCGACTCGGGCTTGAATGTCGACCAAAGCATTGCCGACACCGAACACGTCATACATAGCCATCGAGGGGGCCTCTTCCGGAAAACCAAGTTTGTTGCATCGCGATCGCTGCTCGGCAAATGCAGTTCAGCGTCGACTGATTAGCGGTAAACTTAGTCCAGCAATCCAGATTCGACTAGGCAGCGATCATCGGCACCGAAATCCGCGTTACCGATGGTCCCTGCGCATCGTCAACTTGAGAGATTTAGATCAGCCGAATGGCGTTAGCGACGGTTTCTGTTTTCAACAACCGGAGCTAACACTCGTCGGCTGATGAACCGACCTCGGAATGTAGCCCAGACGCGGCTCTAGCCAACACGTTTTAGAACGACGTCCAACGTTTTTCGCAGGGCCGCTCCGCTGGCTCGCATTCCTTGGACTTCCTTCGGCCAAAGGTCGATTTCCATGCGATCCATCACGCCGCTGCGGCCGACGACCGTTGGCACCGACAGGGCAACGTCACGAACGCCGAAGCAACCGTTTTGGACGCTACTGACGGGCAACACACGGCGTTGATCGAGAATGATTGAATCGATCACATCGCGAATCGCGATTCCGACCGCGAAGCCGGCGCCGCCTTTGCGTTTGATGACTTCGGCACCACTGCCACGGGTCCGCGTGAACAATTGCGTGGCCAAGGTCGGCGACCACCCCGGGTACTTGTCTAGCGGTAACCCGGCGATCGTCGCACTGCTCCAAATCGGAACCATCGATTCGCCGTGCTCGCCAAGAATCAATGCCTTCGTTTGCGTCGGCGGCGCGCCGAGTTGCTCGGAAATGAGTGAGCAGAAACGAATCGTGTCCAATTGAGTTCCCAATCCGATGACTTGATTGCAGGGCAGGTCAAGCATTTTGGCGGCAACGTAGGTCAGGATGTCGACCGGGTTGCTGACGACCAAGACGATCGCCGAAGACTTTGGACCGGCGGCTTTGACGTCGCGCAAAATCTGGACAAACAGGTCCGTGTTTCGGTTGATCAAGTCAAGCCGCGACTCGTCGGGTTTGCGGCGAAGTCCCGCGGTAATACAGATCACGTCGCTGGTCGGGATGTGTTCGTAACCGCCGCCGACGATCACTTGATCGGCAACACTCGGAGTGCCGTGTTGCAGGTCGAGCGCCTGACCGACGGCCAGTTCTTGGTTCACGTCTAGCAAGGCGATTTCGCGAGCCAACCCGCCGCACTGCAGAGCGTAGGCCGCGCATGAACCTACCAGTCCGCCGCCGCCGATGATCGAAACTTTCATATTGCCGTTGGGTGAGTTGTTGGGGAATGGAGCTTTGTTTTCGGGACACGAGCGAGTTCGGTTCACCGTTTTCCGGAGAGGCCTCGTGTGCCGCGTCTTAGGAAGCGTCTGTTTAACCGATGGGCCGATCAGCCGATGGGCGTTGGCCCCGGATGCCGAAGGACGACAATGGCGATCGCCATCGCATCATCCTCGATCCAATGACCGGGCGTTAGGCTTTCATCTGACGCATGACTTCGTCGGTGATCAGCTTGACGAGTTGTTCTTCGCTAACGCCGGAGGCTGCCGCGGGCGCGGCGGCTGGCTTTTGGGCAGGCATCGCGGGCGGGGCGTCGAAGGCGCGGCGCTCCACTCCGGAATCTTTCCAGCTAGTGCGGAAAATGTCGTTGGCACAGATATCGCAGTCTTCGTATTCCTTGGTGTTCCGCGGGTCTTTGTAGCCCCACTGATCTTTTAGGTCCAACAGCTCTTGTGACTTCTGTTGGTCAAGGAACGAAACGTTGCCCAGTTGTTTGGCCAGCATCAGCATGCGGCAATACGAATCGAGAATCTCGGTCCACCAATACGCTTGCTCGACGGTTTCGCCGTAACTGACCGTGCCATGGTTGGCCAGGATCATCACGTTGGTCTTGCTGACGAACGGGATGATCGTGTCGGCAAAGGCCTGGCCGCCAGGCGTTTCGTACTTAGTGATCGGCACATCGCCCAAGAAGACTTCGACTTCCGGCAGAATGCACTGTGGGATTGGCTCGCGGGCGATCGCGAAAGCGGTCGCGTGTGGCGGGTGGCAGTGAACGACGCTCTTGATGTCGTCACGCTGCTTGTAGATTTCCAGGTGCAAGAGCGCTTCGCTGGATCGTTTCTTGCGGCCGGCGATCTGCTTGCCCGTCATGTCGATCGTTGCGATGTCGTCGGGCGTCAAGAAGCCTTTGCAGTGAAGCGTTGGCGTACACAGGACTTCGTTTTCGCTAACGCGGACGGTGATGTTTCCGTCATTTGCCGCGGCGAATTGACGGTTGTAAATCCGACGTCCAATGTCGCACATGTCCTGTTTAATCTTATGAACGTTTTGCATGGCAAAGTGATCGAATGGGAGGAGTGGTCAATGAGGTTGTGTGGGTCTATTTGCCTAGGTCGACACGGTCGAGCAAGGCGACAATGGATGCGTCAAGCGGCTTGACGTCGGGAAACGGCTGGGCCGCTTCGGGGCCTTCGGCGAGGGCGACTAAATCGCCGATCCCGGTTCCGCAAAGGTCCCAGGCGACAATCGTCTCGCCGCCAAGTGGTTCGGTTTCAAGTCGTTCGATCGAATCGACGACTTCGACCAAGCGTAGCTTGGCTTGCTTCATTCCCGGATGACTTTGCGACAAAGTCACCGAGCCGATCGTTCGTGCGAGTTTCATCGGGCACCTCGTTTCACGATTCGAGCGGCGGCGTTAACCGCCGCGGACAAAGTCAGTTTCTCGCGATCGAGCACCCAAGCGTCAGGCGAAAACTCTTTGGCAAAGCGATCGATGTCGCCCCACTGAGAAATCATCACCGCCCGTCGTCCCGATCGGATCTGCTCAAAGACTTCAACCGCTGGCGTGTCGGACCAGACGATGGTCAAGTCATCAGGAATCTGAATCCCCCGACGCGTCAGTTGCTGCTCGAAGGGATCAGCGGATGATCTTTCGCTAGCACTAGCCGCTTCGGTGACGGTTTTGCTTACGGCAGCACTCGACGATTGGCCTTTTGATTGCCGGACGATCTCGATCCCACGACGCAAAGCTTCTTCTTTGGCCGCCGGGGTGACGACACCTTGTGAAGCAACGACGATCGATTTCTCGCCGACCAAACCCTCAAGTGTTTCGATCGTGATCAACCGATGCGTGGTCGTCGGTTTTACCGATTCGGCGATCGCGGCATCGGCATCGGCTAGATTGCTTGCCGATGCCAAACGCCGTACCACCTCGCGCGCGATCTCGCGGATCCGTGCCGCATCGGGCAATGCCTGGGTTGGTTCGGTCGTGTCTTTGGCTTCTGTCATAAATTCGATCAGTCGATCAGCCCCACGACGGTCCAGCGTGCGGGAGTCTTGTCGTGGTTGGTGACTTCGCGGGCATAGCTTCCGTCGCTGGAAATCATCACCCGGTCGCCTCGACGAGATCCCAGCGGATCAATCGCAATCAAGGGAGGCCCGTCCGGCGTCTCGTCGATCTTCATCGGTTGCAAGATCACCATGCGGCATCCGACCAAGCTTTCGTGCTTGATAGTCGCGTGGGTCGATCCGAGGACGGTGGCTGATTGCATTCGCTGGGTTTGCTAGGGTTGACGTTCGCTAGGGTTGACGTGTTGCGTGCCGAATCAAACGACTCGCAGTTCGTCGATCATGCTGCAGCGTCGTTCGCGGGTGAATGTCGTCGGCGTGGTCACCCCTTCACCGGTCGGGCCGGCGATCGAGAACGACAGGTAGCCTTCGCCGCCCAAGCCAAGTGATGCCATGCAAGGACCGTTCTTGACGTACAGCGTCGTGTCGAGTGCGCGGCCCATCTTGGTCATGTTGCGAACGTTGCGCGAGTGGATGATCGCGGTGTGCCGGAAGCCGTGTTCGTAGTGTTTGGCCATCTCGATCGCATGATCGATGTCCCGGGCACGAACAAAGGGGACGAAGGGCATCATTTGTTCGACGCTGACGAAGGGATGCGATTCGTCGGTTTCGCCGAACAGCAGTTCGGTGTCGGCTGGGACGGTGACGTTTGCAGCGGCGGCCAAGACCGAAGCGTTTTGTCCGATGAAGTCTTTGCTAGCCGCGTCGTGATGATCGTCGCCGACTTGCACGATCGCTTTCGCAGTCAAGGCGTCGATCTGTCCGGCGTTGAGCTGCACCGCTCCGGCCCGACGCATCGCTTCCATCATGTCATCGAAGACACGTTCGACGACAAAGACTTCTTTCTCGGCGATACACAGCAAGTTATTGTCGTATGACGCACCCGCGATGATCGAACGGGCGGCCAAATCTAAGTCGGCGGTTTCGTCGACGACGACCGGCGGATTTCCTGGGCCGGCGACGATCGCACGTTTGCCGCTGTTGAGCGCCGCCTTGGCAACTGCCGGACCACCGGTGACGCAGATCAACGCGACGCTGCGGTGCTTGAACAAAGCTTCGGCGGATTCCAACGTCGGCTCGGCGATCACGCAAATCAGATTGTCGATGCCGACTTCCGCCGCGATCGCTTCGTTGAATCGACGGACACCTTCGGCGGCGACTTTCTTGCCCGAGGGGTGAGGATTAACGACGACGGTGTTGCCGCCGGCGATCATGCTGACGGCGTTTCCGGTGATCGTCGGCAGGCTGTGTGTGACGGGAGTGATCGCGCCGATGACACCGAACGGTGCGCGTTCGATGATCGCCAGCCCATGGTCACCGCTGTAGGCTTTGGTTTCCAGAAACTCGACGCCGGGGGTTTGCTCGCCGAGCGTCTTGAGCTTTTCGATCTTATGTTCGGGGCGGCCGATGCCGGTTTCTTCCATCTCCATCAGACCGAGCTCTTCGCATTGCTCGATCGAGATGCGGCGGATGATATCGATGATTCGTTTGCGATCGGCCATCGGGCGTTCACGCAATTGTTCGAAGGCGGCTCGGGCGGCACCGACCGCCGAATCGGCATCATAAAAGACTCCGTTCTGACCGCCGAGATTGTCGCCGGCGCCATGGCCCGCACCATTGCCGGGGGGCATCGGGCCGACTTCGGCAAGCACCTGGGCGACCACACTGCGGATGAGGTTTTCGTCGAAATTCATAGTTGATGGGGGAGTCAGTTGTCGGGATGTGTTTGAACGCTAGGACGCGAGCGGGTTAGTCACGCGAGTAAACGCTCAATTTGTCGATGTGAACTTGGTCGACGATGCCGATGATGACCGCATCGATCGGTAGCGTTTTTGTCTCCGGCGTCAGCCGGGCACTGCTGCCTTGGGTGATCAAGACAAAGTCGCCTTCGCCGGAACCGAGGGTGTCGACGGCGATGAAAGTCCGGCCGGTGGTCACCAAGGCTTCACGCCCTTTTTCTTCCAGACGGTACGGCTCGACGACCAGCAGCTTGTGCCCGGTCATCGACTGGACCTTTTGCGTGCTGACGACCGATCCGGTAACGCGTGCGATAAACATTCGCGATTTATGTCCGTCAAAAAGGTAAGGAGGTATACGCGGCGAAACCCAAACATGGCGAAGACATCGACGACGTCACTCAACGCGACTTGATCGCGTGAATGGTCTGTCTCGCGACGATGACTTCTTCGTTCGTTGGGATCACCCAAAGTTGTGTTTTCGAATCGTCGGCATGAAAGGATGCCTCGCCACTCTCACCGGCTTGCTGCCGAAGTGTTTCGTTGGCGTCGGAATCGATCCGGATACCGAGTTCTTCGAGGCCTTGGCAAACGCCTTGGCGGATGCGTTGGTCGTTCTCGCCGATGCCGCCGGTGAACACGATGGCGTCGGCGCCGCCGAGGGCCACCAACATGCCGCCGAGATGTCGACGCAGTTCTTCAATAAACACGTCGAGCGCAAGTTGCGACTGGGCGTCGCCTTCGTCTGCCGCTTGCTCGATGTCGCGGATGTCTCCGCTGCGACCGCTCAAGCCCAACAAACCGCCTTGGCTGGCAAGTGTTTTCAGAGTCTCATCGAGTGACAGTCCGGTGCGTTCGATGATCAATGGCAACGCGAAGGGATCAAAGTCGCCGACGCGATTGTTTTGCGGCAATCCCGTTTGTGGGGTCATCCCCATCGTGGTCTGCACGCTTTGTCGATCGCGGATCGCCGTGATCGAACTGCTTCCGCCGAGGTGACACGAGATCACGCGGGCGTCCTTTCGGCCGAGGATCTCGGCACTGCGGAAGGCGATGTATCGGTGGCTGGCACCATGAAAGCCCCACTTGCGAATGTGGAACTCGTCGGACCATTGCCGAGGGATCGCGTATTCCTTTCGAGCCGCCGGGATCGTCTGATGAAAATCGGTTTCGAAGGCGGCGACCAGGGGAAGGTCGGGGAACCGCGCTCGAAGCGTTTTCATCGCCGCGATGTAAGGCGGGTTGTGAGCCGGCGCGGCCGCATTCATTTCGGCCATGGCTTCCAAAACTTCGTCGTCGACAACGAACACGCCCGAGATCCGACCGCCGTGAACGGCTTTGAATCCGATCGCGGCGACTTGGGAGGCATCTTCGATCGCGCCGTGCTGTTCGTGCGTGAGTTGCGTGAGGCAGGTTTCGACGGCGACCCCGTGGTCGGGAACGGCCATCGTTAACTCGTCCGACCAGTCGCCGATCTGAACGGTGCATTTGCTTTCCGCATCACCGATCCGTTCGACCGCGCCCCGCGCCAAACAAGTGGCGTCGGACAGATCGTCGAGCGCTCCGTCCTCGGCCATTTCAAACAGCCGATACTTGAAGCTCGTCGAGCCTAAATTTGCAACCAGAACTAGCATGGGCGGCATCCTCCGCGTCGTGTCATCTGCGTTCAACGTCATCGATCCAGCCATCGCATCTGCCGCATCGACCGGGCCCGGTATCGGTACCGGAGCGGTCATCGCGGCCTCGCGATCGCTGTCAAGGACGTCACTGTCTAGGACAAAAAAGCTTTGGCGATTCCTTCGGCCGGACGTGGGATCACGTGGCTGCTGAGCAGTTCGCCGGCCTGGGCGGCCGCGTTGGCTCCGGCTTCGACTGCCGCGCGAACGCTGCCGACGTCGCCGCTGACAACGGTGGTGACCAAGCCACCGCCGATGTCGACTCGTTTGACAATTTGCACGTTGGCGGCTTTGGCCATCGCGTCGGTCGCTTCGATCAGGGCCAACAAGCCTTTGGTTTCAATCAATCCGATTGCGTCGTTCATGTTATTCGTAGGTGCTGTTGATTTGTTGTTCGGTCGGGGAAAGGTGTCGTCGCCCCGCGGGCAACGATCGCTTTGTCACCACTATTTTTTCGCTGCCGTACCGCCGGTCTTGAGAACCTTGGCCAGGTCTTCGTGCGGACGCGGGATCACTTGCACGCTGACGACTTCGCCGATTCGACCGGCCGCCGCGGCGCCCGCGTCGGTGGCTGCTTTGACTGCCGCGACGTCGCCGCTGACAAAGACGCTGACCATGCCGCTGCCGACCTTGTCCCAGCCGAGGTATTCGACGTTGGCCGCTTTCATCATCGCATCGGCGGCTTCGACCAAGGCGACGAATCCCTTGGTTTCGATCATGCCGAGTGCTTCATTCAATTTCGCCATGAGTAAATCTGCCTATAAAAAGGAGGAGTGGGTAAACGGGATCAATGGCTGCGGTGAGCAAACGCTTGAACCGAGCCGGTGGATTGTGGGGAGGAAGACGGTGCGGTGACATCGGCGACCACGATGGGAACCAGTCCCGATTGGGAGCGTCTCGTGGCTGCGAGACTGCCAAGGCAATCAGGCCGGACAATGCTTCTTAAAAGTTGCCTAAAGAGAAACGTTGCCGCCTGAAGCTTGCACCGACGTCCGTTACTTTTCGCAGCCGCAGCCGCTCTTGGTCAGTTCGACCTTCGAGGCACCGTCGAGATGGCATGCGTTGCCTTCATCGGTGTCGATGTGGACTTCCAGCTTGGCCGCTTCGTCGGCCCGCACGAGGACGTCTTCGAACACCGTCGTGCATTCATGACTGGTGATCTTCAGTCGCATCATGTCGCCGTTTTCGACACCGTAATGGGCGGCATCGGCGAAGTTCATGTGCACGTGACGGGCGGCGCGGATGACGCCTTGTTCCAGTTGAACGCTGCCGGCAGGTCCCACCAAAACGCAACCCGGGGTTCCGTCGATGTGACCGCTATGACGAACCGGTGCGTCGATGCCCAGCGAGATCGAATCGGTGAACGCCAACTCCACTTGGCTGGCCGAGCGGGTCGGGCCAAGCACCCGGACGCTTGGCAGCATCCGTCGCCGCGGGCCGACGACCATCACGGTTTGCTTGGCCGCATAAAAGCCGTCTTGATAGAGGTCCTTTTCCGGCTCAAGCGTCGCGCCACGACCGAACAACGTCTCGACGTGCTCGTCCGTCAGGTGGACGTGACGGGCCGAGATACTCACTCGCAGGTTCGGCTTGCCGTCGACCCAACCTGGAGGATTACCGGTCGCTGCTCCGAGGGCGGCATTGCCGGATCCAAGCCCGCCGGACCGGATGGCTTGACGGACCAGAGCTTCGATTTGAGCTCGATCGAATTCAATCGCGTTCATCAAAAGGAGGAGAGTGTAAGTGGGGGAGTCAGGATGATTTGGTTGACTTGATCTTGCCGACGTCGGGGACACGTCTTCGATCGTCAGTTGTTATTCAAGGTGATTGCCGTTTGGCTTCTCGTCGCGGTCTGCTAACACTAGTTCCACGCCAGCCTGTTCGATCTGCTTTTTCCACTGAGTCGACAAGCCGGTGTCACTGATGATCCCATCGACGTCTCCTAATCCGCACAGATGGGACAAGCTGACTTTGCCAAACTTGGTGCTGTCGGCAACGACGTAAGCACGATCGGCGGTCGACAGCATCGCCTTCTCGCTTTCGACCAACATCATGTTGTTATTGAAGAACCCACGCTCGTTGATTCCGGCGACCGACATGAACGCCAAGCGAACGTTGATTTCACGAAGCATCGCCTCGGCCATCGGACCGATCGCGACCGCCATGCGACCACGGACGCAGCCACCAATGGTGACCAGGTCAATCGAGTCGCTCGTCGAGAGTAAGTGCGCGACCGGCAAGCTGTTGGTGACGACTTGCAGTTGCCGTCCGACCAACCGCCGCGCCAATTCGTACGTGGTGCTACCGCCGTCGAGCAAAATCGTGTCGTGTTCTTCGACCAGCTCCGCCGCTGCCGCCGCGATCGAGGCTTTGATCGCCCAGGTCGAGTCGGTCCGGCCTTCGAACGCTCGAATCGTCGATGTCTCGCCGGTCCAATAAACGCCACCGTGCGTGCGTTGCGCTTCTCCGGTTTGTTCCAGAAGCTCAAGGTCGCGGCGTACCGTGGACTCGCTAACCGACAGCGATTCGGCAAGTTCGCCCAAGGATGAGAATCCGGATTGCCGAATCAACATTCGCAGCCGTTCACGCCGCCCTTCGCTGGAGCTGCGCGTTTCTGACGGAATTCGAGACGATCCGCTCAAGGTTCGAACCACAAATCTTTCCTAGCTTACGTAGTCGACGGCCACGTGATAGTTTCCTCTCACGAATGAAAGATTTCAAGCAGGCGATGGAAAGAATTGGCAATTACTGAAAGGATTCTCGCTTTCTGTGCGCATTTTGAGTCATTTCTTCACACTAGCGGGGGAACCCTCACCGTCACTCCGGCGGCCCGCCGAAACGCCGCGATCAGCCGAACGGCGTTAGCCGCGGTTCTTCCGGGACTGCCTCCCCTATCAGCCGAACGGCGTTAGCCGCGGTTCTTCCGCGATTACCGCTCCCCCTCCGGATAATCGGCCTCGCCGCCCGCGGGCCCACTGCGAAACGCACGAATCTGTAGGGTCGTTTTCTGATACCGGATACCTGATGCATGCTCACCCGACACGCTGGGCTCGAACACAGCGCAGGACCAACGCGTTCGCGCTGTTTCACCCCAGGTCGGCGACCGCGCTGATTCTGTTATTCAATCGATTGGCCTTCTTTGTCACCGAATCGGCTAGGCGGTTTCCCAGTCGCTTGTCGGCGGATACGCTGCTAGTACATTCGCCTCCAGTTCGATCTTGAAACGAGCCGAATGGCGTTAGCCACGGCTGCACGGGATTAGCCGTATGGCGTTAGCCACGGTTCCCCCGAAACACCCGGCGGCTGACGAACCGAACCCGATGGTTTGGTCTGGACGAAACACTTGGCAGGTCGGGCTGGTTTAACCGACGTTTACTTGGAAGAAGAAAAGAGCAGAGAGACACCATGGGTGAGCTAGCCGGAAAGCGCGCGATCGTGAGCGGCGCGTCGCGAGGGATTGGACGCGGGATCGCTTTAGAACTGGCCCGCGCCGGGGCATCCGTCGCCGTCAACTACCGTTCGAATCCCGACGAGGCCGATGAAGTCGTCGCGGAGTGCAAGTCGATGGGAGTGGAGGCGTTCAAGGTCCAGGCGGATCTCGCCGATCAAGCAGCCGCCGAAGCGATGATCGATCAATCGGTTGAACGCCTCGGCGGTGTCGACATTGTCGTCAGTAACGCGGCGTACAGCGATCGACACCTAATGCTGGAATCGGACATGGCCGAATTCCGCAAGACAATCGATGTCAGCATGTGGGGCGCGTTCTACGTGGTTCGTTCGGGTGCCAGCCACTTGGTGCGTGCCGGCAACGGAGGCAACATCGTCGTCATCAGCAGCCCACACGCGCACTTAGCGATGCCGGGCGCGATGGCGTACAACATGGCCAAAGCGGCGAACGACCAGATGGCCCGGACGGCCGCGATCGAATTGGCCCAGCATCGGGTTCGCTGCAACATCATCCACCCGGGTTGGATCGACACACCGGGTGAACGAAAGTTCTTCTCCGAAGAAACGCTCCAGCGCGAGGGAGAGAAGCTGCCTTGGAAACGACTCGGCCAGCCCACCGAAATTGGACGTGGCGTTGTGTTCCTTTGCCGCCCGGAAAGCGAATACATCACCGGTAGCACGCTGACGATCGACGGCGGCATTCAGTTGCCTTGGCGTGACATGTTTCGAATCGAAGAAACCGCGTCGACCGCGAAGCCATTCGAATCGGAGTAAGCTGCCGCGCGACTTATTTGGCAGCTGACAGCCGCGGTTGCGGCAATCATAAATCCACCTCAGCACGACGACTGCGGTGCGGTCTACAATGGGGAATCGAAGGCTGGTTGAACGATAAAACGATCGGCCTTCGTTCGCGACATGGCGTCTGGTGACAGAACGCCGATGCTCCTTCCCCCCATTGATCACGACTGCTCCCTCATGACCCACCGCCCCTCGGTACTGCAACCCCGCTTCTTGCAGGTGTGCCAGCGATCACGCTGTGCCCTCGCGTTCTCCGCTCTTTTAATTTCATCATGCGTTTCTTCCGTCGCCTCGGCCGAAGAACCGACGCGACGGATCGATGGATACAAGGGCATCTGGTTCACTCTCGGCCAATACTACGGCAAAGGCACCGACGGAAAGCCGTATAGCGCCCGGCAACGCAAGCCAACGTTTCCCTACGGCGACAAGTACTCCGGCGGCCTTGGGACCTACACCGCAAAACATGTCCCGCTCGCGATCTACAGCGAAGCGGCCGAGAAAACGTTCTTTGTCTATGGCGGCACACCGGCGGCCGACAAACGTTACCTGCTTTGCATGATTTCGTACTACGACCACAAAACCGGCCAAGTACCTAAGCCGGTGGTGGTTCATGACAAGAACGGCGTCGATGATCCGCACGACAACCCCAGCATCGCGATCGATGACGAAGGCTATCTGTGGGTGTTCGTCAGTGGACGCGCGCGTGCCCGCCCTGGTTTCAAATACCGCAGCAAGACGCCGTACAGCATCGACGGGTTTGAGTTGGTTTCTGAAGAGGAGCTAACATATCCGCAACCGCACTACATTTCCGGCCAAGGCTTCGTGCACTTGTTTACAAAGTACACGGGCGTCCGCGAACTGTATTGGGAAACCAGCCCGGACGGAGCCGAATGGACCGCCGATCAAAAGCTCGCCGGAATTCGTGAGCCAGGCGATTCACGCGGTGGGCATTATCAAACGAGCGCCCGCCGAGGCAATCGGATCGGAACGTTTTTCAATCGGCACCCCGCCGGCAATGTCGATCGCCGGACGGACCTTTATTACGTCGAAACAAGCGACGGCGGAAAAACCTGGACCACCGTTGACGGGACCGTTTTGAAGACACCGCTAACCGAAGTCGAAAACCCGGCACGTGTCGCCGATTACGCGTCACAAAAACAAAACGTGTATCTCAAAGACATGGACTTTGATGCCGACGGAAACCCGGTCTTGCTGTATGTGACGAGCGCGGGTCACGAGCCCGGACCGCCGAACGATCCACGTCAGTTTTGCGTCGTGCGACATGACGGTCAGAAGTGGATCACGAGCGAGATCTGCAAAACCGACCATAACTACGACATGGGCAGTTTGGCCATCGACCAGGAAGTCTGGACCGCACGCGTCCCCGCCCTTGCCGGCCCGCAACCGTACCACGGTGGCGGCGAAGTCGTGATGTATGAAAGTCGCGACAAAGGCGAGTCATGGAAACTGATTCGTCAGGTGACCAGCGACAGCCCCCGCAACCACAACTACGTTCGGCAACCAATTTCGCCAATGGAGCCATTCGTGGCGTTTTGGGCCGATGGTGACCCAACGAAACTCGGTGAAAGCCACCTCTATTTCTGTGATTCGACCGGCGAGAACGTTTGGCGGTTACCTTATGAAATGAAAGGAGATTTCGCCAAACCTCAATGGATGGGGAAACCTTAGTGCCGCGTTTCAAATGAGAAGCTTTCCGATAACCGCAAGCCAAACGTACTAACTGGCGGGCCCCGCATCGCGACCTCTGCTTAAAGCGGGGTCCCGCGGGAAACGTACTGCGAAGACAGCTTGGCGAAGGCGATTCGGCGGATCGTTCATTTGAAACCAGACGAAGCATTGAGTGTTCTTGCCCGAATTGGTGCGACCCTTACTGGAGGCATTTGATGCGACGATTGATTGCTTGGACAACCGCTGCGGTGGCGCTCGTGACAGCCGATTCGATCTCGGCTCAAGGGTTTCAGTTGGTCGAGCCTTCTGGCTTTGTGACCGCCGATGTTTCGATTCGGCGGGACAGCCTGATTGCGACCGAAGTCAACGGACGACGCTATTTCTTTCAACGCGACCGTTCTTTCGATTCGATGAATGGAAACTATGCCGGCTACTGGTTGCCGTCGCTCAACCGCATTGTCCGCTTCCCACGTTCAGGGCACGGCAGACTGCAAGTTGCCGACCTTGACGATGCGTTCCCACAATTTGTTTTTTCGCGACGGATCTTGCGTCCGGCCCCACGCGGGCCTCGCCCGGGAAGGCCGCGCCCCCACCGTCCTCGCTACGATCCGATCTATGGTGGTTGGCCGTACGGCGGTTATGGTTACCGTTGGCATCCGTATGGCTGGGGTTACCCGAGCTATGGCTACATCAACCAGGGCCTGACGCTCAACGTGTTTTCTTCGTCGATTGGATACGGAAGCGCAGGGTTAAGTGCGCCGGGATATCCTGGGGCCTTTTGGCCGCGTCCGACATCGACCATCGTGGATTCCAAAATCGTTCCGCGGCCCGCCCTGCCGCCGGCGACCGTTCAGTTGCAGAACACGTCACAACGACCGATTCGTGTGACGATTCGTGATCGCATCGAACCGCAAAAATCACGGCAAGTCCGTATTGCGGGGCTGCAGAGTCAACCCGTGACGATCGAACGGGACGCGGGAGCGGATCGTGTGCAGCAAATTGAAACCTACACACCCGACGGTGCGCTCACGACACGAACCGTCACGATCCCGATCCCTCCTCCGCCGCGATACGAATTAGTCGTTCACGAGTGGCGATTGCAATCCGTGGCAATCGACCGGACGGGGAAGAGTCCGAACGTGATCGAGGAAACGAACTTTCAAGGGCGAGGCCTCGGTCGATTTGAATTGCCACCTGGCGATGCCGTCACGTCGGGAACGCTCGATGTCGTCGCGGCCGCCCTCTCGGCAGACAACGCCGGAGCGGTCTCTCCGATCATCGATCAAAACCAAACGCCCAGAACCAAACCACCGTCGTCGCTCGAGCAAATCCTGCTGCAGCAACAAAAGCGATGAACAACTTTCTTGGTGGGTGGAACCATTTAGATTTCTGTGCCATTCGTCGATGGGGTGCATTTCGCGAGAATGAAGTAAATCACGACACGGCACGAATCTTTGAGTTCGCCAGGAAATTGGTAAAGGAGTATGGGCTTGACTAGCACAGACACCAGGGTTGACGGCTTCTTTTTTTTGAAACGCAAATTCTTTGGCGGCTGCGACTTAGATCGTACCAACGCCAAATTAAGAGTGCGAGATGAACTCGACCATGCGTTTCTCTTCCAAAAGCCATGCAAATTCGTCATTCAAAAGAAAGCTTTCGGCGATCTAATCATCGCCGGTGCGGCACCTCCAAGTATCTTCGTTTCAGATACGCTGCTTAATATATTCCGTGATGCTAAGATCACGGGATACGAAGTCGTCGCTGCAGATGCAAGAATACCCTTTCCGCACAATCCAGAAAGAACTAAATTTTGGCAATTAGTTGTCACAGGCTGGGGAGGCTCAGCAAGCCCGCTATCAGGCATTGCCGAGATCGATCGAAACCGGTTTGGAAATCACAAGTACACCCCATGTACAAATGTAAAAATGATTCTCGATCCCGGACAGCATGATGGATCTGACCTATTTCTAGTATGGCCACTGCCGACGAAAGTTTGGGTTTCTTCTAAACTAAAAACACTGCTACACACGAACGGAATCAAACACTTCGATTTGTCCCCGGTCGAATCACATCGCTTCGAACGCCTAGATGAAGACCCGATTGGGTTTGGCCCAAAACCTTTAGCTTGCTATCTACCGCCAGATCGCGCCACAGAGGTTGGGTCCAAAAGCGGCATTGACTGGTTCGAGCACACCAAGGCGCCTTTCCCAAAAAGTTAGCAACGGCCATCCAACTTGCAGCAACCTGGACGATGGCCTGGATCGGCACCAGGGGATGCCCACGCAATCTTCAGTTGGTGCCATCGGCTGTCTTAGTTCTTGTGGGAATCTGAATGGTGTCACCCACATATCACCGATACTGTCACGTCGGGAACGCTCGATGTCGTCTCGGCCGCCCTCTCGGCAGACAACGCCGGAGCGGTCTCTCCGATCATCGATCAAAACCAAACGCCCAGAACCAAACCACCGTCGTCGCTCGAACAAATCCTGCTGCAGCAGCAAAAGCGATGAACAACTTTCTTGGTGGGTGGCACCATTGAGATCTGTTTGGATTCAATCGTCAGAGGATTCCGGGAAAAACCCGTCAAAATAACGGCGAAAACTTACGGGAGGGGTATTGGCTAGCTTCGTGAGATCACATCCCCTAGTTTAACCATCACGGACCCACTGAAAATTCAGCTGCAATTCAGTCTTGTGCTCTCCCGGGGGAGGCAATGCATACTTTCCGTTGAAGGATATTGGGACCCACCGCTCGCGGTCCGAACCATCGTGTTTGCCCAATGATTTCCACGTCAATGTGTTTTCGATAAACAGTGGGCCCTTAACTTCCTTCACCGGATCCCAGAAGGATCTCCGAATGGTGCCACCCACTTATTGGGTGATTGTTTCTAAAAAAAGACAGCCAAGCCAAATCGTGCGTCATCTGGCGAATGTCGCTCGGTTCTCCGAGCCGACAGCGCATGCATCTAGCGTTTACGGCTCGGAGAGCCGAACGACATTGAATGCCCCGAAACACTCCACCGAGAAGTCTTCCGAATGGTGCCACCCAACTTACGAGTGACGCTTTGCTAGATAAGCCTGGCTGGCGTGGAGGGCCGGGGGCCTACTTCCGTCTAAACGACGAAGTGAATTTCCGATGGCAGCGTTGAAAACTGCGTTTAACGACCAAGTTGCGCTCGTTAAGACTGGGGATTTAGCCCCGGTGGTCAGAAGCGGTAGTGCGGAGGCGAGCCTGGCTAAGTTCTATTAGCTAAAACAAGTCGCGGCGAGCGCTTGGCCTCGGTGATGGTGGCGACCGGCTTCTTTGGCGTGTGCTTTCATCGAATCCGGACTGCCGACACACGACGATTTGCCAAAGTACTTTGGCCAGTGCCAAACCAAGTCGCGCCACATCGAGGTGTCGACCCCAACTTGGCTCAACAGGCTGGACAGTGCCTGGGGAATTTTACTGGCCACACCATCGACACGTTGATTCGCGGTCCAGCACAGCAATTCCCAGTACATTTCCCAGTCGACATTAAGGAACCCGCGATCACTGCTGCGAACCCCCTCGGTGTGAACCTCTGCGTCATTAGAAAGCTTGTCGGGCTTGATCCGAATTGGGCTGAGCCAAGCATCTCGGAGAACTCGTTTTCCCGTTGGACTTCGACGCTTCTGCATTCGTTGTTTGCGAAGTTCATCGATGGGTGTCTCACGAGCCTTGCGGCCGGCCTCCTCGGTATCCACCGGCTTGAGGTCAAATGCGGCTGACGGGATCTCCTCCCCGCTCCGGGATTTCGCCCGATCGTATGCACTGGTGTGCGGAGTGCCCTCGGGACTGGCAGCCATCGCCGCTCGGACGGGATTGAGATCCACGTACATGCTGCAAGCGAGCAGGCCGGCTTCGTCCACAATTCGTTGTGCTTTGAAACGCCCTTCCCAGAAGCGTCCCGTGCATTCATCCTGCCGATTGGCGATCCGTGCGATCGGCTCCGCCAAAGCACGCATGAACCAGGAGATATCGGACAACCGTGATCGAATCAGTTGAATCCGCTCCCTGTTGCGAACGAGCATTTTGACATCGTTTTCGCTCGGTTCGGCAAGGTGCTCTTCGAGGCGTTTGCCGGGGAAAACACGCAGCCAGCGGATGGCGACCTCCTCGTCGGTCCACTGAGCACACACGTCGGGCCGGCTGCGCAGAACCTGGTGCAAGTGGTTGCTCATGATCGCATACGTGAGCACGTCGATAGCAAAGACGGAAGCAAGGGCCTCCATCCTGCGGCGGATCCATTCCTTTCGGAACGAATAATCTTGGCCGGTAACAGGGTCCACGCCGGCAAGCCACGCCCGGCGTACGCAACGCTGAGTCACATGAACGACGCAGATGTCGCTTGCTGTGAACTGTTCACACCGCTGAGGTCGAGGCATCGCACTCTCCGTCTAGGGGGTGCGTTCAATCTATGCATCGTTGCCGGCAAAGTCAACTTATTTGGTGGGTGGCACCATTTAGATTCGTTTGAGTTGCTAGGAGATTAAAATTGGCGGGGCACTATGATGATCTTGACCGTCCAGCGTGACACCAACTTTCAAGCACTGCGGCGAGTCGAGTCCTGTCGCAGCGGAGTCGCAAGGTGGTTTGCCCCGCCCACATCCGGACAAAAATTTTCAACGAGGAGTCGATGACCGATCCCGCCCAAAAAAACGATGCGGATGACGAAACGGAATTCTCGGTTCGTGATTGGCGGTTGGAAGCGACGGCTCCTTGCTTTTATTCCGAAGAAGAGACCGGCGATACGGTGACATCGATTCGCGCTAAGTCACTACACGACTTGGCGTTTGCGGTTGCACTTCGCGACAGCCGTCTGATCACCGAATCCCAGCTCGCCTTTGTGACAAGAAACTGGACGGCGTTCGGTCCCGTCAAATTGGTCGAGCACCTGAAACAGTTGTCACTTTTGAGCGAAGACCAAGCAAGCGAGATCGAGAAACTGTCGGTTCGCTTTTTGAATGAAGCCGATCAAGAGGCGTCTTCGCAAAACGCAAAGAATTACCAGGACCTCAACACGCGACTGATCGCGGCACTGAACCCTGACGGACGGCTGGCTTCAATTTTGGGATTGGGCGGATCTTCATTTATCGCCTTCGAACAAATCGAAGACCGTAGCGTCGGCTCGCGATACACGCTTCTACGGAAAATCGGACAAGGCGGTCTCGGCACGGTTTGGCTTGCTCGCGACGAGAATCTTAATCGCTACGTCGCCTTGAAAGAACTTACCAATGGTGCCAGGGCAGGAGACATCGCCCTGGAGCATTTTCGTCGGGAAGCCGAAATCACCGGGCGGCTGGAACATCCCGGAATTGTTCCGATCCATCAGTTCGGCCACGATGAAAAGTCCGGAAAGGCGTTCTATGTGATGCGTTTTCTGGGACGCCGCACGATGAGCGACGCGATCGACGAATTCCATGAGCGGAGGCAGACCGGGGCCGAACATAAAATGCTGTTGCACCGATTACTCAGTTCGTTCGTCAGCGTCTGTCACTCGGTCGGCCATGCACATTCCCAGAAAGTGATCCACCGGGATTTAAAACCAACCAACGTTGCGTTGGACGAATTCGGACAAGTCACGCTGCTCGATTGGGGCCTTTCAAAAGTCAACGACAAGACCGGGCTTTATGAAGTCGCTGGGCGGAGCGAGCCTGGCGATTTGCATGACTCAAGTTCCGCGTCGACCGGACGAGTGATCGGGACCCCACTTTACATGGCACCGGAACAAGCGGCCGGGCGTTTGGACGAAGTTGACGTGAGCACGGACGTCTATGGTCTCGGCGGAATTCTCTACACGATTTTGACCGGCGTCGGCCCGCACCACGCGACACCAGAAGTAACCGGATCAAGCATCGGACGTGAGCACTTCCTCGCACGGATCGTGTCGAACGATGTCGTCGCCCCCAAACATCGCAATTCCACAGTTCCGGCAGAGCTGGATGCGATTTGCATGAAAGCACTTTCCAGGGCCAGGTATCAGCGGTATCGGTCGGCGACGGAGCTTGCCGAGGAGGTCCAACGCTTCATGGCCGGGGCGCCCGTGCATGCCTATCAAGCACCGATAAAAAGTCGCGTGTCGCATTGGATGATGCGTCACCCGACGCTCACACAAGTTCTTCTACTGGCCGTATCGCTAGTCATCATCAGCCTCGGTGCCTTCGTCCTGACCGAACGAGGAGCCCGCGTGCGATTGTCCGCGTCGCGACTCTCATCTGCGATCGAAACCACCGGTGACCTGGAGGCCAAATTGGAATCCGAAGCCCGCGCGCTGGAGCGTGACTTGCACTTCATCACCGATTTACCACTGATGTCCGCGATCACGGTGTCGCAAAACGCGAACCGTCATGAAGGTATCGAGACGACAAACGCTTCCGACGATCAAGTCGAGGTTTTGGCTTCATCGTCGCCGCGTCCAAGCGACATGCCTGCGTTTGATCATACGATCCAAACACCGGAACAATGGCTGGACCGACAAGGTGAGTTGTTCGATGGCTTTCTAAACGCGAACCCAGCCTATCTTGCGATGGTTTGTTACAAGCAGGAAAACGAAAACCAGCTACGCGAACTCGTTCGGTCCGAACGGTTTTCGGTAGGCCAGCAACCGCGTCGCTTTCCGACTCGGCTATTGAAAACGACCGACTCTGATTCAGCCTCGCCGGAAACCCGCCTACTCGCTCAGCTACGTCCCGGCGCGGCGCTACTGGGAACGAACGATCAATTTTCCGATGACTTGTCGACCAACCATCATTCCCCCTTGGTCGTCAGCGGAATCGCAGCGATTTATGATCCGATGGGCGAATTTTTTGGGATGAATGTGATCGAACTTGATCTGGGCGAACGACTTCGCGAACTGATCCCGGCGATCGCACCGGAGTATGTGAACGTGATCTTTGCCGACAGATCGGGAGATATTTTGCTGGAATACCGCTCGGGACGTTTTCTTGAAGTCGCCGAAAACCAAACGGTTCGATCTCGTTTTCCCGAACTCACCGATCCGTTGAATACAGTCGGCTCGGTATCCGATGCGGACTACCGACGCAGTCTCTTCGCAAAGGAAATCGATTTGGGACAACCGTATAGCCACGCTCGTTTTGGAGTCATCGCTTACGTCTCGCAAGACGACTAGCGGTTCGTCGACCTCATTGGCCTGGGTTCGGTTCATCAGCCGACGGGTGATTGCATCGAAACCGTCGCTAACGCCAATCGGCTGATCCTAATTTCGGTGGTGGTCGAAGCAGTGGGATCGCCGGGACAGAAAAAGGGGGAAGGGGTTTTAATTAGCAGTTGTGTTGCGCGACACAAACGATGGAACGAGTTTGGTCGACGCATTTGACGGGCTTGTTCTGACGTTCACGCAAAGAAGCCTACGCGAATTCGGTACCGACTCGACCGAACCATTCGCCGCGTCGTCGGCGATGGATGATCCAACCGATGCCCCCGAGCAGACAGATAGCCCAAAAGGTCTTTTCGCCTTTTGACGGACTGCGAGATTTCAACGGATGCGTGCCCGGCACAACCGCGTAAATGCCAGCAGTCTCTTCATCGAGGTAGCGAGCTCGAATCGAATCGGGAATCGTGACACCGGATTTTGACGCCAAAGCGGAGAACGCATAGGGAGTCGAGTTCAACGAAACCGTGAATTGATCGCCATCCTGCGTTAGCCTCGGCTTTCGACCAAGAAGGTTACCGCTTTCATCCAACTGGTCGGCGAATGATGATCGCATTTGCCTTTCGTAAAGCTTGACCAAAACAACGGGGATCTTCGCTTCGTCTTTTGCAGTCCATGACGCCAGTTGCATCTTTGCTTTCTCGAACCCGAGGTTCTGGCGAAATCGTGCTTCTATGCAATCGTGGCTACGATAGGGAACCCAATACACTTTTGATGGCGTCGACGCCGCTTTGCGGGCGGCCAAGGTCTGAACAGTCGCGTCGGCCCAGTCGAGGAAACCGCCTTCGAGTCCGGCAAAGTTAGGCAGCTTGGCTCCGGTCTCGACTGATTTGATATGGATCGGTTTGACCCGAAAGTCATCCTCGGTCCGAGTATCCTCTTTTTCTTTCTGACCAAAAAATGCAAGCGATAACAACACGAGCGCGTACGGCAGTAGCATCCGAGTCGGCTTGTAAATCAACATCCCCATCGGCACTATTCTCCAACATCGGTAGACGCTCTCAGGTCGCTGGATACCGTCTTTCCGCAACGCGTGTCCAGAGCATTCCTTAACCTGCCGAGGGAAACGCGAGAATGAGAAACTAAAGCAATCCCGCCTCGGTCAACTTTGAGCGAGGTCACCAAATTTGTTTACAGGAAGATAAAAGGGGAGGTTTTTTAGTGCTGCAGTCATCGAAACCGTGGCTAACGCCAATCGGCTGATCCTAATTTCGGTGGTTGTCGAAGCAGTGGGATCGCCGGACCGCATTTCTCGCGCGTCACGGTGCTCGCAAGCCGGACTTGCATGCCTCGATTGGCGACATATTGTTCAGATGCCTCGATTGGCAACATATTGTTCGGAGATAAAACGACTGAGCGAGGCGACGGACGGATTATCGGTCGCGACATCCGGAGAGAGCGCGACGCCGGTCCAGTCCTCTGTTTCTCCACTGAGTTCAACGGCGGAAAGACTGTCCAGGCCGAACTCGCTAAGCGGACGCTGGCGAGTGAATTCGCTTGGGTCGATGCCGGCACGGGCGACCAACCACTCCGCCATCCAGGTTTCGATTCTTTGTTGCAACTCGGGCTGATCGTTCGGTCGAGGGTTTCGCGGTAACTCGGGAAACGCGATCGGGGTTTGTTCGCCGGAAGCGGAACGATCAAAACGATAGCGCGTTAGAATGTCACCCGATAGGAACGCTTGCCGACAATCGACGCGTCGAGTTTTGCCGCTCGTCGTGACATTAATCGTCGCCGGTCGCGTGAGCCAAATGTGATGCGGGTCGGTGTCGTGAACATCAATCACGTGATGCCGAATCTGCCGTGAAAGATCCGCAAGCGCGTGATCTTGGTCAACCTGCCGCGGGACTTCCGCGACGATCGCAAGGACTTCGCCTCGATGACCGCTAACCGCAAATGCCGCCGCCCGACACATCGCCAAGTCAGAAGCGTTGACGTTGTCCGATCCCGCAAAGACCTGTTCGAGTGTTTGCCGAACCGTCGCTTCGATGTCTTGTGGATAGAGGTTCCGTCCGCGCAGGACGATCATTTCCTTGCGTCGTCCGGTGACATAAAGGTTACCGTCGTGGAGAAACCCAAGGTCACCGGAACGGCAGAAACCGGACTGGCCGTCGGCCGTCGTTGCGTCAAACCGGCCGTGTCCACCGCTCCAGTATCCTTCGGCGATGCTACCTCCCCGAACCCAGATCTCACCTACCGTTCGGTCCGGTAACCGCGTCGAGGTATCGGGGTCAACGATCACTAGATCAGTATTCCAAACTGATTGGCCACAACTGACCAACTCGACGCGGTCGCGGCGACTGATCCGGACCGCTTGGTCTGCGGTCAATGGTTCGATGTGGTTTTGCTGAAAATCAGAACGTCGTAGCGAGAGGACCGTCGGGGCTTGGTCGAGCTGCGATCCGGTGACCAACAGCGTCGCCTCCGCCAAGCCGTAACATGGATAAAATGCCGACGATCGAAATCCGTTCGCGGCGAACTGCTTGGCAAAGTCATCCAGGGTCCGCGACTGAATCGGCTCGGCACCACAAAACGCCAGCCGAAGACAACTCAAGTCGATCGCGTTTGCCTTGCCGGATGGAATTCGATCGACCGCAAGTTGATAGGCGAAATTAGGGGCCCCGGAAATCGTCGCCCTATAATCGCTGATCGCTTGCAGCCAGCGGATCGGTCGAGAAAGAAAGCTACGCGGACTCATCAGCACGGCATGAACGCCGGAGTAGAGCGGGGCGAGGATGCCGCCGATCAATCCCATGTCGTGGTAAAACGGCAACCAGAACACGCCGACTTCGTAAGCTGAGCTACCATCCGCCTCGGGTTGGTCGGATGCGAATCGCAAACCGAAGCCACGCCGGATCGATTCAAGATTTGACATCACGTGCCGATGCTTGAGCACCACGCCTCGGGCGGCGCTGGTGCTGCCACTGGTGTACTGCAACAACGCGATCGCGTCACCGGAGGTCGCATGTGGCGAAACGACCTCGGCTGTCTGCGAACGTCCTACCGGAACAACAAGTTGGTCGATCGCGAGGTGCGGAACTTTGCGAAGGCTTTCGTCAAGCTTGTCGATGGCGAGCGTTTCGAGGCTGGATTGATCGGACAGCAGCACCGACGGTTGGCAATCTTTGGCCGACGCATTCAGTCGCGGGATTTCGCGATGCGGCCGAGGAAACGAACTGGGGACGGGAATCCAGCCGGCGAGCTGGGTTCCCAAGAATGCGATCACACTGTCGATGCCGGGAGGAAAAAGCAACGCGGCTCGGGGCTGAACGGGGGCGTCCGATTGGCTTTCTGGTTGCGGTGTGAGTTCCCGGAGGGCTGCGGCGACAGACAGCGAACGCTCATAAAGCTCCGCGTAGGTGACTTCGTCGGGCGGCTGCTGCTGGGCAAGCGACAGTTCGGTCAAGAACGTGATCGCCAATCGATCCCCCTGGCTTTCGGCCATCCTGCGCACGCACTCCGGTAGCGTCTTCGTGTCCATCGTGAAGCTTCAAAATCCTTTGTAAGTAAAACGGAGCGTCTCGGCGTCCCAATCGAATCGTATAGCTTAACGTCGCGCCCCTTTTCAAGGCATCGGTGTCGGCACGGCATTAAGGTTCGTCTGGTTCGCTGTCGCCGGATGTCGTGTCAAAACCGCGTCGAACGTATCGGTCGCTCAACCAGTCATCCATCGGGAACGAAACTCTGGCCCCAAGCGACCTAAAGATTTTCTATTGCCGCCTTTCGATCTTCGTGCTTCGTTCCAACTCGATGTAAGGATCAACCGCATGGCGTCAGCCACGGTTTCGGTACAACAACCGAGGCTAATGCCCGTCGGCTGATGACTCGAATCCGTCTTTTCCAATGGAACGAAGCAGCGAGGCTGACCGCGAAAATTAATCGAGGTACTTCGTCAGACGCAGGTCCAGCGTCACCGGATCGATGAATAATTGGTCCATCACGCTGGTTAGCAACAGCATCCCACGTCCGCGTTCGTCGGCGAAACTTTGCGGTGTTCCCGGCATCGGGGACTGCCGGATCGAAGGCCCATCGCCGTCAAAACCGATTAGAAATTCGACCTCGCTGGATTTGACCGAAACGCGAAGGGTCACGCAGCGGTCGCCGGACGCTTCGCCTGCCTCCCGGCGACGCGCGGAGACCAATTCCATGGCGTCCGCGATCGAGTAGGGTTTCTCGCAGAGAGGCTCGCCACAGTTCCCGTGAACGATGCAGTGCAGCAGCGTGTAGTGAATCGCCTCGGCAATTCGCAATCGATCCACCGTGTGCAAGACATTCATCGCGGCAAGCATCCGCGTCAACAAACAAACGCAAGGCGTCAAGCGTTCGATCGAGCTATCGAGAACAAATTCGAACGTGCGTCGTGAGAGGGCCGCTTTTAAATAGAGCGACTCTCGGTTCGCTTGTAAAAGCTGACACATGCGATGGACGGTGTCGGGAAGCAAAACGCCCAAATGATCTTTCGAGATATAGTTGCAAGCGCCGACGCCGAGCGCTTCGGCGGCCAGTCCTTCGGTACCGAACGCGGTCACCAAGATCGAAGGAACCATCGGCGCTTCGGAACGCATTCTGCGAATCAATTCAACGCCGTTGACTTCCGGCATTTGCATGTCTGTGACGATGAGGTCCGGCGCCCGCTTGGCGACACGCCCGATCGCTTCGGCACCGTCGGACGCGGTATCGACATCAAACTCTCGGCCGCGCAAGATTGACGTCATCAACGTCATTTGGGTGGCACTATCATCAACGACTAAGACACGGCACATGGGGGCTTTCACTCCGGCGATCGGATGCTTCAATGATAACTTCTTCGGCGATGCGATGTGCGGCGATGTTGCGTCGCGACGTCAATTGGCCGATTGGCCTGCGCTTTTGATCTCTCGGTCGTTTCAACTGCGTTGACTTCACCCCCTGTATCGCGAAAGTTCCCGCATGTTGACGCCCATCGAATTGCCGTCGCACATCAACACACGTCCGGTCGATTCGGCAATCGCGAAAAAACTTCGCCAGATGCACCAACGCATCGAGGCGTTCCAAGATTGCTGGAATCAGCATCACGCGGCGCAGTTTGTCGCCGCCGACTACGAACTCGTTTACCAAACACTGACTTGGTTGCTTGAGAAGCACCGACCGATCAACCGTGGGTTCTTGGAGTGGGGATGCGGATTTGCGACCGTCGCTTGCCTTGCCGACTCACTCGGCTTGGCATCCTACGGGGTGGAATCCCATCCTGATTTGATCGTCCAAGCACGGCAGACACTGAGTGACTGGCCGGCGACGGTCGAGCTTTTCCACGGTGATTTCTTGCCGCCCGGTGCGGAGGACTTGGCGTTCGATTCGACCTTGCCCTCGGTCGGGCATTCGGGAGAAAACCCGTACGAGATTTGGGGAGTCGACCTCGAGGACTTTGGGTTGATGTACTCCTATCCGTGGCCGGGCGAAGATCAGTTCCACGAAGACGTCTTTGATCGCTATGCGGCAAACGAAGCGATGCTATTGATGTTCATCGGCCCCAACGAAATGCGAGCCTGGAGAAAGAGCTCACGCTGATCCCTGCGGCGGGAAAGTATTACGCGTCAGAATAAGAGATTCTCGTTCACCAAACCTCGAGAACCTTCAAAGCGAAAACCTGGAGCCAATCAGATAAGATCATGCCTGTTGACCACATGAAATCGACCAGGCAACGTTGATGAACCTGGACGATGTGTCCTTTCACACCAGGGAGCCGGGCATTCAGGGCATCAGCCGATGCGTCGGGGGAGCGAGGCTTGCTTGTCTATAACCGTCCACCCTAAAGCCGGGAACTCAAATGCAATCGACCGGTGGTGCAAGAATCTAAAATATCAACTAATGCCCGCAGATGCTTGGGAACGGTTTATAACACTCTTGCGCACCTTAACGACGAAGCTTGTAGGACTTGGTGAAGTGAACTACACGCCGTCTCTGCACCGCTTTGCTGAATGATTTCTGTTCACGTACCTAGATTGCCCGCAAACCAAGTGTCCATGTCAAGGCGAGAGGCAGTTCTCGTCTAACAAAGGTAGGAAACCGATGCTTTCTTGTTACCAGGTTTAATTCGAGTTGCTTTGAAGCTTTGAATTCCAACATCCAAGGGCGTACCCTACAGCCCTCTGCAGGGCTACACTGAGCCACCTGCTGGGCCACGGCCAGAATTGTTAGTTAACAGGCACTAAAAGCTTTTGCACCTCTACATTTTGAGGCGGTTTGATGCTGAGTACGGCCTTGGAAATACTGAACAGATTGGCTGTGATGCTGCCACTACTTACGGTAGGGGTAAGTTCGCTAGCCGACGAAAAGAAGCTAGGTTTCGAGACCACCCACGAAGTCGTCTTAAAGCAGCTCAGCCAGGGCTTGTACCATGTGAAGGTTGACCTGGGTGAACTGCCAATCGGCATGAAAGGAAACGTTCACATTGACTTAATTAACAATTTTGATCTCGATTTCCCCGTAAAAGATCTGAAGGCAAGTTGCGGATGCACTTCGGTAAGCTTCGATAAGGACACGATAGCTGCTGGGGCGACCGTTCGCTTGGAGCTTGCCCTGAACACCCAGATGATTCGTCGCAACGCGGAACAGGCATTTCAGATACGACTGGTCTCGGGACGCGGCGACCGGCACGATATCACGTTAGCGGTTCGTTATCGACTGGCTGGGATGGTCGCATTCGGCAAAGAGATGGTATCTCAGGAGATCAATGCTGACGTCAAGAGACAGCAGCTAGCGGTCCCCTTCTTTCTAACACCCCCAACGCTACCAAAACAAGTTTCTTTCGAGATGTCACCATCGAACGATGGCGTGTCTGCCAAATTGGCTCCAGCAGATTCAGGGTGGCAAGTAATCATTGATGTTGAACCGCTTTTTCTTCCAAGGAAAGGTTTTTTTACCACTCTTAATGCGATGAATGACGCTGGTGAAACAGTTGATCATATGTCGCTGGTGTTTTATCAAGCAAAGGACATCGAGCTCTCGCCTCGGACACTTATCTTCCGTGGAAACGATGAGAAGATCGGGGCGGATGGAATCCTTCATTTGCACGACGAGAAAGATCGTCCAGCGAACGATCGCCCGCCGAATGTTAGCGCGAAATTGGGCGAACTGAAACTCGCTGTCAAATGCACCAGAATCGGGAAAGGTATTTACCGACTGCATGTCAATTGCGATCGAGAGAAGCTGGCCGTTCCTGCGGAGGTTGCTGATGCCGGAACAGAAATTTCATGGCACATCGTCACCGCCTCTCGCGTTGTAGGCTTGTCTTCGCGAGTTCATTTTTCCAGCATTGCGAATCCTCCAACCCCTTGAGGCCGTTTCAAATGTTCAGAACCCTGTATGCCGGTACGTTTTTTTGCGTATTGATGACAACAAACGCCTTGGCGGACTGCTACTACATCTACCGACCGACCTGTGAGGATATGGAAAGTGTGATTGGAATCCCCAATACCACTTGCGTCGATTTCCCTTGTGACGAAGGGATGGAGTGGGAATGCCCTTCCGGGACATTTTCGACGTTCTACCACCCTGTTTCGCAAGTTGACTACCCGCTCACACCACCGCCTGGTGAATGCGGAAAGGACGACTACACGAATGACTGGAACTACGAGACGGATTGTATCATGATGACAGAATGCAAGTTGTGTAGTCCTTACAATAAATGCAGATCCGACTTTTCGACATCAGTGCTTACCTTTCCGTTCCCGAAGGTCGTTTTGACTGGCAATGAGTGTGGAGATTGTCAGCCGTGATACCGACAGCAAGCTACATCAAGACGCAGTTTTTCCGCTTCTCATCTCCGAGGAATCTCACCAAATGGCTCGGTGGATTGCTCAGTTTCTTCGTTGCAGCTGCGTGGCCGCTGGTCGCCCATGGCCAAGCAGACAGGTTTGATTACGACGATGACCGTCGCGAAGAGGTAGAGTCAATTCTGTCAGGCTACGCGTCAAACCTTCAAGCGCTGGAAAGTTACGACGTTCTTATACAGATGGATTCGTCATGGGTTAGCGACAAGGCACCGATAGTCCAGACCGTAACGTATGTCCGGATGTTGTTCGACCACGGAAGCCAACGATACTTGGCCGTCGAGCGTTCGACGACCGATAGCTGGGTTCGGCCTAAGAAAGATGTCGAGGCGCGAAGGACTGATCAGCTGATTGCGGGCGCTAGCTTTAATGGAGCCACATCGCTTCGGCTACGACCTGATCTCCGCATGGCCAGCACCAGTATGGAGGGAGGATTCAGCAATCTGTACAACACCCCTGACATTGAGAATATCGGTCTATACAGATTCCCTGCTTCGTTTCGTCTTCAAAGTGATGAAAAGCGATCTGCAGAACGACGACGATTAAAAGCGAATATCAAGAAAATTCAACTGGATGAGAGTCGCGTCTTTATTGAAGTCAAAGATACTAAATTAAGAGACCGTCGCGTTACATTTGACCGACAGAATATGGTACCAAGGTCAGTAGTTGAATTTTTCACGCAGCAAAATGGTGAACGCGTCATGACTTGGAAGGAATCGTATTTTTTTTCCTTGCACCATGGGATTCAACTACCAGATAAAATAGTGCGTGAAAAAGTTGAAAGCAAAGAGGTGAATTCTAACAAGGTCTTGGGCACTTCGACGCTGATCGCTGACTTCAGTTGGATCAAAGTTAACGAGCCACTCGATGATGAGCTTTTTGTTACAAAGATTCTTGATCAGGACAACCGTTTGCTCCAGCTCTGTTCGCCAATCGATGGAGTCCCGGCAAAAGAGCGTTAAGACAATCGTGTTCTTCCGGGAGTTTAGGGGAAGTCGGCGGGAGTCATTTCGACCTCGGTGGTGAAGAACGCAGGTGGAGACAAAATTTGAAAACACCTACCCATCGCGCACAGCGAAGCCGTGGAGCTGCGTTTGGGAAATATTCCGTTGCCCCCTCTCGAATGAGTGGTTGCCGACTGGAGGACCTCTTGGGCACGACGAGTGATTGATGTGTTCCCGTTCGGTTTTCCTGAACGTTGGGGGGCTAGAGAAGCAAGCTCTTTATCAGCATCGATGAATTGGCGATTAAGGCAATGCCGCGATCAGTACCACGACGCGGGTCGCGATCGACTGACCGGTGCCGATTTCGCCGACGCCTTCGCCGGTCTTTGCTTTGAAGCTGACACGATCGGGCGCCATCTCCAATAGCTCCGCCACGGTCTGGCGCATCGTATCGATGTGGGGGGCCATCTTGGGGCGTTCGACCAAGATCACTCCGTCCAGGTTGACGACGGAGTATCCTCGCTTGCGAACCCTGGAAAAGGCTTCGAGAAGGAAGTCGCGGCTGTCACGACCTTTGTTGACGTCCTGGTCGTCGGGAAACAGCCGGCCGATGTCGGAGTCGCAGATCGCCCCCAGCAGGGCATCGGTGATCGAGTGCAGCAGAACGTCGGCGTCGCTATGGCCGACCGCGTGGACCTTGGCGGGGATATCGACCCCACCGATTCGCAGCGGGCCGCCTTGTTCAAGTCGGTGTGAATCGTAGCCGAGCCCGATTCGAATGTCTGGCAAGCTGACTTCCTGGCTGCTCATTGGCTGATTGGTCCGCCGTGATGGCATGGAGAGGGCGACGACGAGATTTCCGTTTCATGCATGGTCGTCAGAATTTAGTTCTGGCCATTACAATACCGATTCACAACGCCGATCCCAATGGCACGGACCATTCATGTCGATCATCGAAGCTCAAAACCTGGCCAAGTCGTATCGTGTCTATCGCAAGGGCGAGGGCCTTCGGGAAAGTATTCGTGGACTGTTTCATCGCGAATACGAGGAGGTCCATGCGGTTCGCGGGATTGATTTGAAAGTGGAAACCGGGGAGTTCGTTGCCTTTTTGGGCCCCAACGGTGCCGGTAAGACCACCACGCTGAAACTGCTTAGCGGCGTGATCGATCCCACCGGCGGCACCGCAACGGTCATGGGGTACGTCCCCTGGCAGCGAAAGAATGCTTATCGCCGACGCTTCGCACTTGTCATGGGGCAGAAAAATCAATTGTGGTGGGACCTGCCTGCCCAAGAGTCGTTTCGATTGCAGCAGCAGATCTATGGCATCCCAGTCGAGCAATTCCGTGCGACGCTCGACGAATTGACAGATCTGCTGGAAGTCCGACCGCTACTGAAACAACCGGTGCGTGAGTTGTCGCTCGGCGAACGGATGAAAATGGAATTGATCGCGGCGCTCCTGCACAGCCCCGACGTGCTGTTTCTTGATGAACCGACGATCGGGCTGGATGTGATCGCCCAGCACAACATTCAGCAATTCCTGCGGTACTATCAAGAAAAACGCAAGATCACGATTCTGCTGACCAGTCACTACATGAAAGACGTCGCCGCCCTTTGCAAACGTGTCGTCGTCATCGCCCGTGGTCAGATTCAGTACGACGGATCGCTGGCCGGGATCATTGACAAGTTTTCCGGATACAAGATCATCACCGTTCAATTTCCGGAGAACCATCACGTCGAGACCGGGAACTTGGGCGAGTTGCTCTCAGAAACCTGGCCAAAAGTTAAGCTGCGTGTCGAAAGAGCCGAAGTGCCGCGCACGCTGTCCCGGCTGCTGTCAGAACACCCGATCGAGGATGTCGCTGTCGAGGACCCGCCGCTTGAGGATGTGATCGCTGAATTATTTCGAGAATCCAGCGATCGCGCCGCCGCAGAGCCGGCGCCGGCCTAATTGCCCGCCGTTGCCAGTTTTGACTCCCCCGATGGCGGCCGTCATGCAACACTTGCAAAATAACCGCTGCGAGCGAACGGGCGCCACATCGGTAGCGGTCCTAACGTTGCAGGCACAGCGACCGGAAAACTAGAGGAATAGTCAAAGGACAGACTGATGGCGAAGCTGACGCTACGCGATATCGAATTGGTTTACGACGGAGAATCGCTGACGATTTGCAGCGTCGAGAATGAAGATGCGCGGTTGACCTTGGATGAACACGCCGTCGAAGAACTCATCCATTTCGTCGAAACCATTCAGCGGAGCAAAAGCGCGATCCCGGACGACGACAATCGTCGCCAGTCGTTTCGTGTTCCGATTCTCCGCCGTGACGACCTGCAGGTCCTGATTCATTTTCGAGGCATGGAATTCGAGGGACGCCCCGAAAACGTCAGCATGACCGGGGTGTTTATCAAAGCCAGCGACCGCGATCCCGTGCAATTCCAGATCGGTGACGAAGCCCGGTTAGTGCTAACCTGCAACGACGAAAGCATCGAAATGAAGGGCGTCGTCAGACGAATCGCTCGCAACGGTTATGGATTCTTTTTTCCAGCCTGCTTACGATTTCACCAAGTCGACCCGCCTCCCGAGGTGCGCCGGCTTGTCATGGAACTTCAGCGACGCTGGATGATGTACCGAACCGACTGACGCTTCTCAAGGTCTCGACGCGATGTCTATCAAACGACTCACCTGCCCCGGATGTGGTCAATCGGTCAACGTCCCCGCTTCGATGGCCAAAGCCCAGTGTCCCGGTTGCGGTCAAGTGTTTTCCACCACTCAGCCGGTCGCCAGCCCGGCAAAACGCGTTGCCCCCAGCCCGGCAGCGGCAAAGGGCCAACGCGACGGCGCAACCAGCGCGGACGAAAGCAAAATGCTGCAGTGGGTGCTCGTCCTCGGTGTTTGCTTCGTTGCGATGGGCGTATTGATCGTGCTGACGTATTTCCGCGTCTCTGGCGAAAAAGAACAATCAAAACAAGCCGCGGAAGTCGCCGCTGCGGCAGAAGCCAAAGCGGAAGAAGAAGCCCGTCGTAACATCGAATATCGCGTCGTCGACCTTCCTGAATCGACACGAATGAAAATCTATCGCGACTACACAGCGATGACGGACTCGATGGGGCGAAATTCTAAGAAAGTTCCCAGCAGCGGCGCCGCCGGCAAAGCCTTCAACCAACTGATGCAAACGACCGCCGATCGGGAAGTGACGCATTTCGCACTGAATCACAACATCAGCGAAGAAGACGTGATGCAAATCGTCCTCGAAGGTCAGGCAAACGACTGGTAGGCCGAAAAACCGTCGCAAGATGAGAGCCAGAGGCGCCATCAAAACGACAGCGCATTGCCAGGCGCGTTCTGCTTTTGTAAGTCGAAGGCGCGAATGCTTCGTGTCGATCAAAAACTCGGGTTCGACTTATTAGTCGATGGTCGTTAGCCCCAGTTATTGCACCGAAACCGTGGTGAACGCCAATCGGCTAATCCTGATTTCGAATGCTGACGGGACACACACTTGAGGTTCCGTTTTGCCGCTCCAGAGGATAGCTCGTGCGATTTCTCCTCCAGTCTCGTGCATTGGCACGCTCGATGCGTCACTCAACCGCTGGACTTTTGAATCCCCGACATTTGCGCGGCACCTGGCGTGATTGTCGTTGAAAGCCAATCCTGCGTTTGAAGACCAGAGTTTCGTTGCTTGTTCAAATCGAGCACTTGGATGTGATTCAGACGTTCGGTCCCTTGATTGGGTCATTGTTCTCATCCTCCCAACCGTTTCTAGAAAGGAACCTCCATCATGTTGAAGAAAGTGCTTTTGGCCGTTGTCGTCTGCATCGGATCGTTTGCCATCTCCCAATCAACCGCCCAAGCCGACGACTGTTACCGTGGTCGACGCGGACATGTCCATCATCGCCACTACAACTACCGGCCGCCGGTCCGCTACAGCAGCTCGATTTACTCGGCACGCTCGCCGTATTACCGTCCCCCGATCAGTCGCTCGCCGTATTATGGCGCGTACCGCTATCCATACGGCGGATCTTACATCGGACGTTCTTACATCGGTCCCGGTGTCGGCATCGGATACAACTCTTTCAGTCCCTACCGGGGCAGTGGAATCTCGATCGGTATCGGGTTTTAGATCGATGGGCGACGCTGATGCGGTGGAAAACATCACTGGTCGGTGTTTCGGTGATGGGTCTTCGCTTTGGCGAAACTGGTGAGATTCAACCGGTGATTCGATCCAAAACAAATGAAACGAATTGAAGAGCTCGACCGATTGGTCGAGCTTTTTTCTTTGGTTTGCGGCCGGCGAAGCGTGTGATCGGCAGCGACGATTTTCACCACCATCTATGATGGAGACGAATAAGATCGACCCCTCACCCACAGCGATGAACCCGAGTGGACAAGAAGCAAAAGAAACGGTTGGACGTGATCAACAAGAAACTGACCAGTCTGCGTCAACAGTTGGCCGGGTCTCGGCAGCAAGCAGATGACTTGGACGAACTGAAAGAACTTGAAGACACGATCGCAAAGCTCGAAGCGGAAGCGGCGGAAATCAAAGCGTCGAAGTAGCCGTGGCGGATCGAAAACCAGTTCCGACCCTCTTTGAGGGGCAATCGCCTGATCCCGTCTTGGTGATGGGGATGCACAACAGCGGCAGTACGGCGCTGTCTCGCTGCCTCCATGCTTGCGGATTGTTCATGGTGAATAATGCGACTCAGTGCGAGTCACATTTCTTTTCCAACTATGTCAACGACGAATTGTTGATGGGCGGTGGTTCAAACTGGGCCAACTACCCGATCATGTCAGTCGATGAGGTCATGAGTTACCGTGATACGGTCGGTGAGTTCATGTTACAGCAATGGCGAATCGACTTGATGCAGTGGGGCTACGACGGTGTCTCACCGTGGGGGATCAAGGATGCCCGGACGTGCGTTCTGCTGCCGTTGTATTTGGACGTGTTTCCGAATTGCAAGGTACTGTTTATCCGGCGAGACCCATACGACATCGCAGCCTCACTGTCCCATCGCGAAAAACCCGGCGTGGGGGTATTCAACGATCCCCAGCACTGGAAAAAATTGACGTTGGCTCATTTCGAACGTGTCGAAACGTTTGGCCGCCAACACCATTCATATCATGTTGTCGGCTATGAAGAATTGTGCCAGCGACCGGTTGAAGTGGGGCGGCGTATCCATCAGTTCCTTGAGCTGCCTTTTAGCGACCGGCACGGCGACGTATACGCCCAAACGATGCGCACCGATCGTTTAGGGACCAGGGCATGGACGGCGTTTAAGTGGCGTGTGATGGCGATCAAGAAAGGCTTTCAGGTGATGTTCGAATGAGTGGAATTATCGGTCGTGCAACAACGTTGATGGCCAGACTGTTGCGGCGATCCCGTTACGAGGTTGCTCGACGTTTGATGCCGAGCACGGCCGTCCTCGGTCCGAAAGTCGTCCCACGGGTTCGCGGCCCCTTAGGCGAACAGTCGGACGTTCGGCTGAATCTCGGCTGTGGTCCGATGCACCTAGACGGTTATGTCAACATCGATGCCGACCCGCGTGCGTGTGCGGATTTTTACATGCGGTTTGACGAGGTCGCGGAAGCTTTCGCCCGAGACAGCATCGTCGAGATCTTGATGATTCATTCGCTCAGCTATCTGAATCTTTGGCAGGCTCGCGATTTCTTTCACGACGCCTACCGCTTGCTCCGGACGGGTGGGAAACTGATCGTCGAGCTTCCGTCGATCGAAAAGTGTGCTCGTCATCTGCTGGAGTCATCCGGCGACCAGGAGGAGTACTTGGAAGCAGTCCGCGGCATCTATGCGTTTGATCCGAGTGAAATATCGAACAAAGTCGACTTTACATCGTACTCATTTGGTTGGTCTAGCTGGCACCTTAAAGCCGAACTGACCGCCGCCGGCTTTTCGCAATTTAGCGAATCCGAGCCACACTACCACGAACAACCTTGGCGAGACATTCGCTTGGAAGCCACCAAGTGAAACCCCGTCGGCTTGGTCACCCCAAATTCAATCTGATCTGAACGCATGGCGAAATTTGCTGACACGCGTGACAAGTCGATTCTGCCAGTCGATGGAAAGAATCTTGTCTTATTCCATCCGCATGTTCCCGAAAATGCGATCGATGAAATCGCAGACACGCTAAAGACGCGTTGGATCGGTCAGGGGCCCAAGGTCGATCGATTCGAAACAGAATTTCGCGATTGGTTAGGTTCCAAGCACCATCCCATCGCGGTCGGTTCGTGTACCGATGCGATGCACTTGGCCTACGTCTTGGCGGGCGTCCAGCCGGGTGACGAAGTGATCGTGCCGGTCTTCACTTGCACCGCGACGAGTATCCCACTGCTGTACCACGGCGTCAAAATACGGTTCGCCGATGCCCAGGCCGGGACGATGAACATCGACCCGGGCCACGTTCGTTCGCTGGTGACTGAAAAAACGAAGGCGATCGTTTGTGTTCACTACGGCGGCTTGCCCTGCGACATGGATGAATTGCAAGCGATCGCCGATGAGTGTGGGGTGCCACTCATCGAAGATGCCGCCCAGGCGGTCGGCGCCAGCTATCGCGGTCGCCCCGTCGGAGGCATGTCCGATTTCACGGCTTTCTCGTTCCAAGCGATCAAGCACATCACGACCGGGGATGGCGGTATGTTGATGCTTCGCGATCCGGAGCTTGTCGATAAGGCACAACGCATCCGCTGGTTTGGGATTGATCGCAAAGCCAAACAAGGCGGAACTTGGGCAAACGATATCTATGAAGTCGGTTACAAATACCAGATGACCGACATCGGTGCCGCGATGGGACTCGCCGCGCTGAAAACCATTGACCAATCGCTTGACCAACGCAAAGCAATTCTCGCGACCTATATCGATGGGTTAGCCGGTATCGATGGACTGGAAGTTGTCGGTGCCAACTCGAACGACCGAGTCCATGCCGCTTGGCTGTGCACGGTGTTGGTCGACCGGCGTCAAGATTTGGAGCGTAAACTCCGCGACGCTCGAATCGAATCGGGACAGGTTCACTTTCGAAACGATCGCTACAGCGTGTTTGCACCGTTTCGAGAAGGCGAACTACCCAACATGAACGCGATGGAAAATCGTTACCTGGTGTTGCCACTGCACACTCACATGGACGTCGATGATGCCAAACGAGTTTGCGATGTCATCAAGAGCGGTTGGTAGCCCCGCCATTGAATCGCATTGACATGAAAAAGGTCTTGATCGTTTACGAATCGCTGGCGACACCGACCACGATGGTTCGTGGCCTGCAGTTCGAGCCCTGCTTTGCAGACGATGCAGAATTGACGGCGACCTTCATCGGTCGATCCAGCGAACGTATGAATTCGATCATGCAGCGTTGGCCATGGCGCCCCTCGCTTCGCCGGCCTGCGATCTGGGCCGAAAACAAAGTTTTGCGTCAACGCGAAGATCAAATCGTCGAACTGGCAAAATCACACGACGTCGTGATGCTTGTGACGGTCCCATCGTGGTCGCTTCATCAACGCTTGGTCGATCTACCACAAACGAAGGTCGTGACCGACTTGATTGATGCCGTTTGGTTGCCTGCGTTCCAGTCGGCCGGATGGCAACACATCCATGACATGCTGGCGACGTCCGATTTAGTCATCTGTGAAAACGAATTCACCGCTAAATACTGCCGTGATCATCAGGCATCATTCGAGATTGTGCCCGATTCGCCTCAGCTGGAAGTGTTTGATCAGGCCCGCAATCACATTCAACCAAACGAACCAAGAACAACGATCGGCTGGATCGGCGGCAAGTACACTGCCGACGCTCTTTACCGAATTTTCGAACCGCTGGAATCTCTATTCCGCACACGCACCGATTTGGACTTACTACTGGTCGGGGCAGATCCGGATCGATTACCGCGATTCGAATCATTCACACCCAAAGTGGTCAGCCACTATGACCAAGCCGCGATGGTCGATCTGGCTTTGTCGATCGACATCGGCATCTTCCCGATGTTCAATGTCGACGAATCGCTCTATCGCGGTGCATTGAAGTCGCGAGTTTATATGGCAGCGGAAACCGCCGTGATCGCGCAACGTCTCGGTGACAACGAAACGTTGATCGAGCATGACGTCAATGGAAAGCTCGCCGGGAGTGACATAGAGTGGCTTGATTCGCTGGAGCAACTGGTCGAACAAGCTGACCTTCGAAATCAACTTGCCGCCGCGGGCCTTGCTACCGTGCGAAGTCGCTATTCGCGAGAAGCCTGCTACGCTCGCCTACGCAACGCTCTGCTGTCCGTCTAAATCGACATTTGATGCGTCTGGCAATCTGAAACGACTACCGCCGGTGATCCGCTGGAAACCGTAGATATCGCAAGCGTTACCGAACCGTGTTCACCTACGCGGTTTCGCGTTCCAATTAGAAAGTGGGGCGTCATTGTTGCCCGATCACTCGAAACTTAGACGCATAGCTGTCGGCACAAATTTGAATCCACTTCAACGGCAAAGCATCTGCACCAACAGGCTAGCCCGTTGGTCGCCAACGGGTTGATTGAACGCCAGATATCTTGAACGTCAGCATGCTATCGGCGCAGATCATGAAAATCATTGGCGATGTTCGTGCTGCGATCGGCGGAGCTCGCCCGCCGATCGATCAACGACGATGCCTGCCATGGTGCTTGCCGTGGTGCGAATGAGAGTGTCCGGGAATCACACCTCGATAGCCTCCGTGGCGATGCACGTGTGGTGAGCGATAATCGTATCGGGAATGCCGTGGGGGCTGGTAGTATCTTCCGTAGTAGCTTCGGTAGAAGTTGTAGCCGCGGGCGTAGGGTTGATACCCGTGTGATCGATATGAAAAAGCGGGATTGGGTCGCGATCCGGGATGGTGGGAACCAAACGACGATGGCCCATAGGTACCAATACTAAATGAAAAGCCTTGCGCTTTTGCGTTCGATGTATCCGCCCATCCAATTCCCGCGAAGACGAGTAGTGGGGCGACCATCAGAGTAATTTTTCGAAACATGTTTCTGTCCGTGAATGGTAGTGAAATTGTCGTGACGCTCGATCCGGCAAACCGTCCTTCCATTGAAGGCCAGCGCCGGACGTACAAACCGAGCCGATGATTCTTCGGGTTGCATCCCGAAGGCCAATTCGTCCTCCGTGAGGCAAAACGCGTGAAACACGGGTGAAACCGATGTTTTCGCGGTGAGAACCGAGCGAGAAGTGACATCACATCGACAACAAACTTGTATTGATCTGAGAATCGCGGCCGTTTCCCCAGTGGGCGGATTGATGACGCCCACGTGGTGATCGGGATCGGATAGGATTTCTCGCGGCCAGGGGAGGCAAGGGTTCGGCAGGGAAGCAGCCAAACCGCGAGAAGAAGGAATGATTCCATGGGCGCCGCTGACAAACGCCGGCAAAAGCTTGAACAACTCTTTAAGACACTTGCGCCGATCAGTGCTTTCTCGAAGCAACAAGCCCGCGAATGTTGTTCCGAGCTGACGGCAGGTTTTGTCAGTTCAACACTGAAAGATTTGGTCCGCGAGGGCATTCTGGATCGCTATCAAAGCGATGATCGAGAGACCTATGCGTGGCGGAACGCCCAAGTCCGCGTCGATCCGTCACACTGGATCGAACGCCAGATTTGTGGAAGCCAAGTGACCGCCCAACCCGAGCACGAACGCCCGCGAGAACGTCTTCTAGCGGTCGGAGCTGAAGGTCTTGGTGATGCCGACTTACTCGCGATCTTGATTCGCGTGGGCGTCAAAGGCGAGTCGGCAGTCGAGGCGGGACGCCGGCTTTCCCGAGCCTTTTCTGAGAACCTAGCCGAGCTACGGCTGACCAGCAAAGACGATTTGCGGAACCTCAGCCCCGCCGTGACGGTGACCAGCTACGCCGCGATCATGGCTGGAATTGAGTTGGGCCGAAGGGTTGCCGATTCTGAAAAACGTCAACGTCGCGAACGGACGCCGATCACCAGCACCGGGGCGGCGATCGAATTTTGTGACGATGTGTTCAGCAATCTCGCGTTGAGCGGGGTCCAGGAAGAATTCCACATCGTAACGCTCAGCACGAAACATTTGCCGATCAATACCCATCTGATCACGCGAGGAACACTCGATGCCAGCCTGGTTCACCCGCGTGAAGTGTTTCGGCCGGCGATTCGCGACTCGGCATCGGCAGTGATTTTGGTTCACAACCACCCTTCTGGTGATTCGACCCCCAGTCGAGAGGATCACCAAGTCACACATCGGTTGACCGAAGCGGGCAAACTGCTGGGCATTTCGGTACTGGACCACATCGTGGTCGCATCGGAAGGTTCGATCAGTATTCGAGAATCGAGCTGAAACCCACTCGGCTGGCCTGTCCCGGGCGATTATCTTGTCGGTTCCAGTTTGATGCTTCGGCATCTTCCCACCTGCCTAGCCCACCTAATTGGACATCCATGAACCACCTTTATGTTCATTGTGTCGTTCGTCGTTTTCTTCCACATGACCGTCAATCGGTTCGCTCGGCCCGACCGACGTATCGCAATCGTGGCTTCGCAGCGCTTATAGCTGGCGTGATCGGTATTGCCACCCTTGCTTCAACGAGCAACGCGGAAGAATTTACATCCGAAAAAAGCTCTGCCGAATCCCCCAGCGCTTCATCCGACACCACGGCAGCGGCGTCAACCTCCCCCGACGTTGATGCAATGCAAGAGATGCAGAAACGCTCGATCCAAACCCAAAAACCGGTATATGGGCATTGGGGCGCGAACCCACAAGAATTCAGCACCTGGACGAACCATAGCAACCGGCTCATTCCTGTTTATACATTTGGGATGACGTTGAACCGCTGGCGCGAACGGGGAAGCGTCTATCACGACGAAGCGGGCCTGAAGGCGATGGACGGCAAGTTAGGTGACGGCGTGGTCAATCCACATGCGACCTACTACGACCAGACCGATATCTATTCATTGCAGAAGGCTGCCGTTGACGCCGGCTACACCAACATCATTGTGATGGTATTTGATGGGATGGACTGGCAAACGACACGTGCCGCTTCGATCTACAACACCGGAACGATCCCGTATCAAACTGGTCGCGGAACGGGCTTGCACTTTCAAGATGACCGACGAACCAAGACAGACTTTGGATTGGTCGTGACCAGCGCCGCCGCCGGTGGTGCAAAGTGGGATGTGGATGCTCAGGTCGTCAATTCGGTCAACGGAGGATCCAAGCGTGGGTACAACGTTCAACTGGCCGGACGAACGCCTTGGGACGAACGAGCAAACAGCGAGTACTTGCTAGGAAAAGACCGAAGTCTGCCGCACATTGTCACCGATTCGGCGTCTTCGGCGACCAGCTTGTTCAGCGGGATCAAGACTTACAATGGCTCGATCAATGTCGCCGTTGATGGTTCTCAGGTGACGCCGATCGCTCGTGAGTTACAACGCGATCGAGGCTTCAAAGTCGGACTGGTCACCAGCGTCCCGGTCAGCCATGCGACCCCGGCTGCCGCTTACGCGAACAACGTAACACGAAAAGACTATCAGGATATCTCGCGTGACTTGGTCGGCTTGCCATCGTCTGCCCACCGCAACGAACCGCTTCAAGGCGTAGACGTTCTGATTGGCGGTGGCTGGGGCGAAGGCAAAGGCGAGGATGACGTCCAGGGTCGTAACTTTGCCAAAGGCAATCCGTTTTTTCATCAAGAAGACATCAAGAGTGTCGACTTGAAAAACGGCGGCAAGTATCGAGTCGTTCAGCGCAACGAAGGACAAAATGGGCGGGAAGCGTTGTTAGCAGCGGCGCAGCAAGCGACCGACAATGACGAGCGTCTGCTAGGATTCTACGGGGTCAAAGGTGGCCACCTTCCGTTCTCCACTGCCGACGGCAACTATGACCCCACCTTGGATGTCAAAGGCAAAGAACGGTATGCCGAAGCTGACCTAATCGAAAACCCTGACCTTGCCGACATGACCGAAGCGGCATTGACGGTGCTCGAAAAGTCGATCGATGGATTTTGGTTGTTGGTCGAAGCCGGCGATGTGGATTGGGCCAATCACGCGAACAACTTGGACAACAGCATCGGCGCGGTATTGAAAGGCGATGCCGCATTCAAGAAAATCATGGATTGGGTCGACGAAAACAACGGATGGGACCACACCGTCGTGATTGTCACCGCGGACCACGGACACTACCTCGTGATCGATGACCCCAAGTCGATCGCCGAAGCGGGACAATAAGTGCTGTCCCCAATCGGCACCGATCGCAACCTGAGAACCCCAAGGAATTGAACGTGCTGAATCGACGCGAATGTTTGTCACGTTGTGGAGTCGGACTCGGAGCGATGGCGTTGGCTGACCTGCTCGTCCGTGATTCACCGGCATCGGCCGGCGCGGGAGTCCTCAGCGGCGGGCTGCATTTTCCGGCCCGGGCCAAACATGTCATTCACTTATTTATGAATGGCGGCCCCAGCCACGTCGACACGTTCGACTACAAGCCGGAACTCAATCGATTTGCCGGAAAGACGGCCCCCAACGGAAACTTGAAAACCGAACGTCCGACCGGCGTGGTCCTCGGGTCTCCGTTTGAATTCAAACCGTACGGTGAATCTGGCATTCATGTCAGCGAGTTGTTTCAAAAAACAGCTCGGCACATAGATGACATTTGCCTGATCCACTCCATGCGTGCCGACGTCCCCAACCACGAACCGTCGCTGATGTTGATGAACACCGGCGAATCGCGTTTGGTGCGACCGAGCGTCGGATCTTGGTTGACGTATGGACTGGGCAGTGAGAACGACAACTTGCCGTCCTTCGTCACCATGTGCCCCGGCGGGTATCCGATCAAAGAATCACAAAACTGGCAGAATGCATTTCTGCCCGGCAAGTATCAAGCGACCTATGTGGATTCCAATCATCGGCAAGTCGATCGCCTACTAGAGAACATCCGTAGCGAACTGGTCGCAAAGACCGATCAACGTGACCAGCTCGATTTTCTTGCCAAGCTGAATCAACGCCACGCGGCAGCTCGTGCTCATGACCCACAACTGGATTCTAGGATCGAATCATTTGAACTGGCTTATCGGATGCAAAGCGAAGCCGCGGACGCGTTTGATGTCACTGGTGAATCGAAAGCGATTCGCGAGGCCTACGGAGACCACGATTTTGGCCGGCAAACGCTGATCGCTCGGCGACTCGTCGAGCGTGGCGTGCGATACGTGCAGCTCTACACCGGAGCCGGGCAACCGTGGGACAACCACGATGACCTTGAAGCAGGCCATCGACGACTGGCAGGACAAGTCGATGGTCCGATTGCGGCGCTACTCGATGACCTGAAACGTCTTGGTTTACTAGACGAGACGCTGGTGATTTGGGGCGGAGAATTTGGTCGTACTCCGGTCGTCGAAATGCCTCGTGAAGGAACCAACCAGGGCAAGATGAACGGGCGTGATCATAACCACTGGGGCTTCACCGTCTGGATGGCAGGCGGAGGCGTCAAAGGCGGTCAAACAGTCGGCGCGACCGATGAGATTGGTTTCCAAGCGGTGGAAAACCGGGTCCATGTGCATGACCTGCACGCGACGATGCTGCGGTTGATGGGCATCGACCATAAACGATTGACCTACCGCTACGCCGGTCGTGATTTTCGATTAACCGACGTGCACGGACGGATCGTTGACGATGTGATCGCCTAGCCTAACCCAAGCACGCTGATCACCGTCCAACCGCCGGTGACAAGCATTGCCGCCGCGGACAACCAAAGACAAGCATCCCAGATCCTTCCGGGCTTTAGCTCGTCGACACAGCGACGGTAGCGAAAGTATAGCGCCGCGCCGGCGAGCATCGGTAGCATCACGCCTTGGGCGATCCCGCTGATCAACACCAGTTTCGCAGGCGACTGAAATTTGAGAAAGATGATCACACAGAGGATCGGGAACACGCCGCTGAGTATCCGCACCCACTTGCGATACGTTTCTTCGGCATGATCGATTAGACCAATCACTCGCAAGCAGTCGGCAAAGGTACGGGCGTGGGATGCGTTGGCGACAAAAAATGTCGAGTATAAAACGGCGATCGCACCGAACAAAAAGATAATCGCCGCCCAATCAGAAAACACCGGTTGGAACATCACGGCCAACGTTCTCACCATCGCACCTTTTTCTGGGTTCAATCCGACTCGATGCAGCACCGATGCGCCGAGCAGAAAAAAGGCCATGGTGGCGAAGGTATAAATCACCATCGCGCCCCAGGCATCAAACTTCATTACCCTCATCCAGCCGACCGCGCGTGCACGCCACTCGGGTGAACCATCGTTGGTCCCCGTGAAGCGACCGTATCCTTTTTCGAGGCACCAATACGGATAGGTAATCAGTTCGGCCGCACCGACACCGATAATTCCAAAGGTCGCCAACGCCGTCGCGATCGGATTCACACCTTCGGAACGTGCAGGAAATCCAAACGACAATCCCGAGAGAAACTCTTTTCCACTGACCGCAAATTCTGGTTCGCGTTGAAGCCAATACACATTGACGACCACCAGCAACGTGAAGGAAGCGACCAACGCGGTGCTGAATGACTGAATTAAACCGTAGCGGCCGACGACTAGAATCCCACTGGTCATCATCGCAATGATCACGGCCCAGATCGCGGCATCATGCGATTCCGATCGTCCTGCTTCGGTCGGTTGATACTCGCGGTCGTACTCGTTCCAAAGTTCCGCTATTTCAATCGACTGCTTCGCGTCGACCGATTGATCAATGTTCGCTTGGCTCGGCGACGACACCAGTTCTTGCGGTTCCGTCTCATGCTGCCGCGTTGCATGCTGTTCAGAGGCCCGATGGGCTGCTCGGAAAGCTTCGAATTTTTGTAATTGCTCCGCGTCGGCCGCCCGGTTGAACTTCGTCCCCTGCTCGGTCAACGGAGCCGTGATGGCGAGGGCTTGGCCGACTCCGCCGACGATGCCACCTAGCTGCGAGATGCTGGCCAGCCACATCACCAACCAATACCAGACTAACCAGTTGCCACGTCCTTGGATCCTTGGCCCGGGAACTTCGTCGAGGGCCATCAGCGTTGTTTTTCCACTGATGATCGCGTAGCGTCCGAATTCGATCTGGGCGAAAACCTTAATGACGCAGCCGATCAAAATTAGCCAGAGAAGACTGAACCCGGCTTCGGCGCCGGTCTTAGTCGTCGCGATCAATTCGCCGCTACCGACAATCGACCCGGCGACTATCAGACCGGGGCCGACACAGAGGATGATTCGCGAAAGACGACGGGGGGGATTGATCGTTTGGTTCATGGCGAGAGAGTTTAGCAGGTTTTCTACCGGTCAACGGTGATGATGCCGGGCCGGGTGGCGATCATCGATTGCAACTACGAATGCCGAAGCGATCGTCAGACGCTTGCGTGGAGAGGGGCACTCGGGTGATAATCGAAAGGCATCTTCGATACTCCATCACCGCAAATGCATGGCCTCCGCAGCTCCGCTCGATACAACCATCGGTGTCGTCACGCCGGAGAACATTGCCTTTGAATATCAATTGGCGGGTCCGTTTCGACGTTTGCCTGCTTATCTGATCGATTTTGCGATCCGCTGGGGCCTGGTGATTCTGATCTGGGTCGCGCTGATGGTCATCGGAGGCATGCTTTCGGTCATTTCCGCTTTTCCCGGATCGCTCGGCCAAGCGATGTTCGTCATCGGTATCTTCGTAATTCACTGGTTTTACGGGACCATCTTGGAAGCGTACTTCAATGGCCGTACGGTGGGTAAATGGCTGTGCGGGATCCGGGTGATCGAAATCGATGGGCGTCCGGTTTCGCCACGAAGCGCCCTGTTACGCAATCTGCTGCGAGTCGCGGACTTGGCCCCCGTCGCGGCGATTAATACTTACCAACCCGAGATGCCACTGTTGTATGTGATTCCGACCGGAATCGTCGGGCTGACGACCACGATGATGACGAGGCGCATGCAACGGCTCGGTGACTTAGCCGCCGGAACGATGGTGGTCGTTGACGAACGTAAGTGGCAGTTGCCGGTCGTCAAGGTCGACGACGCGCGCGTCCCGGCTCTCGCGTCATTCATCCCAGGTGACTACCTGATCACACGAAAGATGGCCCGTACCTTAGCGACCTACGCGGAGCGACGTCACTTCATGACACCGCCCCGGCGCCGAGAAATCGCACGCAAACTCTCTGACCCGTTGATCGAACGTTTCGAGTTCCGCAAAGACATCGATCCAGACCTTTTGCTGTACGCGTTGTATTACAAGACCTTTCTCGCCGATTCCGCATCCGAACCCGCCGACCTGGGACCATTGGCCGGCTACAGTCCACTGGCCAAGGACGCAAACAAACCAGGTGGCCTGGGAACCGTCGGCGGCCAAGTGGTAACGGTCACCACGACATCGGTCGCCGATTCTCAAGCGAATGCATCGATGGGAAGTTAGTTGATGAACGTTGCCAAGCTACTCGAAAAACGTCGTAGTGACTGGACCGAACTGGAACAGTTATGTGAAGCGATGGAACTGCGTGGCCGCACCGATTCGATGGGGGGCGGGCATCGCGGCGCGGCCGGAATTACACGATTCGCATCGTTGTACCGAGCCGCCTGCGCCGACTTGGCACTCGCCGACGCATATCAATTGCCCCCCAATACGGTCACGTACCTACATCGCTTGGTCGCACGGGCACACAACCAACTTTATCGCACCCAATCGGCTTCGCCGACCGGTTGGATTCGGACATTGTTTGACGAGGCGCCACAACGAATTTTCAATGACGGGTGCGTTCGCGTGGCGACGCTGGTGTTTTTTGGTCTGTTCGCGCTTTCAATGATGATGGGCGCGGCCGAAGAACAGTTCCCGGAGTTTGCCGAAAATGTCTGTGGCACAAAAATGCTTAAGACAACCCAGGAGTCGTTCAGCGAGCCATTGAACGTCGCTCCCGAGGAATATTCCGCACGAGCGGCGTTCTACATTCGACACAATACCGGCATTGGATTGCAGTGTTTCGCGTGGGGCATTCTGCTCGTGCCGTGTCTGTACACACTCGCCTACAACGCCGTGGTCCTCGGTGCCACGTTCGGTTACATGTCGCGGGATGGGATCGAAGGCTCCGATCATTTTTTTGAGTTTGTTACCGCACATGGGCCATTCGAATTGACCGCGATCGCCCTATCAGCAGCCGGCGGACTAAGACTCGGGATGGGGCTTTTCTACACGCGAGGAATGTCACGCGTCGATTCGATTCGTGAGTCTGGCCGAGAAGCAGTTCCGGTGATGGCGGCGAGTGCGACGATGTTCATTCTGGCGGCGTTTACCGAAGGCTTTCTTTCACCGAGTGGCGCCCCGTATCTGATCAAGGTGGCTTGGTCGATCCTATCGAGTGCGTTGATCACGCTGTACTTTGTTATTCTTGGCTTCCCACGTCAAAGGTCATCGGATCGATCACTGATTCGAACCGCAAGGTATTCAGAATTGGTCGACCACAGCACCGATGCGGTTTCGCCAGCAAGGGTCGGTCCGCAAGAGCTTTCCCAAACGCGAGGAACAGCCCGTGCAACTTGACCAAACCCACGTGGCCATCCGAGTCCGCACGCTATCAGAAATCGGCGACCTCGCGCTGGTGCTGCTTCATCGTTACCCCACGCTTTTGCTGATCGGATTCTTTTGGGGCGCGCTCCCTTGGGCGATCGCCAATGGGCTGCTGTTGTATTGGATTCCGATCACTGAATCCCAATATGGACTGGACGATCCCGAAGCTCGCTGGCAAACCACCCGCTACATCACCTGGATGGCTTTGTTAGTGTTTTTGCAAACCCCGGCTGCCGGTGTGATCACGACCATCTATCTCGGCCAAGCCGTTTTTGAATCGAGCCCGAGCTGGAAAACGGCGGTCGCAGATGCGCGAAAACAGTTAGGGCGTTGGATTCGTTTTTTAGGACTGCGGCGTTTGGCAATCCCGGCGATGGTAATCGCGGGCATCCGGTTATTTCAGCCCTGGGATGCGCTCTTTGATGTCACGATTCCAATTGTATTTTTCATGGCCGCTATCGTGATCCGGGCCAGCCGCCCTTTTCTGCCGGAAATGATCCTGTTGGAACGCTGCCCGACGCGCAGCAAGAACCCGAATGAAATCACGCTATCCAAGCGAGCACGGACCCTTCATCGGCCTTCCGGAAGTGACGTCGGCGGTCGGTGGATTGTTTCTGGGTTCACGCTCTCGGTGATCTTTGCGGGCTTGTTTTACAGCCTGGTTTGGCTCCGTGGTATCGCCACAGGTTATTGGAACATTGGCTTGGTAACATTGATGGTCCTCTACCCATTGGCTTTATGGACGGTCGGTGGGTTGAGCGTAGTGGTACGAATGATCGCCTACCTGGACACGCGAATTCGATTGGAAGGTTGGGATGTCGAATTAGCAGTTCGTGCCGAAGCGATGCGTCAATTCGGCGATGAAATTGAACCGGTGGTAGGACAACAATCCGTCGTGAGTTCGAGTGGGAGCCAAGACAATGCCCGATCGAATTCGAAAACCTCTGTCGCCCCGGCGGGAGGTGCAACGTGAGAACTTTTTTCAAAACCGTCCTTCTTCCAGGGGGATTAAATCGTTGGCTCGAAAAGCTCGTTCTTGAGTTGGCTAAGATGCCGCCTACTCGGATACCGGCATCGTCCACTGGCTGCGACCACTTCCGCTCCTCCCGGGGGCGAGATGTTGACGACGCAATTTCAAAACACGGTTTGCGAACACTCGCCTTATGTTCGATCGTTTTGTTTGTTTGCACGATTCCTTGCCCGCTGTTCGCCCAAGAACAAACAGGCCAGACGTCCTCACCGGTGATCGAATCGATGTCGACCGTCCCATGGTATGACGCCGAGCAACATAAACTTATACCGATCGATGTCTCACCGCGGAAAGACGACTCAACCAATCGCGAAAGTCGCTGGTTGCCCAAACCAAAATCGATTGCAAAGTCGGCAACGAATTCGGCGACAACAACTAACACACCGCCATCAAATTCGGGCCTGTTCGGTTCAGGCTATTCAGTTGCGAATCTATTCGGATGGGTGATTTTAGCGACCGTTGTAATCGTCATCGTGGGCGTCATCGTCTATGCCGTCGGGCGTGCCGAAATGAAACTATCCGGTGACGTTTCGCATGATTCGTCCGGTGCGAATGGACGCCTGCCTGACCAACAAACGTTGGAACGGATCAAACATCTCCCACCTGAACTTCGCCGGACCGATGTTAATTTGCGGACCGAATGCGAACGTCTGATGCTTGACGGAAAATATGATCAGGCGATCATCTTGCTGCTCGGACATCAACTATTGCTTCTGGACAAGCAGGGGCTTTTGCGTCTAGCACGAGGGAAAACCAATGGAACGTATGTCCGCGAAACACGATCCAACGACGCCGATTGTGCGATGTGGCTGAGGCAAACGGCGGATGCATTTGAACATTCGTACTTTGGTCGTCACAGTCTTTCGCGAGAGGTCTTCGTTCAACTGTGGCAGCAAAATCAATCGATGGAGCAATCCGCCATTGAACATGGAGGTCATCCATGAGTTCTTGGCAATGCCTCATACAGGTACGATGGCCCAACGTTCGGTCGTACCTCGCCGTCGTGATGCTGTCCTTATTGACCGGATGTGGATCGGACTTGGTGACGCAGTATGGTGCCAACGAAGGCTATTATGCTCGCCAGAGTATCAATGGCTTTACAACGTTTCGCGATTCCTTCGACCATGCCGGATTTGATAGCCGTGGAATCACGCGGCTAACCGAACGAACTCGAAAGGTCACGTCGATCATTTGGACGCCTTCGGAACTGATGGCGGTTGATCAAAAGACGGTGCGTTGGATGGACCGCTGGCTCCAGCAGGGTGGCCGAACGTTGGTCTATGTAATCCCCGATAGTGGCAGCAGATCGGATTATTTTCGGCAACTTCGTTCACAAGCCGCTCCCGATCAACGGCTGGAGTATCGCCGCAAGCTTGGCGAAAGTTTGATCGACGAACATCGTGCACAGTACTTTCATTCCCCGGTCATCGTCGGGGGCTGGTTCGTGGCGACGCCTCGTGTGCAGCAAACGGTCGTCAGCGACGGGAAAGACACCACCTCCAATCTGAGTTGGGTCGCAGATGAAGGCGACAATCAACCGGTCAAACAGGAATGGGTCATCGAATCACTTCCCGAAGCAAGCAACCAGACGGCCTCGCAAACCGTCAACGTCACGACAAGTCAAGGACTCAGCACCAATCAAACCGTCGCTTCGCCCCCCCAACCCAAGAAGGCAGGGCTTCAGTTCTCATCGCTCGTTGAAACCGCCAAAGGTGAAACGGTTTTGGCACAGCTCACCGCGGACAATTGGCATCACTCGCAGGTCTTCGTGGTCGCCAGTGGTTCACTTCTAACGAACTACGGATTGACGAAACCCTCCAACCGTCACTTAGCCGAACGATTGATCGAGCAATGCAAACAAATTGCGATCGATGGAGAAGCGATCGACGAACAGGATAGGCTGACCGACAACGGCAACCTACCGCAGGTTGGCTTCGTGACCGCCTCGGATGGGCTACCGGTCAGTTCACGTGTCGATGAAATCCCGCGGGCAACCGGAGCGGAGTCGTTGACGCAATTTCCGTTGGTCCTAGTCACGTTTCATGCGGCGGTGATCGGGATTGTTTTTTGCCTGATGCTGTTTCCCATTTTCGGACGCCCGGCAAAAGTTGACCGTGGGACACTGACGCACTTTGGTGACCACCTCGACGCCGTCGCGACGCTGATGTACCGGCGAGGCGGCGAAGCATTCGCACGCAAACGGATTAGCGAATACATGAGACGGGTTCGAGGCGAAACACATGGCCCCTGGGTAGTCAACGAACCGGTCGACCATACGGTGTCTCCGTCGGCATCCTCTGCCCCCACGGGACGCCCACAGTCACCCGCTAACTTGCCCCCACAATCGCAAGCGAATCATTCGGACGCTATCGAACTCGACGACGATTCCGTTGCTGATCGATCCGAAGCCATCGAACAAACCAATCGCCCTGAGGAACAACGTTGACAGATTCATCGCAAGGTAGCCAACCTATCGATTCGGCAACTACACCGCAGCAAACCACGCCGTCGTTTCGTGAAAAAAGTGAACGCTTCGCGCCGGTCGAAAAACTCTTTTCCGCGATCTCCGGCGAAGTCGCGAAACTGTATGTCGGTCAAGAAGAACTGGTACTCGGCACGTTGACCGCATTGTTTTCCGGCGGACACGTTTTGATCGAATCCGTTCCAGGACTTGGCAAAACATTGTTCGTGCGAACGCTAGGGCGGATCTTGGGTTGTGAGTTCGGTCGCATTCAATTTACCGCCGATTTGATGCCATCGGACATCACCGGGGCACCGGTATTCGACATGCAGAAAAGCGAATTCCGATTTCGCCCCGGCCCGGTTTTTACACAGCTATTGTTGGCGGATGAAATCAACCGGTCGCCTGCGAAAACGCACGCGGCACTTTTGGAAATCATGCAGGAATATCGGGTCACCATTGATGGAACGAGTCACACCGTTCCGCAGCCGTTTTTGGTGATGGCAACACAGAATCCGCTCGAGAGCGAAGGCACGTACAACTTGCCAGAAGCTCAATTGGACCGCTTTATGTTCAAGCTAAAAGTCGATTATCCAACCGAGGCACAAGAAGCAGAAATTCTGAAACTGCACAGCAAACAAGTCAGCCTGAACTCGCGATTGGAAAATGAGATTCGAAAAGTCACCGATCCGGAAACGGTGATGAGTTGCATCCAGTTATGCGGAACCGTGAACGTCGAAGAAACGTTGGTCGATTACATCAACAAGATCGTTCGCGCAACGCGTTCCTGGCCGGCGTTTCATATCGGTGCTTCACCGCGGGCCGGTTTGGCGTTGATGCAATGTGCTCGAACGCTCGCCGGGTTCAACGGTCGCGATTATGCGATCCCCGATGACGTGGTCGAAGTCGCGGTGCCAGCCCTTCGCCACCGCGTTCAACTGACTGCCGAAGCCGAAATTGAAGGCCGCGACGTCGACGATGAACTGCAAGCGATGATCCGAGGCATCGAAGTCCCACGGGACTAACGCCTTACTGACGATCAACGATCATCGATCCGTTGTCGGCGACATTCATCAACGGTCGCGAGTACCAACGCCCGGCCTTTGAACCACCGGGACGGAAGGTGAATCCGATCGAAAGGTTCCAGCCCTCTTGCATGAAATCGGGCGAGGCGGCTGCCTCGTCGGGAATGTAGTAAGTCGCCGACGTGTCCCAAGTCACATTGCGATGGACCGGCAAGCCAACATCCAAGTTTAAGATGAAATCTTCGTCATCGGTCCACCCCAAGCCGCCTTCGATCGCACCGAACTCGGAGAGCATCTGTCGATAGAAGAACCGATATTGATTGACCGAATCGAATGCAATGTTATTGCTAATGGTGTTACCCGAGGAATCGATGACGCTGGTCAAGTCATCGTCGTCCTTCAATCCGGTCGCAAACTTGAACCCCAGGACGTCACAACGTTGGGTCTTCCAAGACAGCTCGCCACGGAGTTGCATCAGGTTGCTTCGGAAATACCAGTCCTCGTACAAATAGTCGACCACCACACCGTATTGCAGCCCCCAGTCAACACGACGAAACAATCCGCTGGTGACAAAAATTTGCTTTCGCGATTCGTCCGTAAAGTCAGCTCCCGATAGATTCGCTTGAAGAAAACGAACGCCCGTTTGATAGGACATGTCACTACCGAAGAATCCCAACGGGACGCCTTTATTGAATCCCTCGTAAAAACCGAAGCTGCCGCTACCGCGTTGGTCGCCTGTACTGACATCGGCATAGTTCATCGGACCGGTGAACCCCGCGACTCCCGCGAACAGTTCCATCCGATTCCACGGTACCGACAATCGAGGAAACATCCCGTCAAGAAAGCCGCGTGTCCCTCCGCCACAGACATTGCAGTCGCACCCTGGGGTGTAGCCATCGCAGCATCCGTCGCAACCGCCGTCGAAGCACCCTTCGGCGCCGCATCCCGGTTCGATCCAGGATTCCACCCCGCAAGAAGCCTCAAGACCGCAGCTCGCTTCGAGTCCACAGCCGGGTTCAAGTCCACAGGACGGTCCACGCACATCGCCGACCGGACAATCACAAACGGAATCACATCCACAAGTCGATTCGAACACGTGACTGGTGGCGACGATCTGCCCTGGGCGGAAGTGCTCGTATCCGCCGGAGGTTGATTCGTGCCGGACCTGCCGCATCGGTTTGGTACTGGATTTCACCACCCCGGAGACCGGTGTCGCGTGTGAAACATCAATTCGGTCGTCGTCAAACACATCTTCCGCCAACCGTGCCACCGGTGGGGCGGCATGAGTGGATGGGCCAAACGCATGCCAGAAAAACACGCCTGCCAGAAGAACGAGAAGGCCGTGGGCGGTGAAAAACCGGGCCGAAGGAAAATTTTGCTCGCCCTGTCCCGGCGAAGATGGGGGCGTTGACGTTATCATGTTCTGAAATCTTTCCGCAGGGAGGGACGGCAATTGATTTACACTTACGGTGTTACTTTTCGGCATTCAGAATCGTGATCATTAGAAAACTTTGCGCAACCGGTACGACTTCCCCATCCGCTACCTCCATGTACTCCTTCGCTGCGTTTCTGCTGGCGGTCGGTTTGATGCTGCCCAGTCATACGGTGATCGGCCAAGAATCGCAGGAGTCGCCTGCCCCCGATCAATCTCGGTACACGGCAAAGCCCGTCGAAATCCCCTCGCCGATCGAGGCCGAGGGTGCGGAGGTGAATTATCCCCGAGCGGTCTCGATCCGAGACAACCAACTGTTCGTGGTTGACTTGGATCTTCCCGGGATCTGGACTCAAACGCTTGGGAAGGAGGACGCAAAGTCGGTCTTCACGCCAGGCACCAAGCTGCTGCGTCGACCGATGAACCGCCCTTGGTGTGTTGTCCCCCATCCCGACGGTGGATTATTGATTGGCGATTCGGCGACCCGCGAGATCTACCACGCGAAAGAGACCGGCGTGAAACTCGTCGCCCTCAACGGCGGCTACCTAGGTATCCCGATGGCCTTGGCGGTTGATAGCGCGGGCGAATCGATCTATGTCGGAGATGCTGAGCGACGGGCCGTCTTCCGTTTACCGATCGCCGGAGGAAAGCCTGAACTCGTTGCTCGCGTCAACGCACGTGGACTTTCATTTGATGCCGATGGTGCACTTTGGGCGATCACACCGGATGCCGACGCGGTCATCAAAATCGACGTAAAATCTGGTGAAGCCGTCACCGTCGTCGGAGATCGTCCGTATCAGTTTCCCAATGGACTCGTTTGGGCCGGTGAAGAAGGGTTTGTCACCGACGGCTATGGAAAATCAATCTGGCGATTCACAGCAGACGGTAAAACCGAAAAGTGGTTTGAAGGCGAACCGCTGCAAGGTCCGGTCGGAATCACGGCTGATGATGAAGCCGTTTATGTGGCCGATCCGCGGAGCAAACAAGTGTTTCGTTTGGATCGAAAGACGAAAGCGGTCGAGCCGACTCTTTAGGACACGTGTGTCCGTGTCATCGTGAAAGCAGGCGATCGATTTCCAAGGGGATCTTGTCGATCGGCAGCACAACATCGGCAAGCCCTTGTTGGACGACGCTGCCGGGCATTCCCCAGACAACGCTGGTCGCTTTATCTTGCGCGATGATGGTGCAACCTCGCTCGCGCAATGCTCGCGCGCCTTCGGTGCCGTCAATGCCCATCCCAGTCAGGATTACCCCCAAACAGTTTTCGCCAAATGTGTGGGCGAGAGAGCGAAACATTGGATCCACCGCAGGCCGACAAGAGTGGATGGGCGGATCACGATTCAGTTTGGTGACAATGTTCTTTCCCTGTCGCGTAACGACCATATGGAATCCTCCGGGTGCGATGACGATCTGTCCCGGTTCGATGATTCGATCATGGCTGGCCTCGACAACCGAATGCCCTTGTTCGGCGGCAAGTCGTTCGGCGAGTAGCGCCGTGAACGATGCCGGCATGTGCTGAACAATAAAAATTGGCACTCGTAGTTTCTGTGGTAGCTTCGCAACGACACTTGCGAGTGCCTTCGGCCCACCGGTCGACACACCGATTCCAATCACTTCGATCCGTGCCGTATTGGCCGGCGGCCGACTGGATACCGGTGGCGTTGCAACTACATTTGCGTTTGCTGGTGCAGCCAATGCGCCGGGAGATCGCATGACGGTCGCACCGACGGGCAATCCGTTGGGACCGCACGCGACGGGGGCCTTGCTGGGGACAAGTCGATAAATCTTCGGTAGCAAGTCTTCCTTAAGTTGCGCGACGGCTTGCGAGATATGTCCCGCTTCGACGGGCTTGGTCGCGAACTCATTTGCGCCCGCAGAGATCGCGTCCGATGTCGCTTCGGTGCCGTCTTGTGTGAGAGCGCTGAACATGATGATCGGCAGTTGTCGATCAACCTTGCGAATCTCGCGAACGGTTTCGATGCCGTCCATCACGGGCATCCCCACGTCCATGATCACAATGTCAGGACGAGTCCCGGGAAGCTTCATCAGCGCATCTTTCCCATGAACCGCTTCGGTCACCACTTTAATGTCAGCCGTGCTGTTGAGCGTTGAAACCAATAGTCGGCGCATCATCGAAGAGTCATCGCAAACCATCACGCGAATGGCTTGAGTCATGAGTGGCACTCCGGCTCCGAACTACATTGGTGTCTACAACTCATCTCTAAATCAGCTTGCGTTTTCGTAATCACCTCGTGCGCAACGTTGTCGAACGATTCCGTAAACGGTCGGCCCTCGAGTTCTTCGAGGACCTTAATCGCAACGTTGCCTTCAGGTTCATAGCTCACCGCTTCGTTGAATCGCTGGATGTGATTCGCTATGTGGTCTGCGGCCGCAGTAATGGCGACTAAGCGGTGATGATTACACGCTGCGGAGGGGTTGTGATGCAGCAGGATCGATTCGACCAGCGCACGCGGAAGTTTTTGCTGCTGAGCAAACCACGCCCCCATGTGACAATGGTCCGTACGGAAGAATTGCCGTTCACGCTCGAGCAACTGCCCCGGCTCGATAAAATCCAAGAGGTCTGCTTCTTCGAAATTTTTCGGATCCACGAGGGCGAAAATCAGACGGCCAAGATCATGTAACAGCCCCGCGGTAAATTCCTCTCCTTCGAACCGCAACCCGAGCAACTGGTTGAGATGTCCGGCAGCGGACGCGGTCGCAAAACTATGTTGCAGGAGCAGATCTCGAACCCATACCTGTTCCAGCGGCAAACGTTTCATCATCCCTGCCGAACTTGACGCGATGATCAAATTCTTACACTGACGAATCCCGATCCGTACGATCGCTTGGTGCAACGAAGCAAGCGTGCGTCCTTGGGCGAAAGCCGCGGAATTGGCGATGGCGAGTGTGTCGGCCGCCAACATGGGGTCATGCGAAATGACACAAGCCAGCTGCTCGGGTCGGCACTCCGGGTCTTCGGCGATTTCCAACGCTTCACATGCCGCGGCGGGAAGCTTCAACGTTTCACCGCGGCGTCCGTCAAGCAATAAACGCAGTCTTTCCGGGGGTGTTTCGATTTGCAAGTGTGTTGAATCCATTTTGCCATCCCGAATTTTAGGGGCACGGATTACGAGGTGATCCTTTTCCTCAAAGGTATCACCTAAAGTTGATATTTACGTTTCAATGACGACGCCGACCCGACAAACTCTCCATTCTTGTCACGATCAACTTCGCTTCGTAACAACTGATTGAGTGACATGACGGTGTTGGCGATCACACTATTGCCGTCGGCCAGATCGGCAACGTTGTTGGAAATTTCCGCGGTCATAGCGGTCTGTTCTTCGACCGCACCCGCGATCGCGTTTTGGCTCTCATTGATTTGAGAGATAATGTCGCTAACGAGATCGATCGCGTCTGTTGCCTCCATCGTGTCACCCTGAATCGCTTCGATCCGGCGGACGATGTCTTCGGTTGCCGTACCTGTTTGCGCGGCCAGCTCCTTCACTTCATTCGCAACGACGGCAAACCCTTTTCCAGCTTCTCCGGCCCGTGCGGCTTCGATCGTCGCGTTCAATGCCAATAGATTCGTTTGCTCGGCGATCGAGTTAATGACGCGAATCATTTCTCCGATTTCAGTACTGCTGCGTCCCAAGCGGGTGATCGTGTCGGTAGTCGATCGGGCCGCATCGACCGCGTTCCTGGCAACACTTGCGGCGCCGGTCGCATTCCGCGCGATTTCTTGGATGCTCGTCTCAAACTGTGCGACTGCCCCACGCAATGCCTCCGCACTTGAACTGACATTTTGTGCGACATCGCCAGTGGACCCGATCGACTCGGATGCTTGTGCCAAGACACCACATGCTTTCCGTGAGCAATACAAACTGACACCGAAGCACCCCAGAGTGATGACGATTGCCCCGACGATACATTGAAGAAATTGGGCGTGCGAAAGCAATTGAATTTGCTCGTCGATCGTCGAAACGACAGTATTCGCGGCTTGGTGTGCATCACCGGATTGCTGAACCAGCAACGTTTGCAGGTTTTCGGTAGCCTGAATATCGTTCCGCTTCTTGGCCGCGAGATACTCTTCGGCAATCTTTTTTTTATGCTCGATTGCAGCCAGAGAATGGTCCAGTGATTCAGCGACCATCGCGTTTGCCGGGGCGATCGTCCCAAATTCGTTGTCGCCGCCGTTGCGTAACGTTGAAATCGCGTTGACCATTCTCTCGTAGGTTCCGTTCGCATCGGTGGATGCGGCACGTTCTGATCCCAGGATTTGCTGGGTATGCAAGAGGTTCAGAAAGCGTTGGTGACCGCTCAAATTCGTCGCCGCATTGCTAGAAACGAGTTGAGAGTTTTGCAACGCAAACAGAGTCGTCTGGATTAACATTCCAACCAGACAGATGATTGGAATCGCAATGATGTAGAGGCGAAGATGCCCTACTTTTTTCGAACGCTTCATCATTTCTGCTTTTCTGCGGGTTGTCTGGTTAAGAGCGTACTCGGAAACTGCGTTCCGAAGACATCAGTGTCGGGCGACACTTTGCCGATCGTTGCCAAGTCTGAATCAGGCGAATTACATCACCTACACCGATCGCAGTTGGCTCGCAAGCCACGAGGGTCGATTGTCGGATCGGCTTGAATCCAACGTCGCTCGAGATTACTGACGACCGGGTCACGGCGTCGCGTTGTCTTTTCCAAATGCGATTCTTACCTATTTGGCAAGAACAGTCTGATTTCCGATCATTCTGATCAATCATTTAGCTTCAACCTGTCAGCCAACGTTTGGCTAGATTGCAAAACTCGATGAATACTCTGACTAATTTCCGTCGTTGCATCCTGCTGTTGCGAAACCGCTTGAGAAATGGCGTCTTGATTCGAGTCGATACTGCTGATGGTTTCTTGGACTTGCTTGATGTCCGCCAGTAGTCGTATTGCGGTATGTTGAACGGACTCGATTTTCTCGGTTATGACACCGGTCGCATCGGCGGTTTGCTGGGCAAGGCCTTTGACTTCCCCGGCGACTACGGCGAATCCCTTTCCAACTTCACCGGCTCGCGCCGCTTCGATGGTCGCGTTGAGCGCGAGTAAATTTGTTTGTTCGGCGATCGATTCGATCAGTTGGACGACGCTGCCAATTTCACGCGTGCTTGTGTCCAGCGCTTGGCTTTGCGTATGCGTTGACTCCACTAATGAAACGACATGCTTCGCATTGTCAGACGCATGCCTGGCATAGTCAGCAATGTTACCGACGTTCATGGAAAATTCTTCGATCGACGAGGCGATTTTCGCGGTGTCGTTCGCGACCTCCGTTCCAACGGCCGATCCGATTTCCGATGCTTTTTTGCTTTGATCATCACGAATCGAGCGCAGAACGAGCTGTGAAAACACGGAGCTCACGGCAAGCATGACGATGACGGCGATCGAAGCTTTCGCGAGCGCTGCCGCCGCCGCCTGTTGGGCCGGCTCCAAAGATTGCACGATTTCAAACGCACCGTACATCTCCCCTTTCTTCATGCCCTCCATCGGATAACCGGTCACATCGGTTCCGGTACTGTTCCCCCAAAGTGTCTCAGACGTTGCCGGATCGCCATGGCAAATCAAACAGCTCTGATCCAGACGAATCGGCCGAAATAGATGGGCCGTGTTCGTTTCGTCATTGATGCGGACGAGCTGGTCGGCCCCGGTTGCTTTCAGTTCCGACAGTGCTTCGAGTTGAAATTCAGTTGCGGCGTGGTCACGATTACGAGGCCGGAGCGCAGGAATCGAATAAGAAAACTCACCTTTGTCGGCGACGTGGTTGATCGAATTGAATGCGGCAATGATCGGCAACGTCGAAAGAAGCTTCTCGTCTTCGCCACGTTCTTTTAAGTCACGCAGCATTTCCGTGTTATAGATCCCATCGTCCCATTGTGCTTGCATGTAGTTTCTGGTCGCTTCGGCAGAGACGCACAGCGACAAGCCTTTTTCGATGCAGTGCTGAACTGCCTTCGATTTCGCGTCGTTGTAGTACATCCATGCCAACACAACTGCCAAAAATGCTGGGAGAACGACTCCTAGCATCAGGACACGTGTCTTCGGTGAGAGGCGACTGATAAAACTCATCGATCAGACTCGAAACGGATTGATATCCGGCAAGTGTAAAATTGAAATCCGCGCGACACGCCGTCAGTTCGCTGCCGTGCGACATGACCGGAGCGTGAGCGGTTATATGATTTACCTGAGGGTAAACGTGACAATGCGGTAACGGTGTTTCCTTCCTGAGGTAACGCTGCTCGGCTAGGCAAACGCGGCACTGCTGAATCCTTGCGGTGCGACGTGAGAGACGACTTGATCGAGGTCGATGACTTCGGTCACTCGGTCACGAATAATGCACTGGCCCTGATTAGGGTCACTGACCATCGCAGTCGGTACATTGACAACGTCGACAATGTTCTGCACGACGATTCCAATGTGCTTCGGTCCGGCCGAATACACGACCGCGTTGATCAAACCGCTTTCGTCACCGGCGACGCCACCGTATCCGCTGCCGAGCTGCACCAACGGCATGATTTCACCACGATACTGAATGACTTGATCATTCCCACTATGTTCGATCTGGCTCGCTTGGAACTTTTCGAGACGTGCGACGGTGGACAACTTAATCGCCGACCGATTTCCTTCCTGCGACTCAACTAAAAGCATCAATTCGGATTCTGATGTTCCTTCCAGACCATCCGATTCACTATTTCTTGGTACGCGGTCACGGTGCTCGGACAGGATGTTGCTTCGCTGAGCGACCCCCAAGACATCCAGAATTAGAGCGACCATACCGTCGCCCATGATCGTCGCACCGGCGTAACAGGCGATGTTTTCCAGGTGACCGCCAAGTGGCTTGACAACAATTTCTTGGCTGTCGATGACCGAGTCGACCACCAAGCCGAACTGGCGATCCTCGGCTTGCAACACAATGATGTTGACGCTTTCGTTGTAGTCGTTCCGGCCACGTGGTGGACGCAGTCCCAACAGTTCATCGAGAAAGACGAGTGGAAGCAGATTCCCTCGTAGACGATACACCGGAACATCATGGATGAACTCGATTTCACATTTGTCAAGGTCGCAGTCCAAACGCACCAGTTCAAGTAAACTGACCTGTGGGATCGCATAGGCTTCGCCTGCCGTCTCGGTGATGAGCGCCGGGACGATCGCCAACGTCAGCGGAATCTTGATACGCAGCGTGGTGCCTTCACCCGCAGCGCTCTTGATTTCCAAGGTGCCACCGATCCGTTCGATGTTTGTCTTGACGACATCCATTCCAACGCCACGGCCGGAAACGTTCGTGACCGTTTGCGCGGTCGAAAATCCGGGTAGCAAGATCAGGTTGATCAGCTCACGCTCGCCCATCAACTCAGCTTGCTCGGCGGTGATCAAGCCTTTTTCAATTGCTTTGTCACGGACCCGGTCGGCACGAATTCCGCCGCCGTCATCACAGATTTCGATGATCACTTGGCCGCCTTCATGGAACGCTCTTAGCAGCAGGATTCCCTCGGCCGCCTTTCCATTTTCAACTCGAACATCCGGAGACTCGATTCCGTGGTCGACCGAGTTACGGACGATGTGAGTTAGCGGATCTTTGATCGCTTCGAGAATGGTTTTGTCGAGTTCCGTATCAGCACCTTCCATCTGCACGGCGACCTTTTTCTTACATGCCGTCGCCAGGTCCCGGACGACGCGTGGGAGTTTGCTCCAAGCATGCCGAATCGGTTGCATCCGCGTCTTCATCACGCCTTCTTGAAGTTCCGTCGTGATCAGGTTCAAGCGTTGCGACGCGGCGAGGATATTGGAATCTTTCGACTTCTCGCAAATTCTTAAGATTTGGTTTCGCGCCAAGACCAACTCGCCGACCAAATTCATCAACTTGTCTAGCAAGTCGACGTCGATTCGCACGGTCGAATCGGCAACCGACTTTGCCTTTTCACCGTCAGACGACTTAGCCTGGCTGCTAGCGGCGGGCTTGTTCGCAGTGACCTTGCTAGGTGAAGCAGCCGGCGGCGGAGACGCGGTCGGCTCGGTAGCCGGAAGACCATTGTTGTCGGCTACCGGAGGAGAAGTTTGAGTTGCGACGGGTTCAGTAGCAGCTTCGTTGTGACTTGGCGCTGTCGCCTCACCGGATGGCTGTGCAACCGGCGCCGGTTCGTCGGCCGACTCAGAAGGCGCGGTCCCTTGGTCGACTTGATCGATCGAGTCCGGTCCACCACCACCGATGTCTCCTTGTGTTTGCAGTAACTGCTGTAGCTGTTCGATCAGTGCCGCGTAATCGGCATCGCCTTCGATACCGCATTCTTCAAGATTGCTGAGGATGGTCCGGATGGCGTCGACCATTCCGAGCAATCCATCGGCAATATGATTATTGAGCTGGAACGCGCCATCGCGAAGTGGAACGAGCAAGTTCTCGCCGACGTGCGCGACTTTCTCAAGTTTCGGAAGTGCGAGGAAACCCGATGTGCCTTTAATCGTGTGGATCGTTCGAAAGATACTCGCTAGACGATCTCGATTGTCTGGCTCATCTTCGAGGGCCAGGAGATCACTGTCGAGTTGGTCAAGGCTTTCGTAGCTTTCGACTAGAAACTCTTTGACGATGTCATCATCAAGTCCGTCCACAACTTCGGTTCCCGTTCTCGTTGTATCAAAGACCGCGGTGTTTAGATCCGTAGTCTTTGTCTCTAGTTAGCGAATCGCTGGGTACAGGATTCGGCTTCGATTACAGAGAACGATAGGATGCCACTACCTGGCCGATTGTTTTCGCATCTGGGAACGTCAGACTTTAGGGGAACTCCCTTTCAATTGGACAGATTCAATTTGCCAGGTTCGATCCAATGGGGTAAGCGGCGAAAGCGGATTGCTTCGGTTTGATGTCGGAGATCCCTCAACACGATTGAATGTCCGGAACGGCGAACCAATCCCAAATTGCTGGGTAGTCGGCGTTCATCCAGCGAACGCCGATGATCGACGCTAATGCCGCATCCGCGTTTGACTTTCGTTATTGCTTTGGTTGGATTCGAATGGCTTTAGCCACGGTCTCGATGCAATAACCGGGGCTAATGCCCGTCGGCTGGTGACTCGAAACCGAACAGTTGGTCGAGAAAGCGCGTGGGTGCTTCATCGACATCTGAAATTCGAATTAGCCGATTGGCGTTAGCCACGGTTACCGCGCATTAGCCGGGACTGACGCCCGTCGGCCGATGACTTGTCCCTGTTTTTCAACAGGAACAAAGTGCTAGTCACCCATAAACATTTCACCGAATCCGCCCAACAAACTGCCTTCACCCTTGCGCGTATTGCCTCCTGAAGGAATCGCGGCGGCCAAGCGTCCCGCGAATCTCGAGAACGGTAGCGACTGCAGCCACACCGGGCCGGGACCACGAACGGTTGCCAAAAACAGGCCTTCACCACCGAAGAATGCGTTCTTCAACCCACCGACGAATTCGACGTCATAATTTACGGTCGGCCCCATTGCGACCAAACAACCGGTATCAAGCCGAATGGTTTCTCCGGCATCGAGTTCGCGATACATCATCGTTCCACCGGCATGGATGACACCGATACCGTCACCTCGGAGGCGTTGCATGATGAAACCTTCACCACCAAATAATCCCGCGCCAATTTTTTTCTGAAATGCGATGTCGACGGTGATGCCACGGGCACCGCAAAGAAACGCATCCTTTTGGCAAATCACCTCGCCTCCGAGCTGATCGAGGTGCAGCGGGATACAACGACCTGGGTAGGGTGCACCGAACGCAACCTGAGCGCGAGCGTTCGATTGATTTGTGAACGTGGTCATGAAGAGTGCTTCGCCGGTGAGTGCCCGCTTGCCCGCCGAAAGTACTTTCCCGAACAGACTCGAGTCCTGTTTGGAGGGATCACCGAACACGGTTGCCATTTCGATCCCGCTCGTCATGTACATCAACGCGCCCGCTTCTGCGATTGTTTGCTCGCCTGGATCAAGCGTGATTTCGACGTACTGGGTTTCGTGACCAAAGATCTCGTAATCAATCTCGTCGCTCGTTCGCGCGACGCCATCGGACGATTGGCCACCACGCATCGTGACGGGTGCGGAAGTGACCTGTACTTCGCCGGCCGCAAACCGGTCGTCGCTGTTGGTGGTTGAATCGACTCCCGATGCTAAACTTTCGTTTGCGAACGGATCTTCGCCCGTCGATGTTCCTCCGTTCGATGTCAAACGAGGAACCGGGAATGCATGTCCGCAGGTCCGGCAGTTGACCATCTTCCCAGCCAAGTCATCACCGGCTTGATAATGCTTCCCGCACATCGGGCAGTTAAATTCCATGATCAGTTTTTCCTTTAGAAGGTAGGTTGACTTAATTTTCTGTGACAGCTTCGACTTGGATGTCGTCTATCAAGATCGTATTTTCAGTCTTGATGGCGAGATGGCGATACATCCTCACGTTGAGACAGTGTTGGCTATCGTTGTTCATGTTGGGCCCACGAGCAGTAAACACTGGCTCCGCTCTTTTGCCCAGATAAATTGTCATCGCCCCTTGCTCCCCTTGTGACCATCGAATGTTCACTCGCACATCCGTGCAATCGTCACGCTGAATCGGAAACGAAGTCATCGGCAAGGCAGAAATGCCAGCGGTAACTGATCATGTCGCCTTCTTGAAAAGGCGGCTCGACACTGACTTCGGCCCGCACCCCACCATGAAGTTTGGGTTGGTCACCGGTAAGCCGTCGCCCTTGGCAAGCGTCACCCTGTGCGTGCTTGCCCCAAGCGTGTTCGCATCGCCGAGCCCCATTGTTCCGCCCCCGTATTCCTGTGTGAGGCGGCGTTTCCCGGACAAACAGGCGCGAATTATCATGAAGTAAGCGACAATTGTTGCCAATCGGCTACAGCCCAGGCAACCGTCGATCGACTAAACTGTTACCGGTGTAGTCGATGCCGTCGCGTCCCGGTCATGGGACGTTGTCTTTCCAATACGACCGACTTTGGCATCCCTCCACATAGTGGCGACTGGCCAACAGCGTACTCCCGCTCGCAGGACATCCTAGCGATCAGACGCCGCCATTCCTTTCTTATTCGAAACTTCCATTCGAACGCCTACCCTGAACATGATGAACCAAAACTCTTCACTCCCAAACCAACGTCGCCGGTTCCTGAAAGCCACCGCAGCGGCGTCGGCGGCCGTGGCCAGCCCCTACTTTTTCAGTTCCCCCAAAACGTTGGCGGACGAAACACGCAGTAAAAATGATCGAATCTCGATCGGGATGATCGGTGCCGGAGGTATGGGCAACGGAAACATGCGTTCGGCGAAAGATTGGCTTGACGTCGTCGCGGTTTGCGACGTCGACGAACGCCGAGTCAAAAAGACGAACGAATCGCTAAGCAAAGGCAAGGCGTTTGAATGTAGCGACTATCGCGAAATCCTTGATCGCAAAGACATTGATGTCGTTCATATCGCGACACCGGATCACTGGCACACCAAACCGTTGATCGAAGCGATGCTGGCAGGCAAAGACGTCTACTGTGAAAAACCGTTGACGCTGACGATCGACGAAGGCAAGCAGATTCGTCGCGTGCAAAAGGAAACCGGCCGGATCGTCCAAGTTGGGACACAACAACGCAGCACGTTTCACTTGTTCGTCAAAGCGATGGCGATTGTCGCCGAAGGTCGTCTGGGACGCATTCGCGAAGTCCAAGCGGCAATCGGTGGAGCCCCGACCAGTCCGTCCATTCCGGTCGCTACGCCCGATCCCGCACTGGATTGGGACCGCTGGCTCGGCCCCGCTCCCAAAGCTGACTACCGTTTGCTGACCGATCAAAACAATCGCGGTCGCGGCAAAACTAACGGGCACTACGAGTTTCGCTGGTGGTACGAGTACAGCGGTGGCAAACTGACCGACTGGGGTGCACACCATGTGGATATCTGCAGCTGGGCTTTAAAGCTCAATGGCCAGACGGCCGGCCCGCTTTCGATCAGCGGTACGACCGAACATCCCGTCGAATTCAAAGACGGTTATCCGGTACAGAACGATCGCTATAACACCGCGACGTCATTCAAGTTTGACGTTCAATACCCCGGTGACACCCGCATGATCATCCGCAGCGACACCGACAATGGTGTGTTGATTACAGGTGACAAGGGGCGGATCTTTGTCAGCCGTGGCCGCCTTGCCGGAAAGCCTGTCGAAGAGCTTGCCGACAATCCACTCCCCGAAGACGCGATCGCCAAGGTCTACAAAAATTTGCCGATGGAGCGAAACGAACGGCAGGCGCACTGGGCAAACTTCTTGCACTGCTCCCGCGAAGGCAAGGAGCCGATCAGTGACGTTCATTCGCACATGCAAATGTTGAATGTTTGTCACTTGGCAGGCATCTGCGCCCGCCTTGGACGTGAGCTGAAATGGGACGACCAGAAAGAGCAAATCGTCGGCGACGAACAAGCGAACAGCTTCCTCTCGCGTCCCTACCGAAGTGGTTACGAAATCGACATGTCGTAACACGGTCGATTGCGCCAAGAAATTCTGCCAAGTGCTGGGTTCCGATCCGATTTTTGGCTTAGCCGAACGACGTTGACCGGCGTCGTCCGGCTGTCACGTCTGATTTTCCGGACGACTTCACCGCACTTTCGGGGCGATCGCAATTCTATGCGGGGGTTGAGACCTGGTCCGGCAGGGATCGTCTCCCCCCACTCGCCGATCAGTGCTCGGTCTTTTAAACTCAAGCGCTCGGTTCGATCCGCCCTCGTGTCGGCAAGGTTGCTGTGTCGGTGATGTTTCCCTATTTCGGCGTCACCCTAACTCGCCGGCGACGGATCACGACAAAGCTCTCTCCTTCCCGAAAGAATATCCATGAGCGATCAACTTCGACGCGGAACGTTGTCACTTCACGCCGGTCAGGAACCCGACCCAACGACCAACAGTCGCGCGGTGCCGATCTACGCGACGACCAGCTACACGTTCAATGACACCGATCACGCGGCGGCGTTGTTTGGCTTGGCCGAGTTCGGCAATATCTATAGCCGCTTGATGAATCCGACTGTCGACGTCTTGGAAAAGCGTCTGGCGGCACTCGACGGAGGCGTGACCGGGCTATGCTTCGCCTCGGGACAGGCGGCGATCACGGCCGCCGTCCTTACCCTTGCCCACAGCGGGCAGAACATCGTCAGTAGCACGTCGCTCTATGGCGGAACGTGGACGTTGTTTACGCAAACCTTGAAAAGCTTGGGAATCGAAGTTCGCTTTTTCGACCCCAACGAACCCGAGAAGATTCACGAACTTGTCGACGAGAACACGCGACTGGTTTACATGGAATCGATTGGTAACCCCAAAAACGATGTGCCGGATTTTAAAGCGATCGCCGACGCGGCCCACTCCGCTCCGCACGGTCCGTTGCCCGTACTGTGCGACAACACCGTGATGACGCCGATGCTGCTGCGTCCGATCGAACATGGCATCGACATCGTGATCTACAGCACGACGAAGTTCCTCGGTGGCCACGGTGTTCATATCGGAGGCGCGATCGTCGACAGCGGGAATTTCAAGTGGGCAGATAACCCGGACAAGTGGCCGGAATTCTGTGGCCCGTCTCCTTCGTACCACGGTGCCGTCTTCGAAGAACACCTCCGCCCGATGGGCAACATTTCCTATTTGGTTCACATTCGTACGCACTGGCTACGCGACACCGGCGCGGCGATGAGCCCATTTGCGGCATTCCTGTTCTTGCAAGGACTCGAAACGTTGCATCTACGGATGCCACGCCACTGCGAGAACGCCATGAAAATTGCCGAATTTCTTGAATCCAGCGATGCGGTCGAATGGGTGAACTATCCCGGCCTGAAATCACACAAGGATTATGACCGCGCCCAACAGTACCTGACCGATGGCCAAGGGGCGATCCTTGGTTTCGGGATCAAAGGCGGAATGGAAGCGGGCAAAAAGTTCATCAACTCTTGTAAACTTTGCTCGCACTTGGCGAACATTGGCGACGCCAAAACCTTGGTCATTCACCCGGCAAGCACGACGCACCAACAGCTTTCCGAAGACGAGCAGCGCCGTGCGGGTGTGGTCCCCGAATACATCCGGATGTCAATCGGAATCGAAGACGCCGAAGATATCATCGACGATCTTAAACAAGCTCTGGCGGCCGCCACCGCATCGTGACCGAGAAGGCTGCCGATCGCCGATCGTTCGAGAGTACCGACGACAACCGTGTCGCCGGGCCGCTGATCCATGCTCAGCAAATCGTCTTCGACGATGACATTGGACTGGAACTTGGTGGACGGCTGCAGGCTGTTCGATGCGCGTATGAAACCTGGGGAACCCTCAACCAAGACGCCAGCAATGCCGTCTTGGTTTGTCATGCGCTTTCGGGAGACTCGCACGCCGCCCGCCACGATCCCCAAGACGATCCGGGCTGGTGGGATGATTTGATCGGCCCCGGTAAACCGATCGATACCGACCGTTTCTTTGTTGTTTGCCCCAACGTTCTCGGAGGCTGCCGCGGTACGACCGGGCCGGGCGACATCAATCCAGAAACTGGAAAACCCTTTGGCGCCGATTTTCCGCAAATCACGATCGGCGACATGGTCACGGTTCAAAAGCAACTGGCCGATCACCTTGGGATCTTTCGTTGGCGAGCGATCATCGGCGGTTCCCTCGGTGGGCATCAAGCGATGAGCTGGGTGTCGCGTTTTCCACGGTGCACCGACGTGTGCGTCATCATCGCGTCCAGCCCCCGACTGACCAGTCAGGCACTCGGGTTTGATGTGATCGGCCGCAACGCGATTCAAACCGACCCACACTTTTACGGTGGGCAATACTATGACAAACCGCGCCGCCCCGACACCGGTTTGGCGATCGCCCGCATGCTGGGGCACATCACCTATCTATCGACCGAGGTGATGGAAAAGAAGTTTGAATCAGATCGACACGACCCGCGTGAAATCGCGACTAGCTTCGAACAACGTTTTAGCATTGGATCCTATCTCGCCCACCAAGGTCAAAAGTTTACTACAAGGTTCGACGCGAACAGTTACGTCACGATCACAATGGCGATGGATCTGTTCGATCTCGGTTCCAGTCGACTGCAGTTGATGGAAACCTTTGGCGACGCCGAGTGTGAGTTTCTATTAGTAAGTTTCAGCAGCGATTGGTTATTCACACCCCGGCAGTCGCGCGACATGGTCAACGCCTTGACGGCACTCGACAAGTCCGTCACGTATGCGGAAATCACTTCGCCACGCGGCCATGATTCTTTCTTGATCAACGAGGATATCCGTCAGTATGCGCCGCTGATCCAAGCCCGACTGGGCGACCTTGATCAAGAACCGCACCAAATCTCGATGGTCGAATCGTTGATCCTTGACGAAATCCCCGAGTCCGCGTCGGTATTAGATTTAGGGTGTGGCGATGGCCACTTGCTCGCCGAACTAAAACGCCGCGGACATCAAAAGTTAGTCGGCGTCGAAGTCGCCCAATCCGGCATCTTGAAAGCGGGCAGTCGCGGCCTGAACATCATTGACTACGACTTAAACGAAGGACTACCGGCTTTCATCGACAACCAATTCGACGTCGTCGTACTCAGCGCAACCCTCCAAGCAGTCGCGAACGTGGAAATGTTGTTCGACGAAATGCTACGCGTCGGGAGTCGGGCGATCGTTAGCTTTCCAAATTTCGCTTACCGCGAACTGCGTGAAGACTACGTCATCCGCGGCCGGTCTCCGAAAGCTCCCGGTGAATTTGGCTACGAATGGTATAACACGCCAAACCGACGCTTCCCTTCGATCGCAGACGTTCATGACCTCTGTCGGCAAAAACAGATCCGTCTGGTCAACGAGTACTATTTCAACGCGTCGACGGGAGAACAGGTTCGGGCGGATCAGGACCCCAACCTTAACGCGGATACCGCGATCCTAGTGATTGCCGCCGTCTAGCTTTTCTGAAGGAATCTGATCGCCGCTGCGAAACTCCACGCGAACGATTCAGGTAAAACTGTAGGAAGCTCACTCGCTTGCGTGAGCGTTCTGCTGATTCTGCCTCTCTTCGATTCGCCAGTATGTCACAACGAAACTTCGTGCGTGAAATCGGTTGGTTTGGCGTTGCGATCTGCGTGATCCTAGCCGGATGGCCTAAACTCGCCGCCGCGGAAAACGCCACAGTCGCATCGCGATTCCTCCCTCCATCAACGTTGGTGTACGCGGAGCTCGCGGACCCGGTGCAGGTTTATTCGACAATTCTTGATCATCCGCTACGTCAGCGGCTTGAGCAATTGCTCCCCGTCGAGATGCTCAAGCAAACCGAAGACTATCGCAAGTTTCAAGCCGGGGTTGGGTTGGCCGAAGGCTTGTTCGGCATGCCATGGCGAGAGGCACTTGAATCGATTACCGAAAACGGGATTGCCTTCGCGGTCGACTTGGATACGAAAGGCGTGGCGTTGATCCTCGCGGCGCGTGACGACCACATCGCCCAATCGTTTGTCGAGAAGGTGATGATGATCGCCAGCCTGGAGAAAACAGCCGACGTCCAGCAAGTTGAGTACCGAGGCGTGAAAGCCTTTCGACGGGACGATCTACGTGTCGCAGCGTGCGCGGGCCACGTACTGATCACCAACAGTTCTGACCTCGGCCGAGCCGTCTTGGATCGCATGATTGACGGATCGGGACTCTCTCTCGCTGACGACGACACGTTTTCCGACGCCCTCAAGGCTCGTAGCAATCGATCGAATGGATGGGGGTTCGTTCATCTTGAAACGATTCGCAAACGGGAATTAGTCCCCAAATTGTTTGCCGGCCAGATCGATAATCCCTTGGTCGAGTTGATGGTCGGAGGGATTCAATCGGCACTCGCGAGGACACCGTACGGATCGGCCGGGGTGAATCTGGATCAATCCGGGCTTGAGCTTCATTTTGCGGTTCCGTTTGAAGCCGACTGGATCCCTGAAAGACGTGAGTATTACTTTGGCCCCGGCGCGAGCGGAACTGGCCCGGCACTGCCGGTCATTGACCAGGAGCTACTGGAAATCAGCACCCATCGGAACCTCGCTGAGCTTTGGATGCGTGCAGGTGACCTATTCGACGAACGGATCAATGATGAATTTGCCAAGGCCGATGCGACGCTCACCACGATTTTCGCGGGTCGTGACTTCGGCGAAGACATCTTGGGCGCGATCAATCCAGAAATCGGACTGATCGCCGTTCGCCAGAACTACTCCGATCAATTGCCCCAGCCGGCGATCAAACTCCCCGCGTTTGCATTGATCATGACGATGAAGGATCCACAAAAAGTCTCTCGTGATTTTCGGAGAACGTTTCAAAGTGTGGTCGGCTTCTTCAACGTGGTCGGAGCCCAGGAGGGTCTGAATCAACTAGAACTCGACATGGAAAAATTCAGTGACAGGTCGCAACTCGTGATCAGTCGCTATGTCCCAGAACAGGATGCAGCCGACTCGACTCATGCGAAAATCATCTTTAACTTTTCGCCGACAATCGGATTTGCTGACGAGCGGTTTATTCTGTCAAGCACGACCGATTTAGCCAGGATTTTGACCAAGCATTCCGACTGGCCAACGAATCATCCAAACGCGAACGTTTCGGCCGAAATCTCCGCCGATGTATTGCAGCAAGTGTTGGCCGACAACCGGGCTCAATTGGTCGCCCAGAATATGCTCGAAGAAGGCCACTCCAAAGAGGAAGCTGAATCGGTAATCGGGCTGATTCTCGATACCGTCGGATTTCTTTCTTCTGCATCCGCTCGATTGGTGCACGAAGACAAAACACTGAAGCTAACGTTCCGCGTGGGAGTCGATGCCGAATAGCGAGCATTCAATTGCACAGGAATTCATCCGATGCCAACTTCTAGTCACGTGATGATCGATCCACAATGGGCTTGGGAGCCCTACACGCCTTCCGACGACCAACCTTGGGACGCCAGAACCGCGTCGCACCTCCTACGGCGCAGTGGTTTCGCCCCAAATGCGACGCGACTTCAAACGGCTGTTCAAGAAGGGTTTTCCAACACCTTTGTTTCGGTGACAGAACTTCAAGGCGGAACGGATCGATTTGACTCGGAAATGGACCTTTTGGCTGGTGCAGCCACCGCGAGTGGCAGCCTAGATCAGCTTGCCGCTGGCTGGTTGTACCGCATGCAGGCGACACCAAGTCCCTTGCTAGAAAAGATGACCTTATTCTGGCACGGACATTTCGCCACCAGTGCGTCAAAGGTTCAGGACGCTTCATTGATGCAGCAACAAAATGCGCTGCTCCGTCAAAACGCGCTCGGTCACTTTCGCGAGTTGTTACTCGGCATTTCACGCGACCCCGCAATGCTGATCTATCTCGACTCGGCAACAAACCGAAAATCGCATCCGAACGAAAACTATGCCCGTGAGATCATGGAGCTATTTTGCCTCGGCGAAGGCAACTACACCGAAACGGATATCCGTGAAATCGCGCGTTGTTTCACAGGCTGGGAAATCAAACGTAAACGGTTTCGGTTTAATCGATACCAACATGACAACGGAACCAAGGCTTTTCTTGGCCAGTCTGGCGATTTCGGAGGCGAAGATGCGGTCCGAATCATCGCCGATCAAGACGCCGCGGCGATGTTTCTGTGCTCCAAACTTGTCCGCTTCTTTGTCGCCGATGAACTTCTCTTGTCACCATCAGTCATCGAACCGTTAGCCGAAAAGATGCGTGAGGACGATTTGCAAATTGCCCCAACGGTACGTCGAATCTTAGGTAGCAATCTCTTTTTTTCGTCCCATGCCCGCGCCTCAAAAATTCGCTCGCCGGTGGAATACGCACTTGACTTTTTGAGCGCGTTCGAAGGCTCTACAGACAACTACATGGTCACCAAGTCAATCTCGAACTTGGGACAGGGGTTATATCATCCGCCCAGTGTCAAAGGTTGGGATGGCGGAAGAGCGTGGATCAATTCTTCGACACTCGTCGGGCGGGCCAACCTCGTTCGACAAATCCTCGATCATAAAAAATCCCGATTCGGGAAGCGATCACTCGAGGAGTACCTGGCGGGTCATGACGTTCGGCGGATCGACGATCTGATCGACTTTGTTGAACCCCTGCTTTTCGCAACACGTTTGCCAACGTCCGCACGTGATCGTGTTCATGCGATCGCCAAGAACAATTCTACGACCGGTCAATCGGGATTTGCAGACGCATTGCACCTCCTTGGTTCACTTCCGGAGTTTCAGTTGTCATGAACTCGACTTTCACTCGTCGCAAATTACTCCGCACCGGGATCGCATCATCGGCAGCATTATCGCTGCATCACGATGTGGTTTGCCCTGCCGTTTTATGCAACGCCGCCGAACAGTCCAAGGCAGACCAAAATATCTTGGTGGTCATCGAACTAGCCGGTGGAAATGATGGGCTCAATACAATCATCCCACACTCTGATGACGAGTATCGAAAGGCTCGCCCCAACCTGCGTATCGACCGCCAGCAGTGTCTGGCGATCAACTCCGATCGTGGATTTCATCCGGCACTAACGGGCTTCGCTTCGCTGCTCGAAAAAGGCATGCTGTCGATCGTCCACGGTGTCGGGTACCCCAACCCTAACCGATCGCACTTTGAATCGATGGACATTTGGCACTCATGCCAACGTAAAGATCAATCGCGGATCGATGGCTGGGTCGGCCGATTTCTCGAATCCCTCCCACGACAAGGCAGCAATGATCCGCCGGCACTTCATCTGGGACGCGAACAGCAGCCATTCGCGTTGATGTCACGCGAGATTAGGGTGCCTTCGATTCAATCACTTCAACAGTTTCGCCTTCGAAGTAATCAGAGCGTTAATCTTTCCGATGCCATCGAATCAATCGCCGCGACACCTGCACCTGCTGATAACGATCTGCTTCGCTTCATCCAAAGCAGCACCTCGTCGGCGATCTCGACCAGCAAGCGAATGGAAGAGACTCGGAAACAGATCCCCGAAAACTCCACTTACCCCAAAACCCCGCTAGCAGAAAAACTACGGACGGTCGCTAGCCTGATCGCGTCAAAGCTCCAGACTCGCGTGTACTATGTCCGCTTGGACGGGTTTGACACCCACGCGAATCAGCCGGACGCGCACGCCGCTCTGTTGCGTGAAGTCGGCGATGCGACCGAAGCCTTCATCAATGACTTGCAAGGTCGCGGGGAGGCTGATCGGGTGTTGGTGATGTGTTTCAGCGAATTTGGGCGGCGGGTTGCCGAAAATGCAAGCGACGGGACTGACCACGGAACGGCGGCCCCGGTTTTCTTTGCCGGCGGAAAAATTCGCGTCGGTGAAATTGGCGAAATCCCTAGCCTGACCGATTTAGACCAAGGTGACCTGAAGCACCACACGGACTTTCGGTCCGTTTACGCGACCGTCCTACAGGATTGGCTGGAATGCGAGAGCGAAGCCATTTTGAACGGCAACTTCTCGCCCCTAGAACTGTTTGGGACAAAGACTAGTTAGTGTTCCGTCTAGACTGGATGATTGAATGCGGCTTATCAGCGATTCTGCGTGCATGGGCCCGGCTGCTGTACGGAAGCCGTGGCAAACGCCAATCGGCTCACCCTCGTTTTAAATGACGACGAAGCCCGAATACGTAGCCGAACTATTTTTTCTTTGGCTTTGCCTTCGTTGCCTGGCGAGGCACCCAAGTCGCGGGTGCGTCGAGCATGAGTGGTTCGTGAAAGACCGTTAACTGATCGCCTTGCCGATCAATCCATGCGTCAAGCGCCGACGTGAGTTGTCGTTGTTTCGACGCGAGCGACGGATCGCCGATCAGATTGTTTTGTTCGTAGGGATCATTTTCAAGATCATATAGCTCTTCGGCTGGTCGCCCGTGATGTCTCGCGAGTGCCGCCGCCGCGCCCGAATCTGTTTTTGCAAGATCCTTCCATTCGATGAAGTAATCCCCGGATGTTTCGCGAAGCAACAGATCGATGTGTGTCGTGAAGGCAAACTCGGGATGGATGTTGCGGATGTACTTGAAACGTTGATCGCGTACCGAACGAATCGGATAGACATTCATTTTTCGATCACCGCTATGAGTCGTGAAGATCAATTCGCGGTGGGAGTTCGTTTCGCCGCGAAGAACACTCGCAAAACTACGACCGTCGATCTCGTTGAGGGTGTCCCCGCCGGCGAGGTCGATTAGTGTCGGTAGTAGATCGACCCAACTGACCATCGCGTCGGTGGTACTATTGGGTTTGATCTTTCCGGGCCATGAAACAATTAATGGCACGCGAGTGCCTTCGTCGTAGAGCGTCCACTTGCCCAGTGGGAACTGCGCCCCATGATCACTGGAAAACAGAAAGATCGGATCGTCATCGAGGTGCTTAGCGGTAAGCGACCGCAAGTTACCAAGCAAACGATCCAAGTCGGCAACTTCCTGTAAGTAACGCGAGCGTTGAACACGAGTCCGCGGGGTATCAACGAACGTCGGCGGCAAGGCTATCTGGGCAGGGTCAATATCGGACTGATTAGGCCATGGGACATGCGGATTCGAGATTCCGACGAAAAGTGCTAGAGGGCGTGAGTCGGTTCGCTGTTCCAAGAACCGCGTCACGTTTTGCAGTAACTTGGGCATATCCTTTGCCCCCTCGGAAACTTCGAACCCGAATCGAGGAGCACTAGAACCGTGAGCAACTTTCCCAAACGCGGCGGTTTGGTAGCCCAGTTCGTTAAGTCGTCGAGGGAGACGATCGATGTCGTCATGTGGGAACGTGTGGTTTTCTTCGGCACCATTTCGTGCCGGCATCAATCCTGTCAGAAGCGCCGCGCGACTGGGGGCACAGGACGGGCTGGCAACGAACGCGTGTGTGAATGTCATTCCCTGCGACGCAAGGGTTTCGAGCGCGGGAGTTTTCACGCCACGATCGGCGTACACCGAACAATCACGCTGCGAAAGGTCGTCGGCGAAATAAACCACAATATCAGGCAGTTCATCGGCAGACAGACTGTTGCCGGAAAAGATGACTCCAACACACAGGCAGACTGCGGTAAAAAGAGAAAGACGCATCGAAAGAACTTTTCTGTGGAGGGCAATCGTCGAAAGGTAGGGATGAGAAAGTATAGCCACTTCGGCAGGTACCAGATGGCATCGATCGGATTCAGTGAAAATCTCTGGATCGCAATCGAAGCCCGCTCACTTCGCTCGACAGGTCTGTCAGGCGTCCGACGATAACGTGGATGACGCCTTGCCGGTTTTCCAGTTTTCCGTCGACCAACCATGCATTGCTTGTTTTGGCAACGCGAAAGAACGCTTGCCAGACCTTCGGGAAAATCACCAAGTTCATCGACCCGGTTTCGTCTTCGAGCGTCACAAAGGTGATTCCTTTGGCAGTCCCAGGCCGTTGCCGGATGGTTACCAGTCCCGCGATCCGGACGTGGCGACCATCACGCAAGTCAGGCAGTTCCGTCGCACAAACACAACGCTTGGTCTTTAGCTCGTCACGGACAAAAGAAATCGGATGCGCTTTCAAGCTCATTCCGGTCGTGTTGTAGTCGGCAAAGACCTCCTCGATGGGAGACATCGCGACAAGTTGCTCCGGCAGCGGTTCGTCATCGTCGACGGAATCCAACAGGGGTGCATCGGCCGGATTTTCCGATTGGCCGAGCGACTGCCAAATCGCAGCACGCCGATCGCCGACGAGACCACGAAGCGCATCCGCGTCGGCCAATAATGAAACAGCCGCTTGACCGATTTTTGCTCGACGTGTCAAGTCGGTCACATCACGATACGGACCACGAATGCTTCTTTCGATTGCGATGCGCCGCCCGTCTTCTGCGGGAAGCGATCGAATGCTCTGAAGTCCTAAACGAATCGCGGGGGATTGCTTTCCCGGCAGTACTTCGAGCGACGACTCGACGTCACTTTCGTTCACATCGACTGGCAACACTTCGACACCATGTTCTTTGGCATCGGCAACCAATTGCGCCGGTGCGTAGAATCCCATCGGTTGACTGTTGAGCAACGAGCAACAGAACGCAGCCGGATAGTGACGCTTAAGGAAGCACGAGACGTACACCAGTAACGCAAAACTGGCCGCATGTGATTCAGGGAATCCGTACTCGCCAAAGCCACGAATCTGGTTGAAGACTTGATCGGCAAATTTGCCAGCCAAACCGTTCCGTTTCATCCCTTCGAGCAACTTGGTACGAAAGCGATCGATGACACCGGGGCGTCGCCAAGCAGCCATCGCACGCCGCAATTGATCGGCCTCACCGGGAGTAAACCCGGCGGCGACGACCGCCAAACGCATCGCTTGCTCTTGAAAAATGGGAACGCCTAACGTCTTTTCCAGCACCTGTTTAATTGGCTCGCTGGGATAGACGACTGCCGCTGGGTTTTCACGCGCCTTCAAGAACGGATGCACCATGTCGCCTTGAATCGGGCCCGGGCGGACGATCGCAACTTCGATCACCAGGTCGTAGAAACAGCGAGGACGCAACCGCGGCAGCATACTCATTTGCGCGCGGCTTTCGATCTGGAATACGCCCATCGTGTCGGCCTGGCAAATCATGTCGTACGTCGCTCGATCGCCGTGTGGGATCGTTGACAACGACCATGTCTTTTGATGATGTTTTTTTACCAGATCGAAACAACGGTGAATCGCAGAGAGCATTCCCAGCGATAGGACGTCGACTTTCAGAATACCAAGCTCGTCCAGATCATCCTTGTCCCACTGAATCACCGTCCGTCCTTCCATGGCGGCGTTTTCGATCGGACACAACTCACACAACTTCCCCGCGGACATCACCATGCCCCCGACATGTTGTGATAAGTGCCTCGGGAATCCCATCAGGTTTTCGACAAGGTAGGCAAATCGTTTGCCAATGTCTGAATCGATGTCAAGTCCACAGGCATCGAGACCGCCGGGAATTTTTTCTTGTGTGCCACGGTAATCACCGGCCATCTTTGACAATGAATCAATCATGTCAGATGACAACCCAAGTGCTTTCCCGACTTCCCGGATCGCGCTTTTCCCACGATAGCTTGTCACCGTCGCAGTCATCCCGGCACGATCACGACCGTACTTTTCGTAGAGATACTGCAACACTTCTTCACGACGTTGGTGCTCGAAATCCACGTCAATGTCAGGGGCTTCATTGCGTTCCCGGCTGATAAACCGCTCGAACAGCAGATCGTTTTGCGTGGGATCGACACTGGTAATCCCCAAGCAGTAACAAACCGTCGAATTGGCGGCGCTGCCACGTCCCTGACAAAGGATATTCCGGCTGCGGGCAAAGCGAACCATGTCCCAAACGGTCAAAAAGTATGCTTCGTAGTGCAACTCTTCGATCAACTTCATCTCGTGACGTAGTGAGTCGATGATCCGAGTGGGAACGCCGTCTGGCCAACGTTGCTTCGCACCTTCCCACGTCAAACGCTTGAGATGCTCGATCAGCGACATCCCCGCCGGCGCGATCTCTTCGGGATACTCGTAGCGAAGTTCGGCGAGAGAAAATTGGCACCGCTCGGCGATTTCAATGGTCCGTTCGATCGCTCCCGGCAGATCCCGAAAGAGGAACTGGATTTCATCGAGCGACCGCAAATGAAACTGGCTGTTGGCGAACCGTTGTTCGTGAACCTGATCGATCGTCGTGCCGTTGCGGATTGCCGTCACGCAATCGTGTAATAACATTCTTTCTGCGACGTGATAGTGCACATTACCAGCCGCAACGCATGGCACGCCGGATTGAAGCGATAGCCGGTCGAATCGTCGCAAGATGGCAGCGTCATCGGGACCAAGGTGCAACGAACAAAGCAGGTACGCAGAGTCTGAAAATAGCTCTCGAAACGGTCCACGTAAAAAATCAGTGGTCAGTTTAGGACGATTCGTTGGCGATTCAGCGGAGGGCGTGTCTTTTGTCGTATCCGCCGCAACACCTGGGTTGTTCTCTCCCGAAGCAATCGCGCCGGCGATCATTCCTTCGCCGAACTCGATAACATCTGCCCAACGAATCTCACAAGCTCCTTTTTCCCGCCGAAGGCGACCGCGGGAAATCAGCTGGCACAAACGGCCGTAGGCGGCTCGGTCGGTCGGCCACAAAACCAACGAAGGCGCATCGATGGGATGAATTTCCGAGCCGACGATGTATTGGAAGCCGGCATCTCGGGCAGCGCCAAACCCTCGAACCACGCCCGCCAGCGTTTCCGAATCGGTCATCGCCAAGGCGGAATACCCCAGCTCAATCGCCCTCGTGACGAGTTCGTCCGGATGAGACGCCCCGCAAAGGAACGAGAAATTACTCTTGCAGTGCAGTTCCGCATATTTCATGACGTCACGGTAAACCGTCGGGGCGCAATCGGCAACGGCAGGAGCGAAGTCTCTTGATCAGCCTTGAGTTTTCGCGAGTCGACTCGCTGGAATCATCCACCGGTGGTCAGAGAGAATTGCTGACTTCGGATTCCATCCCGACGAGTGCGATGGTCAAAAAACGATAGCCAACAGCATATGGCTGGCTTCAAGGACACCTGCATTCGTTGTCCCGGCTGCCGTCCATCGACGACGGCCAATGCTCGAAGCTCACGTCTGCGGTTCAGGGCTGATCCGCCGGGACGATTTGCCATTCTGGGTTCGCTCCGATGAGTACAATGGGGACCTCCACCGTTCCGCCAATTGATCCCCCGCTTGATTCCGATGACTGTACCCCCGACACCTTCTCGCGTTCAGACGCTTACGTTTCGCGTTCTGGTTTTATGCGTGTTGCTTCCTCCTTGGCATACCCTCGTTCACGCGCAAGTTTTGGAAACGGATTCTATTGCGTCATCTCCCCATCCGAAGTTGCAGTACAAGAAGTGGAGCGGAGACATCAATGTTCCCGATCCGGTCGCAGTAAGTGTTGCCAACGACGGTACCGTTTATGCCACACAGACACAGCGACGAAAAATCCAAGACCTCGACATCCGTGCTCATAGTGAGTGGATTCCCGATGATGTTGGCCTCGCTTCGATCGATGATAAAAAACACTTTCTAAGGCGAACGCTTGCCATCGGCGGTGATCAAGTTGCGAACGCAAAACACGTCGAAGATCTCAATCAGGACGGACAGTACGATTGGCGTGATCTGACGGTGATCAGCGAACGGATTCATCGATTTGCCGATACCGATGGTGATGGGGTCGCAGACGAGACCAACGTTTACGCCGAAGGCTTTCAGACCGAAGTGACCGGAATCGCAGCTGGCGTGCTTCATCACGAAGACTCTGTGTACGCCACGATCGCGCCCGACGTCTGGAAGCTGACTGATTCAGATGGCGATGATGTGGCTGATCAACGGTCCGTCGTCGCGACTGGTTTTGGGCTGCACATCGCCTACGCCGGACACGACATGCATGGGTTGATTATCGGCCCCGATGGAAAACTATACTGGTCGATCGGTGACAAAGGCATTTCGGTAACCACCGCCGAGGGCAAACTGTTTCACTATCCCAATCAAGGCGGCGTGATGCGTTGCAACCTCGATGGCAGCGATTTCGAAGTCTACGCCCATGGACTGCGCAACGTTCAGGAATTCGCATTCGATCGATTCGGCAATCTGTTCGGTGTTGATAACGATTCCGATCGCCCCGGAGAAAAAGAGCGATTCGTTTGGATTGTCGATCAGATGGATGCCGGTTGGCGATGTAACTATCAATACCGGTCGGATGAATTCAACCCGTGGACTGACGAACGGCTTTGGGAAATTGCCGGCCCAGAGCATCCCGCCTATCTTCTGCCACCGATCCGCTACTTTGTCGACGGACCGGCCGGGTTCAAAATGAATCCCGGTGCCGCGTTATCTCGGTCGTACAAAGACTACTTCTTCATGACCGAAGCACCGAACGGTGGCCAATACGCTTTTCGTGTCGAAGCCGAAGGCGATACCTTCAAGATGGTCGATGACCACAAAATCGGAGAAGGTGTTCCAATTGTGGGGATTGCCTTTGGGCCTGACGGCGGTTTGTACGGAGCTGACTGGGGAGGCGGCTATCCGTTGACGCAGTCAGGGTCCATCCAGCGAATTGATGTCCCAGTGAACCAATTGTCCGATGCCGAAATAGCGGATCGGCAATCCGTCGTTCACTGGTTGAACGTCGATTTTAGTACACTTGAGACGGACCAGCTTGTCGATCAGCTTGCTCATGTCGACCAACGTGTACGATTGCGAGTTCAGTTTGAGCTTGTAAGCCGAAAAACGATCGCCCCACTGGTCGCCGTGGCGAACAACAACGAGGCGGATGCCCTTGCCCGAGTCCACGCGATCTGGGCTATCGGACAAATGGTTCGAACCGGTGACATCAGTAGCGACGTCCTGTTTCCTGTTCTGAAGTCACCGAATGAAAACCTTCGCGCGGTGGCCGTCAAGGTCCTCGGCGAATCGGGCTGCTCATCACCAGACGTTCTAATTCCGCTGCTAACCGATGATGACTTGCACGTGCGAGTTCATGCCGCCTTGGCTCTCGGACGCTGCCCATCGGCCAATGCGTTGGACGCACTGATCAACTTGGCAAATCAAACGCCTTTCAATCAGCACTACATGCGTCACGCGATCACGACGGCGATGACGACGTGTGCGACGCCACGTCAGCTAGCCGAACTCCGCGCCCAACCATCGATAACCACACGCCTATGTGCGGTAGTTGCGCTGCGAAGATTGCGATCTCCTGTTGTCGCAAACTATCTCGATGACCCATCATCGGCAGTCGTCACCGAGGCGGCTCGTGCGATTCACGACGATTTCTCGATCCCTGACGCACTACCGATGCTGGCGAACCATTTGGGCAAAGCAGCTGTCCCCGATGCATTCACACGTCGTGCGATCAATGCCAACGTCCGCTTGGGAACCAACGACGCAGCCAGTCGATTGCTGCGGTTTGCCACCGACGAAACCCAGCCTGCGTCGATGCGAGCGGACGCTTGCGACGCACTCGGCGTCTGGAATGCTCCGCCCTTACTCGATCGGGTCGACGGTCGCAGGCGAAATGAATCGCAAACACGTTCTTTCGATCCTCAGGTCACAACGAAAATCCTCGGCGAGCTGATTCGCCAGGCACCGGTCGAAGTTCGAGTCGCGGCAGCCAAAGCAGCACGAACGCTCAAGCTAACGCTTTCTCCTGCGGCAATGTTGGCACTCTCGGTTGACGATCAAACGCCGGTCGGGCTTCGCCTGGAAGCATTACAGATGATCTCTGAAGCAGGCGATCACGAGATTCCCATCCAACGTCGGGTCGCATTGTTCATCGACCTTAGCCAAGACAGCACCGATTCGATCGCAACTCAGGCCCTCGCGGCCTTGTCTGCACTTGATCCCCAGAAAGCGATGCCTGTGTTATCAGCTCGCTTGAGAGACGGATCGCCCGCGGTCAAGCAAACGGTGATCAGGCGATTGGCGATTCATCAATCCGATACAGCGGACGAACAACTCCTTGAACTTGCCAAACAACTCCACGACGGATCGTTGGATTCAAAGTTATCTCTTGATGTTTACTCCGCAATTCTAACGCGGTCACCGCATTCGCCGAAACTTTCGGCTATTCAAAACCAGATCAACGCATTCGATCATCTTGAATCGTTGCCGTCGGACAAACACCGTCAGTTTGCGTTCGCTCGCGACGGCGGAAATGCCAAAGAAGGCGAGCGAATTTTCCGCTCCGACCTACGCGCCCAATGCAGCCGCTGCCACCGGATCGGTCGCGGCGGCAGTGAGATTGGTCCTGAACTGACAAAGATAGCGAAGAAACGTGACGCCGACTATTTGCTACGCGCCGTCGTTTATCCCAGTGCGGAGATCGACGCCAAGTACAACGTACAAACAGTGTTGATGGCCGATGGAAACGTCGTCCAAGGTGTTTTAAAACGCGAAGACGACGACTGGATGGTATTGATCGATGCGAATGGGAAAGAACAAAAACTCTCTCAAGAGGATATCGAACAAGTCGCCGACAAACAGGTCTCGCTGATGCCGGACATGACCGCCGTTCTATCGGCGGCCGAGGTCCGTGATTTGGTCGCCTACCTGAAAACGCTTCGTTAGCGTCGGCAAGGAAACAACTTTTCGACCGATCTTGGATCAGTCACTGAACCCGCGTTTCCGCATCAACGCGGATGTGTCAACATCACGTCCACGGAAGCGACGAAAGCCTTCCGCCGGATCGATGGTATCGCCAACAGAAAACACATGATCCCGTAATTTGCCCGAAACGACGGGATCATAGTACGAGCCGGCCTGTTCGAACATCTCCGCCGCATCTGCCGTCAAGGCGTCCGCCCAGAGATAGCTATAGTAACCGGCCGAATAACTATCGCTGCTGAAGATATGCATAAAGTGCGGAGTACGGTGACGCATCGGCAACTCGTCAGGCATTCCGATCGACGCCAAAGTCGTTTTTTCAAATTCGTCGGGATCGATTTGCGTTTGGTCAGACGTATGCAGTTTCATGTCGACGATCGCGCTAGCAAGGTATTCGACCGTCGCGAAGCCTTGATTGAACGTCGACGCTTTTTCGATCTTGTCGATCAGCGATTGGGGCAACGGTTCATTCGTTTCGTAGTGCAAACAGAATCGCTGCAAGATCTCTGGCGTCTCCAACCAGTGCTCAAGGATCTGCGAAGGAAACTCGACGTAGTCGCGGGCGACGGAGGTTCCGGCTTGCGAGGGATACCGAACCGACGAAGACAGACCATGTAGCGCATGGCCGAACTCGTGGAATAGCGTCACCGCATCATCCCAAGAAATCAAGACGACTTCACCTTCACCGCCCTTAACGAAATTACTGTTGTTGGAAACGATAGGGGTGATCGGCTGGTCGATGTTCTGTTGAACACGATATGCGGTCATCCACGCGCCGCTGCGTTTGCCTTCTCGGGCAAATGGATCGAAGTACCACAGCCCCACGTGCTCGCCCGACTTGTCGGTCACTTCCCAAACACGTACATCGGGATGAAATACGGGGACGTCGGTCACAGCCTTAAACTGAAACCCAAACAACTCTCCGGCAACCCAGAACATGCCCTCCCGCAGTTTTTCGAGCTGGAGATACGGCTTGACCTCACCGAGATCAAGATCGTACTTCGCCTTGCGAACCTTTTCGGCATAGTAGCGATAGTCCCAAGGCTCGATCGTGATCTTGTCACCTGATTTGGCCGCCTCGGCATCCGCAATCTGCTGCATGTCGGCGACTTCTTCGTGAACGCGGCCAACTGCTTTTTCCCAAACCTGATTCATCAATGCTTCGGTCGCTTCGGGAGTCTTCGCCATCGTTGACTCAAGTCGCCAGTGCGCGTGCGTCGGGTAACCGAGAAGGTTGGCCCGCTTCAAACGCAGGGCAAGGATTTCGGTGATCAATGCGTTGTTATCGTTGTCGTCACCGTTGTCACATCGATTGTAATAGGTCCGCCAAACCTGCTCCCGTAGTTTTCGATTATCGGCATACGTCAAGACCGGATCCATCGACGACCGCGTATTGGTCACGGCCCATTGATCAGCTTTACCGCGTTCTTCGGCGGCACGTTTCATCGACGCGATCACGCTGCTAGGTAAACCGGCCAAGTCAGTTTCGTCGGTGACCCAGGTGACATATTTTTTTTCATCGTCGAGTACGTTTTGACTGAAATCGGTAAACAAGCGAGCCAGTTGGGCGTTGATCTGAGACAGTTGGGCTTTTTCGCCTGAATCAAGCTTTGCTCCGCGACGAACGAACGTTTTGTAAAGATCGTCGATCAGGCGTTGTTCAGCCGGCTGCAACGATTCGAGCTCGTTTTCGAAGATGTACTGCAAACGATGGAACAGCTTTTCATTTTGATAAATGCGATCGGAGTGGGCCGCTAATTTTGGAGCGATGACACGTTCGATGTCTGGAATGGGCCCTACGTTCAAGTTCGAAGAATAGACACCGAAGATCGCGTCCAAACGATCGAGCGTCTTTCCGGCATCTTCCATCGCGACGACGGTGTTGGCGAAGGTCGGTGGATCGGCTTGAGTTGCAATCGCATCGATGTCCGCTTGAGCCATCTTGATTGCTTCATCAAACGCCGCCGTAAAATCTTCGGGACGAACACGGTCCCACGGTGGGACTCCGCCGTATGGTCCCGTCCATGGCCGCAGTAAAACAGAATCCGTCATTCGCTGTTGCTCCGTGCTCGGTAAGGTTTCTCTAGTTTGGGCGTGAATGGATCCGGCTATCAATCCGATCGCCAGTATCGCCCCTAAAAGGGTTTGGTTTCGTCGCATGCTTCTGGTGTTGAAAGTGGTCGATTATCTCGGGATGTCGCCGTAGCTAAAGTCTACGCGAAATGAGTTTACGCCAAATCCGAACTCGTCAATGTTTCCGGACCATCGCCTTGCCGGCCTGACCGTTTTTTACCGCGGCTGACAAGGAAATAAATTGCCCCGGCGGCGATCACCAAAAGTGTCACACCGAGAACAGGACGGTAAAACACCCAGGCGATGCCGATCACGGTCATCGATCCCGCAACCGTTAGTAACCCCGCGACAACCGAGGTACCGAACCCCACCAACGACCCCAGCATTGGAACCACATCAGCGATGACCTCCAATGGACGCAGCATCAAAACAAACCCCAAGAACATCATGAACGCCCCCACACCCCGGAGCACCCAAGTCAGAACCCGATTGGCCGCTTGTTCGTGAGAGATCATTTCCGAAGCCGTGAACGCTCCCGTTTCTAACGTGTGAATTTCGGTGCCGTATTGAGTCTGATAGGGGGCGAATGAGTCACCGGCCTGTTGGCTAAGCAAACTGACCATGGTGGTCGGTGTCGCGGTGAACCAAATTCGCACGTCGCCGATCTCGGGATTCGCGACAAGATCACCGTTTGCAGACGCCGGCGTTGCTGCGTTCTGCGAATCGTTAGCTGTCTGATCGTCTGTCGTCGAGGTTGCCTTCTCGGCCACTCCGGACGGCTCATCGTAGTCGGCGGGGGCATCCTTCGATTCCGGCGCATCGGCCTGGGAAGGAATCAGGCCCAAATAGTTGGCACCGGTGGAAGCCTTTGGCTTCGGCGTTTCGACAGTTTCCTCAGTCGCCGGCAAGTCGGTTGCGTTCGAATTCGTTTGACGAGGAAAAATGTAAAGACGCCCTGCATCATGATCGCCGCTTCGCACGATCACAGATTGATTTCGGTATTCTGCCGGCAGATTCGAATCATCTAACTCGATCGGTTCTTCACCACCGATCATCTTGACCAACGAACTGGGAAGATGAAATTCGCCGAGTCGAACGTTGTCAGCCTGCGCCTGCTTCGGAGAGAAAAGAACTTGCGTCGGATTCTGGTGATCGGGCTCGTCGAATTCACTGGAATCGATCAGTCCGTCGTACCAACCTTTTTCGTAACTATATTCGGTGACGGTCTGTTTGCCGCCGCCTAGTTTCTTTTCAGATCGTGACTCCCGATTCTCCTTCCATTGATACATCTGGACGTGCCGTTTCAGGCGGATTCCGTTGAAGGAGATCCCGAAGTCTTCGTCCGTTAAAACGGTGTCGGTTGAAACATGACCGCTGACATGGACAAACTTGCCCTCGTTTTCCGAGACCACCTCATCGGGTTTGATCTCGACCACGACGCTCGCCCCTTCCTTGAGTCCTTTCGCCGTCCGGACCGCACGACCTTCGTTCCAAAACAACAACGGCACTGAAACGAGCGCAATCAGTCCACCGAACAGGATGCCTTTGAACGCTCCCCCGAGTCTGCCAAACCAAGATTCGTCGGTCACATGGGTTCCCATCGTTCAATATCCCCGAATCAAGCAACTTAGTAGAGTAAAAACTGACTTCGACGCTGTCGAAATTGATCGACGTTCTGGTTGGTCACACGCATCACTTCGCTGATCGATTGTCCGCCGACGATCGCATTCATCGTCGCCCGGTTTCCCAGCAAACGCATCGCTTTTTCCGCCTGCCATTGATCGGGATACAACCGTTGCAAAGTCACTGCCAATGCTACCCCTAGATGCAAGGGATCAAACTTAGCACGATTGCTAATGACCAGGTTGATCCCGCCACAAACTTCGTCTCGGTAGCGGCTCGAATCAGGAGTGAACTGAATCGGAACCACCGTGACTCCCGGAATTTGCTCACTTCGCATTTCCTTCGCCCACTCGATCGGATCGATCCAAGAGGCACCGATCACTTCGAACGGAGTGTCCGTTCCGCGCCCAACGGACAGATTCGATGTCTCCAGCATTCCCACACCTGGATACAAAAGGGCCTGGGTCAACGAACGCATGTTAGGCGACGGGTTGATCCAGACCAACCCGGTTTGGTCAAACGTCATTTCACGCCGCCAACCTTCGCAGCGGACAATTTCCAGGTCGAGTGACAATCCAAGTTCAGACCGAAACATCTTCGCTAGTTCGCCGATCGTCATGCCATGCCGGATCGGGAGGTGATGAAACCCCACAAACGATTCATCACCCGGGTCCAGCATCGGCCCCGCGACGTCAACCCCATTGATCGGATTGGGACGATCAAGCACGACAAAGCGTTTACCAGATTGATCGGCCGCTTTCATCGCCTCCCCCATGGTCGAAATGTAGGTGTAAAAGCGGGCACCGATGTCTTGGATGTCGAAGACAATCGTGTCGACATTGGAAAGCATTTCGGTCGTCGGCTTCCTGGTCTGGCCGTACAAACTGTAGATTTTCAACCCCGTCGCGTCGTCCTTTGCATCGCCAATATCGGATTGATCGAGCACGCCGCGGAAACCGTGTTCGGGGCTGAATAACGTGGTCAGAGCAACGTCAGAAGACTCGTGTAGAAGCACCGCGGTCGGATTGCCCTGCCAATCGACACCGGTATGGTTGCTGATTAGCCCCACACGTTGCCCACGTAAGCCCCGAAAGTTGTCGCGTTTCAAGACTTCGATCCCCGTTCGTACGACCGGTTCGGAAGTGGGCTCTTCCGAAAGTAACCGCGTCCCGGGAAGGCAAGCAATCAACAGCGCGTGGACCACGCGGATACCCAACGATAAAAACGAGTAAAACGCTTTATCGGGTAAGGTTACTTGACGATGAGTTGTGGTGGAGGACATGGCTTGAGGGGAGATCGATGATTGTGAATGTAATGTAAGTGAACACCGGCAGCGTTAGAATGCATTCGCGACGGCAGCGTCTGTTACGAACGGCAACTCCGCTTTTGTCATTTCAGACTCGGACTGGGATGGCAAAACAATCCATTCTCACCCGGCGCCGGGCACCCTCGCCGGACACAGAAGCCAGACGCATTTTTCCGCGTGGGCGATCGTTCAGACTGAATACTTGGACCGTATACCTTGTCGGCAAATGACGACGGGGCTACATGTTTCGCTCTGTTTATCGATTTCGCATTTGGACATTCGCGTAGTATCCGGTGCGGAAACGGTTTTGCCAGTTATCATAGCGGCTGACGTGAGACGTGTTTTGGAAGAAGATAAATCTATGAATGGGCTTCCCGCCAATCCCTCGTTGGATCACTTGACAACGGAGGCCATCAATCCTCGTTCAGAGTCGATCGATACCTTATCGTCAGTCGAACTGGTACGTTTAATCAACGAGGAAGACGCGTCCATCGCCGCCGCGGTTGGCAAGGAATCGGAGGCGATTGCGAAGGCGATCGACTGGATCACCGGCGCGATCCGCTCCGGTGGTCGTTTGATCTATATCGGTGCCGGAACGTCAGGGCGACTCGGTGTACTCGATGCATCGGAATGTCCGCCGACGTTTAATACACCACCTGACATGGTGATCGGTTTGATCGCCGGTGGTGACTCTGCGTTGCGACGAGCGGCCGAAGGAATTGAGGACTTGCCCGATCGCGGCGTCGATGATCTAAAAGCAGTGAATCTTCACGAGCAGGATGTGGTGGTCGGCATCGCGTCGAGCGGACGCACGCCGTACGTCGTCGGCGGTTTAAACTATGCACGTTCGATTGGTGCCCGAGCGATCGGGTTGGCCTGCAACGAACAATCGCCGTTGGCCGCAGCGGCAGACCTAATGATCACACCGGTGGTCGGACCAGAATTGATCAGCGGGTCGACCCGTATGAAAGCCGGCACGGCGACCAAGATGGTCCTAAACATGCTCTCCACCGGGACAATGGTTCGACTTGGAAAAACTTACGGGAACCTGATGGTTGACTTGCGAGCCTCCAACGAAAAGTTGGTCGCACGAACAAGGCGACTACTCATGCGTCTCACCGACCTTACGCCCGATGCGGCCGATGAACTCCTTGTCCGTTGCGACGGTGAACTAAAAACCGCTGTCGTTTGTCAGCGATGCTCGCTTCAGCCGGAACACGCGCGGCGGCTTCTCCGTGAAGCAGGTGGTCAATTACGACTGGCACTTGAATCTGCCACGGGCTCAAAGCCGTGACACGCCACGAAAGCACGCCGCTGGTCGCCGGCGTTGATGCCGGTGGCAGTAAAACGATCGCTTGGATCGATCATCCACGACCATCTCGTCCGCAATCCGATGACCGAACCACTGGCCTCGTGCGTCCACTTGCCGAAGGCATCGGCGGAACAGGAAATCCGCGTGTCGGCGGATACGAAGCTGCGGCAAACGAAATTGAATACGCCGTCCGACAAGCACTGTCCACGCCGAACGTAACGACCGAATCCGCCACCACCCGATTGACGCGTGTTTGTGTCGGTGCCGCGGGTGCCGGACGTAGGGAAGAACAAAAGCATCTTGCCGCGATCCTATCGAAGCGGTTTCCAGGCACCGCGATTATCGTGACCGACGATGCGGTTCCGGTGCTCGCCGCCGCGTCGCCGACGGCAACCGGAATGATTCTGATTTCCGGAACAGGATCGTTCGCTTGGGCAAGAAACTCTAGCGGCGCCGATGCTCGCGCCGGTGGGTGGGGCGTCGTCATTGGCGATCCGGGTAGCGGTTATGCCCTTGCTATTGCAGGGCTGGATGCCGTCGCTAGGGCTGTCGACGGTCGTGGCCCAGAGACGACTCTGTTAACTTCATTTTGCGATCGGTTCGCCGTCAAAGATCCGATGCGATTGATCGATCATGTCTACGCGCCTTCGATGACCCGCCGTGAGCTCGCCAAGCAAAGTCGACTAGTCATCGCCGCCGCAGAAACAGGAGACTCCGTCGCCCGTGAGATCGTTGAAAGTGCCGCCGAAGAACTCGCCCGCCACGTGCGAACACTCGCAAGACGACTCAATCTGTCCGCCGGAATCACGCTTGCTTTGTCGGGAGGAGTGCTGGTCAACGAACCGCTGCTGCGCGAACAGCTGCTCGAGCGCATCGATTGTCTTCAGCTGCAAACAAGGCTGGTAGATGCACCGGTTGCCGGCGCACTTGTTCTCGCAAACCGGCCAGACTTGATCGAAATTCTACAGAATCGTCTTGTTTCAGCCACTTCGATGTGAGCATTTGTCGCTCACGGGAAACCGACGTTTGGGGCTTAAACCAAACTGACTTTTTTGAGCGTCTTTGTGGAAATCCAAGCGTCAAACTTTACCACGTTTGTCGGCGTTTCCTTTGCAGGTTCGTCGACCGTTAAAGTTGGATTTATCGGGGGTTCGTTCCGATAGCAGAGATTACCTTTGCGCATTCGTTCGATGGAGCCTATTCGTGCTGACCCGCCCGACCCGACGCAACCAAAACAAGCTGCGTGACCGCTTTCGATCCCACCTATGGCGTCTTACCGCTACGGCTTTCGCGTCAAGCGTCGCCGTGACGACGCTCGCGCCTAATGCGATAGCTGCCGATGGCATCATCCTGGAAGCTCCGGCCAATCAACCGGTAGACGTTTCGCCCGTCAGCGAACAACCAACCCAAGGCAAGCCGGTCACCGCCGATCCACCCGTAAAGACTAAAGAGTCAACGAAGTCAATCGATGCCGGTTGGTCAAAGCGTGGTGTGACGGTGAATGAAGACGCATCTCGCAAGAACGAGGCGACGAAAAGCGAAAAATCTTTTCAATCAGACTCAAGTCGGGCGGAAGCAACGATCGCTGTGCTACCCAAAGGCGATGCCAATGTCACCGTGCCGCCGCTTAAAGCGCCCGAGCAAATCAAGCGGAAATCTACCGACGGCGAAGCAAACACATCGCCGAACTCAGCAAAAGTGCCTGCCCGTCAAGTCGCGGGGCCAGTCGACGGATTCAAAGCCCGCACTAAACTGCCATCGTTGAAGGTTGCCGAAAAAGAAACCCCAGCACTGGAGTTCGTCGCGCCAACGATCGACGCACCAAAAAACGCCCCTGCGGTTGCCGGAGACATGCAGCCCAGTGACATCGCATCGGATGACGATACGTCAGAGAAAAAGACGTTGCAAACTCCAGGTGCGATGGCCTTGGAGCAGCTTCGTTCGGTACCACCACCAGTGACAGGCAATTGGCGTGGACGAGGAACATCGGTTGGCGATCAACCGGTTCATCCGACCGAGTCGCGGCAATTGCAACGCATGCCAGAGCAAGCCGGGGCGAGCCGGCGTGACCCTGGACCGCAGCAAGGCACGCAGTCGGTTGCTCCGCAGGCCCCCGGTCCACAAACCCGGGCCCCACAGTCACTGGGCACGGGTGGCTGGGTTGCGCGGGAGGCGATCAATCGTATCGCGCCACTTCGTGATCCGGTTCCCCAAAGCCCAATCCCCGCCAAAGCGGCACAGCCCCTTACAACGACGCCGGGTCCAGCGGCATCTCGGCCTCCATCGGGTTCGGACGTTGACGCACCGACCAAGGCGCCTGCTGTTCGCAAGGCGCCTGCGGAAGCGACGAACGTTCGCGAAGACGTCAGCCCGATTGCCAAACCAAACGCGTCCCCTAAAGCTCAGCCCCGGCAATCATCCCAAGCCATCGACACCAGGCGTGAAATCCCGTCGATGAATCCATCGCTCGATGAATTGCCGACGGAAGCCGACCCCCCGCTCGCGAGCGAGAAGCTACCCCCAGAGAAACGGTCGATGTCGCTTGACGAAGCGGCTCGTCACTCTGATCGTTCCCAGCGAGACCAGAAAGAAACACAGCGAGCCGAAGAAGAAGTCCAGCGTGATCAGAAAGAGGCGATGGCAGAAAAGCTGCTTGACTCCATCGGTTCTGCCGCGACCGTTAAGCGTGGATCGCTGCCGGAAGAAACCGACGACCACGTTGTCGCCAAAAAGTCGTCGCCGGCGAAACTGCGAGCGTTCGATGGTGATGCGGCGGAATTGCAGCCGCTCCCCAAAGGTGACTTGGAAGAGTTACCAAAAGGCAAACGTATTCCCCCGAAACAAGAGATGGGAGGAGCGACATCGAGTGTCGGTGATCTTCCACCCCAGGAAAACGCTGATTCAATCGATCAACCTGAGTTGGACATCCCGGACAAAGTCGAACTCGACTATACCGGACGCCCGGCTGCAGAGATCACGCCCAGTCGATCGGTCGCCAACATGCGAGTTCCGATCGAACGAGTCCTGCGGTATTTCTACCTACGCCCCGAAATCGCAAGCGGACGTAGCAACTGGGGAATGATGCACCAGTTGATCGTCTTTGGAACCGATACCCAGATTCGCGTCGGCAACCGCCAATACAGCGCGATCGCGTGGATCGCCGGAAACAATATCTGTCGTGGACAACGTCTGCTGACGAACGATGCCGATGGGATCAAAGCCAAAAACGGGGTCGGACTTCAAGGTCATGACTCTCAATTCCTCGCCGTCCTTGGAATGTGCAACGTCCCCGTGGAATACCCGCTGTATGCGGGCAAAATGAAGTACACGGTCGACGCTTTGATCAAGTCAGAACAGCGTGGCTGCAAAGAAGACAACGAGCTTACGTTTACGTTGATGGGCTTGTCGCATTATCTGGACACCGATTCCAAATGGATGTCCGATGATGGGACACAGTGGGACTTCGAACGTCTGATTGCCGAAGAACTCGATCAGCAAATCGTCGGCGCCGCATGCGGCGGAACCCACCGATTGATGGGCTATGCCCACGCGTTGCGAAAGCGACGAGCTGAAGGAAAGCCAATCGACGGTCATTGGAAACGAGCCGAGATCTACACCCAAGACTTTATCGACTACGCCTATTCGCTTCAGAACCGTGATGGTTCGATGAGCACGAACTGGTTCGAAGGCCGGGCTGACAATGGGGATGTCGATCGCAAAATCCAGACGACCGGGCACATCGTAGAATGGTTGCTGACCGTGACACCCGATGAGGAACTACAAGACCGCCGGTTGGTTGCGGCGGTGAACTATTTATTGCGGGCAATGTCGTCCGACTTGGATCATGATTGGAGCATCGGCCCCAAAGGCCACGCCCTCCGGTCCCTTGCGATGTACCACCAACGGGTCTTCCGCTCTGGAACGCCCTGGGTGCCACAGCAAACTGCGAGCGTTCCCGCGCAGCGTTATCGTCGCTAGCCGCCTTTAGCGGCCATCGCCTTCGTAAATGATCGTCGCCCCGGTCGGAGCTTGCGGCCAGGGCGTTTTTCCGGCGGGCCAGGACTGCGGTTGCGTCGCGCGGACCGCATCGACACGGCGTTTTAACCACTCCGGTGCGTTCGCATTTTCGGATTGGCCGTACACATAAGGCTGAGGCGGATCCATCAAGATCGGTGGGTCGCCGATGATCTTCGAAAGCGGCGGGCGTTGTTTGCTAAATTCGTCCAATCGTTGCTTTAGCTTCGCGACTCGGTCCGGATGCTGTTTGGCGACGTCCGTCGATTCTCCCGGATCAGCGATCACATCATACAACTGCTCACCCATCAATTTGTAGCGACCGCTTCGAATGGTGGGTAACCGAACGCTACCTGATACTTCGAAAACAATTTCGTCGCGAGGACTGGGCGTCTGCTTCAAAAGCACGTCTGAAAAATCCATCCCGTCCAGCGTCGCACACCCTTCGGTCGAACCTCCCGAAAGTGACGCGAAGGTCGGCAACAGGTCGACGACATGCATCATCGCCGTCGACGTTTCTCCAGCCGCAATCTGGTTCGGCCAACGCATCAAGCATGGAACTCGGACTCCACCTTCGAACGTTGTATTCTTCGTCCCACGATACGGCCGATTGACTTCCTCGGTTAGGCCGCCGTTGTCATTGGCAAAGATCACCAGCGTGTTCTCCGAAAAGCCATACTGATCGATCGTGTTGACGATCCGACCGACTGCTTCGTCAAGACACTTTAGCGCCGCCGAGCGTTTGTCCAACGTGTCCGTGTACCGAGGAATGTCTTCCAACGGACCATGGATCGCGTTGAAAGGCACATAGAGAAAGAAAGGACGATCGGCGTCTTGCTCGCTGATTAACCGCACCGCTTCGTTGGCGAACAAATCAGTGCTATAGCCCTGCTCGTCAACCGGTTTCCCATTGCGATGCCAATCATAGACGGCAAAGGTTGCCGGACTGTTGTGCGGAATGGTGTAGTTGTTGTAGTCAATGCCCCATCCATAGTGGCCGTACTGATGATCGAATCCTTGCCCACGCGGCAGTTGTTCATGCAGCCACTCGCCTAGGTGCCATTTCCCAACCAATGCGGTGAAGTAGCCCGCGTCCTGAAGCACCTCAGCAATCGTCCGTTCTTCGCCGGGCAACCCATGTAGCATCCGCGTCGGCTCGCCCCGCTTGTTTTGAGCCAGTTTCATGCCAAGTTTGTTCAGGTAACTTGGTTTGCCAAAATCTTCACTCCGCCAATCCATCCAATTTCGAAACGCGTAGCGTCCCGTCATCAATGCCGCCCGAGTCGGCGCACAAACCGAATGGGCATAGAACTGCGTCATTCGCAAACTTTCACCGGCTAGGCGATCCATGTTTGGCGTCAGCGAGGCGTCACCCCCATGAAACCCCGGATCAGCCCACCCCATGTCATCGGACAACATCAGCACGATGTTCGGACGGGGTGCCGATTGGGCTCGGCAAACCGAGAGAAACGGCGAATAGGTTGTCAGGAAAGTCACCGCGAAAAAGATGGGTACTACCGTCCGCGACAAAAACTGACATGGGGACCATCGGTCGCAAGCGGCCGTCATCAAGGCGAGGAGTTGAATCATGTTAAGTTCCATTCTTATTAATGCAGGCAAGGTACGTCAGCGTTGTGATCGTTCGCTCCAAGCGATGCGTTTTCTGTAGGAACAAATCCGAGTACCGTCGAAGCCGAACCGGTAATCATACTTGGCCGATTGAGCCAAAGATGTTTGAAAATATCGTGAATGGACTGCGTTGTCAGCTCGGAGAGCTGAACGACACTCGCTAGATGGCTGACGATATTGGCTTTACTGCCTTCTTCACAGAGTCACCATCCACTTCGCATTACCCGCAGGAAAAAACGCTCGCTTCACGGGGCGGAGGGTGACAATAGAACATCAACAGGCTGTCACCCCAAGGATCGTTGCGGCCTCGGCTGTTTGTACGTATTCGCTGAATTCGGTCATCTGCCGACTGCCTTTCTCTCGTGTCGTTTACGGTTCACCTAAGGCGATCCACGTCTGCACGCTGCGCTATGCGGTGAAATCTTCGTATCGCACCAGAGGGTAGGGAGTGACGACACCGACCGACAAAACGATTCAGCTCTATTTGCCCACCGGCGAACCGCGTGAAATTCACATTGGAAATTACCGCCGGTGTCTGCGAGTCGAGTATTCGGAACGAACGTGCCCGGTCCGCCTCAATAGCTATTGGGGTCAAGTTGGACTTTGCCGCGAAAAATCCAGTAGATCACGACGGTGTAGCTGAGCACACAGGGAATTCCGATGATTGCGATCACCAACATCGTCCACAGCGTTTGATGGCTACTGCGTCCGTTGTAGATCGTGATGGTGTACTCGTCGGCAAGGTTGGATAGCATCAGGTTAGGAAAGATCGCTACGCTAAATAGACATGCCAATGCCGCGATCACCATTGTCGAAGTGAAGAACGCGTAGCCAGGCCGACCGAGATGCATCGCTCGCGGAATATTCAAGACCGCGAAGAAATTCAAAACGGGAACGATCCAAAGCATGGGTGCCGAAAACAAATTGTCTGTCGCGTGGGGCACATGCCACCAAGTGGCGATCGAAACGACGGTGTAGACGCCGCAAAAAACAAAGAATAACGGTAAGATCACACGTTTGACGCGAGCTTGCAGTTCGTCTTCGGTTTTCAAATAAAGATAGATCGCACCGTGAAGCGCGAACAGCGATGTGGTCATTGCACCGACCAGAAGCGGATACCAGTAAACCTGAGAGAGTAGGCTGCCTTCGTAGTGAAACTTTGCCCCCAGTTCCATGCCCGCCATGATGTTGCCACCGGCGATGCCGAGCAATAACGCGGCGGTGAATGAAGAAAGGAAAAACCCAAAATCCCAGAAACGACGCCAAACCGGCTCATGAACCTTCGATCGGAATTCCAAGCTGACCGCTCGCCCGATTAAACACGTGAGCAACAGGAAGAATGCCGTGTAAAAGCTGCTGAAGACGGTCGCATAAGCATTGGGAAACGCGGCAAACAGAGCGCCGCCAAACGTGACTAGCCAGACTTCGTTCCCGTCCCAAAGCGGCCCGATGGAGTTCATCACCAAACGACGTTCGCGGTCATCCTTGGCGATGAACGGATGCAACATCCCGACGCCAAGATCGAACCCGTCTAGAATTGCATAGCCGGTGATCAAGACCCCGAGGAGCAAAAACCAAATGTGAGTCAGCGTGTCATAGCTGAGTAACTGATGGTTAAACCACTCGAAATATCCAAGAGAAAACATTACAGCACCCCCTCGTCCATCATTCCGTGTCCGCGGGAAGTTCCCCGGTGCTCGATCAAGTCCGCCATGTCGCCTTTACCGATCTTGGCTTTGTATTCGGCTAGCTCTTGCGGACTTTCCGGACCGTGCTGAATCTTGTTGTTGAGTACGAAGATCCAAACGGCGAAAAGGAGACTGTAAATCACCGCGAACAATATAATGCTGCTGAGCACTTGTTCGGCTGTGACCGATTCACTTAAACCGTCGGCAGTCTTTAGGCCCATCATTTCGACACCGTCTTGGGTAGACGGATAAACGATCCAGGGTTGTCGCCCGACTTCGGCCGTGATCCAGCCCGCTTGATTGGCGGTCATGGCCGCGAGCGGCATCACGATGATCGCCCACATCAACTTGCGTTTTTCAATCAAGTTTCCCCGAAACCAAAACCAACATGCCGTCGCGGAGACCAAGATCATTAAAGTTCCCAACCCAACCATCAAATGAAACGTTTGGAAGGGAAGCCACACCGGAGGTCGCTCATCAATCGGTATCTGATCCATCCCGGGGACGGGCCTAGCTGGATCGTTGTAAACCATAAACGAAAGCATTGCGGGTACCTGCACGCCAAACTTAACGGTCTCACTGGCAGTATCCGGCCACCCAAACAGCCACAGTCCGGTCGGCTGATCAGTCGTTTCGAAATGTGCTTCCATCGCCGCCAATTTCGCTGGCTGGGTTTCCACCAGCTTTTGTGCAGAGTCATGTCCCGACATTGCCGCGGCAAGACTAAAGAGCAACGCCGAAGGAAGCGCGATCTTCATGCAGCGACGCGCGACTTCCTCATGCTTCCCCTTCAGCAAGTAAAACGAGCAAACCGAAGCAACAAAGAAAGCACCGAGGACCAGGGCGCCGATCAGCGTATGCGTCAACCGATCGACCGATGACGGATTGAAGACCATCGCCCAAAAGTCGGTGATCTCCGCACGCGGCATTAATTCTCCTTGGACGTCGTGAAAAACGACATGGTAACCCGCCGGTGTTTGCTGCCAACTATTCGCAACCACAATCCAAACAGCACTGAACATCGATCCCAGAAAAACCATTAACGTGCTAAACAGGTGCATCTTTGGCCCGACTCGATCCCAGCCGAAAACCAACACGGCAAGAAAACCACTTTCTAAAAAGAAGGCGAAAATTCCTTCCGCGGCGAGCGCCGACCCGAACACGTCTCCGACGAATCGCGAGTACACGGCCCAATTGGTCCCGAACTCGAACTCCATGACGATTCCCGTCGCGACCCCCATCGCAAAATTCACCGCAAAGACACGCGTCCAAAATCGTGCGGCGGCTTCCCACGCCAAATCACGAGTCCGGAAGTACATCAGTTCGCAAAGAAACAGCTGCAGCCCCAGACCGATCGACAGCGGCGGAAATAGATAGTGGAACATGATCGTGCCGGCGAATTGCAACCGGCTAAGTATTTCGACGTCCATCGACGCGTACGCTCCCCTTTCCGACAACTCTGCCAATGCTGAATTGTCGATGTTGGTAATTGCAGTTGGATCTTGCAACGAATTCGCGGCGACAGCCCTCGCGACGATCAAGTCAAACGCGGTTGCCGCATCACCTCCGTTGTATCATCTCAACTCGCATTGCAGGACGGCGAAGATTGCGACCCCTCGCCGCACGTCACGCTCAGGTCCCCCACGCCGGAGAGTCACGCCGGAGCCAGACGTTAAGGCAGAATTAGCTGGAACCCCACCGTCCTTAACAATCTCCGGCAACGATTGGCTTTTGGACAAACTCGATTGTTAAAAAAGTTAACGCGTCTGCCAATCGCTCGGTACTTTTAGAAACTTTGATCGTTGTCGAGATGAATCCGTTTGTTTTTGATCGGAAGCGTTGTAGGTTTCCATCGCCGAACGATTCCGCCCCACCGGACGTTCGCCTCATCTTGAATCGCCAGCCCCAATGCGACCGACTCTCTTGCTATGAAAGCTGAATTCCTTTCGCTGATTCGCTCGCCGAGTCGGCAGACGTATCTTGCGGCGCGAACGGTGTTGTTACGATCCAATCACTTCGACCCATTTTCGGAAGAATTGAACGAAATTGTTGCCGCAATTGAGGAAAAGAAATGGGACGATGCGGCGTCTCTGATCACCGATGCCGGCCCGAATCTGTTGCTCAGCCCTTGCGCCCACCTTCTGATGGCTAAAGTTTGTGAAAACCGAGGTGAAGAAGAGCGTTGGGAATTCGAAACCGTCACCGCTCGCGCGATCTGTGATGGAATACTATCAACCGGCGATGGCAGCCAAGACGCACCTTATCTGATCACACGAACCACCGACGAGCACGATATCCTCGGCTACCTTCAAAAAACATTTGAAAGCCAATCGCTCGTCCATCAAAACGGGAAATCGTACGACAAAGTCTGCTGCGCCGGGGGCGACGAACTGTGGTTCGATATCACAGACTTGTACGCCATCATGATGCGGAGAACGTAGTGGTTCGTTCGATCGAGATGCACGGAAAAAATTGGCAGCCAACGAGCATGGGTGCCGACTAACAGAGCTCGAACAAGGTGAATGCCATACGGCGAAACCAATCGTCAATTCACTACACTGTGTCTCGTTGCTTGGCCACGGTTTCGGTACTCGGCCAATCCTTCGAATGCTTCGCGGCTCGCCCTATGGTTTCACGTCACGTTTAAGCGGAACGTAGCGACTTCGAAAACCGTCTAAGTTTCGACTCGTGACTAGTTCTGGACGAGGAAGGCTTGGACGAACTTCGTCGCCGGAAGCGACGGAGTCTGTCGGCTGATCGGATTGCTCGTTTGGCTGCTCAGCCTCGGTACTATCTAAATCGGGATCGTCTGTTTCTTCATCCACGTTCTCTTCTTCAGACTCTTCGTCGTCGTCTTCGTCTTCATCTTCATCGTCGTCTGTAGGTTCGGGGGGCAGATAAGCCAACTGAACTTCGCTGCCGCGCCCGTCACCGTTATCGTCGAGTTGTGCGTGTTCGGTTTGCAGTCGATCGATCGATCGAAACCGAAGCGTGACCTCGATCGACGTGGCCAAATACAGATCGAGCAAGCTGACATTACCGTCGCCATCGACGTCGTCAAGTGCCTGATCGCTTTCGCCGGCCAACACGTCCGCAAGTGCGTAGGGCATTTCGGTCGCGGTGAACTCCAGGTCGGCCTCGGTAGCGGTAAGTAAAATTCGCCCCGGTTTGGCCAGTGGTTTGATCCAAAATCCACTGATCGGCTGCGTCAGCACAAAGACCTGCTCGAAACACTCGATCGGTGCCGCCCATTTCGAAAAATCCTGTTGGCTAAAATCGCGACCGAGCACATTGAATTCACTTAGGACTCCCTGCGGGTGGGAGTGACCGATCATCACGACCCAAAGGGAATCGATAGGCTTCAATCGCGATGCGAGGTCACGAAGCGTTTGTTCGACCGTTTCTCCGGAGCAAACGCCCACGTCTTCGTGCGATACTGAAAGCGCTTGCTGCATCTCGTCGTCACCGGCAAGCACGGTCAGGTGTTCGGCGTCGACCGACAAGGTTTCATTCGATGCGACGATCAACTTTTCCGCCGCTTCGGTGAATCGCTCGCGATGAGTTTGGTCACCGGGTAATCCGATCATGATGACAAGATGACGACTGGAAACCGCCTCAGACTCTGCTTCTTGTAATTCCGTTTGTGCGGCAGGCCGAGCTTCGTCGCCGAGCACGTCTGCGGAAACGAATCCGCCCAAGCCCAAGACAAGTCCAAGCCAACAAGTTCGAAAGCGGATCATTGGTTATCGGCCTGTGTTTGAGTTACGTTACGTCTAGTTTTCGAGACGCGGATGTTTTCAAGATACGGATGCTGTCAGTCGGATCGCGTGACCGCACCACAATAGCGCGGTGACGACGCTACCTACCGTCGTCACTCACTCGGCAATGCCATCTGCTGACCGATCAGATCGTTCGGCGGCAAATCAAAGGTCGCGTGCTGTGACAACAGCAGTGACGACACCTGGACTTTGTCGACGCTGCCAATGACCGTTTCGGTAAACAAGTCACGAACCGTGCCATCCCAGCTGATCACGCACCATTGACCGTCATCAGCCTGTCGCACGAGGGCGGTGTCCTCGGGTAGCGGTTGTCGGCCTTTTTCTGTCAACGTCTGGGCTTCCAAAAGATGCAGCGTCGGCGCTACTCGTAGCGATTTCCAATCGCCACAAACGACCGCAACAAAGTTGTCATCGCTCGAAATTCGAATCGATTGAATCGGCCGATCATTGGCCGTCCATCGCGCGATCATTTGTCCCGATTGCATTTCCCAGCGGATCACGGACCCGGCGTGATCTGCCGAGAAGACTCCGCCTTCAACTCCGACGCAAACACTGGTCACTTCGTGTCGATGATTCCCGAGAAGTGAAACCGCCATCCCTGCGTCGAGATCCCACAATCGAACGTTTCCTTCACGATCACCGATGATCACACGGCCGGTCGAAGCGACTTCTGAGATCGAGGTCAATTCCTCCTGCTTAAACATCAAACGCCTTCGATCGCGTTCGATCGAAATGCCACGTCCCGTGACCGCTCGAAGTCGATATCCCGATGTCTTGAGTCGAAAACTGGCCCAACGACGGGCCGGTTCCAAATTCCAAAACCCGACTGGTTCAGGAGGGAGTTCGAGATCCGGGTTGGTCGGCTGAAACTCGATGGCGGGGGCACGTTCGATTGATTGGTCAAACGACGACTTGGCGATCACCCATTGGTCCTCTGGAGAACGCTCGTCCTGCCAAGCGATCGGATAAAGCTGAGGATGAATCAAGATCATCGCCGAACACATTGCTCCGCTGGCCGTGCGAAGCGTCCGAGACGTCGGGCCAGCTTTGTCGGGAAGCATTAACAATCGCAATCGTTCTTCTAGCGTTGCGGTCGGCTGCATCCCCGACGCGAAACTTGGCAATCCGACTTGGTAGTCACTAATAAAGTCAACGACTCGCAACAATGCCTCGGCATAGCGCCGTGGTTTGGTTTCTAACAACTCCACCGCCCGCGCATCACAGCAAGCTTCTTCGTGGCGTTCCAATTGGCTCTGGGCAAAGTAGATACCTGGAAACCACCAATAAGCGGATGAAACAAGCCATTCCAACCACCGAACCCAATGGTCACGACGGCAATAGTGAGCCGTCTCGTGCGCCAAGAATGCTCGACGATCATCCTCAGACATCGCCTGCCACAATGCCTCGGGACAGACAATGATCGGCCGTGTCGCAAAGCCAAACAACATTGGCGAGACGTGAACGTTTAAGCGAACGACGCGCGGTGAACGAGCCCCCGGTCGTGATCGCAATCGTTGACAGGCAAATTGGCGAACGATGGCGGCCGCCTCTTCGTCGTCTTGCCCACATTCCTGAATCAGTCGGCGAAAACGAACCAGTCGAACCAACCCACGGATGCTAAGCACCAAGAACCCGATCGCCCATACCGCGACAAACCAGACCATCCCCTGGTCTATGAACCGAGTCACCTGTTCGAGCAGTGTCGATGGCGCCGGGGTGACTGACGAAATTCGATCAATCACCGACGCGTCATTTTGAACATGATCGACCGCCAAGTCGGACGTATCTACCGGAGCAGGGGATCGGTCCGAGGAAACGCTGATTTCGGTGTCTTGCGTAACCGAGTCATTCCCAGCCGGCGATCCACGCCAGATGTGTTGTCCATCAAGACTGGCGGTGAGCTTCTTTTCCTGAGTGGCCACCTGAGAGGCCATGGTGGGGATCGGCACGGGTACCGGGAAGGAGATGATCGGCGGGGTAATCAATTTGACAAAGACCAGCACCCACAGCGCATGTGCTAGCGACGCATGTTTTCCGCCACGACCGACCCACAGGGCGATCGATGCGATCAACATTGCCAACAGCAAGTTGCCGATAATCAGCTCCAACAGAAGCATTATTCAGAATCCAGGTCGTCCAAAAGGCGGCGCAATCGTTTTCGCTGGCGAGAGTTGAATTTCGCCGATTTGACCAAGTGGGTTAAAAGTGTCCCCATAGTTCCATCGCATAACTCGTCTGCGGTCGCTTGCAGACGTTTGCTGATCAGTTCATCACGATCAACAATCGCGGCAAACTGATGCGGCCAACAATCTCGATCACGACCGACAAAGCCCTTGGCCTCTAATCGCGAGATCAACTTTTGAACCGTCGCGATATCCGACGGTGTTTCTGCCCCGTACAACCACTTCGATAACTGTTTGAGCGTCGCCCGTTCGTGCTCCCACAGTTTTTCTAATATCGCAAGCTCGGCAGCCGTAACGTCTTTGGAAGGTTTCACCATTGTTTCAAGTTCTATCGTGCAAGTTCATAAAAATGCGATCTGGCAAATGGCATTGTTCATGTCAGCAATGGTTTGCCAAGCATTGCCTTGAACAACGGCTTCGCCGATGCCCCGTTAATTAAAGTCCGAAATAATCAAGATCCGTCATTCAGTGCGGAAGTGTCCCGGCGGTGCCCCCCCTCAAGCTAGTCCCGTCGATCGCCGCCAAATCCATTCGGTGGTCAGTAACCCGATCAGCCCTAACCACAACCAAAACCGATTCCAAGCCGGTGTCGCATCGATTTTCGAAGGTCCATGATACTCTTCGCGCTCGCGCAGTAGCTCGGTCAATTGTTCAGGATTCTCAAGGACTTTCCCGCCCGAGACCGTTGCTAATCGTGACAAAAGTTCGTGGTTGGGGAGCGGGTTTTGCTGTTCGAAGGGATCACTCAGGATTTGAACGGCCAACGAAGTGCTGTCCACCTGGGTGCCGTGGCTGAACGCCATCCCGGTATCTTCGCCTTCATAAGCAGTCAACTCGATTCGCATTCCACTGTCTGCGGCGGCGACCGACTCGCTCAACATCAAGTCGACTTCGTAGATCTGCTCTTCGGGATTAACCCGCAAGGGGAGCTCTTCCCCCCAGGCAATGCGTGGACCGACTTCGCCACTTTCACGGACAACATTGTCCGGCCAAAGTACCGGTGAGTACAGCGACATGTCATCGAGGGATTCCGGCTCGAACATCGCCCAGACACGATACCCGGTCGTCCGGCGCGCCGCTTCGTCGTAAGACGTTGCCCGCACCTGCAGTCGTTGTCCGGGCCGATAAAACCGTTGATTACTGCTGACCACCAACCGGCGTCTCCCGGTCGACGATTCCTCCGTGGCCCAGTAGACCATGTTCCGCCAGAATTTGGCCGCCACACGCTCCGGTTGGTCACCCCAATTCTGTGCAAGTGCTTCTAAGAACGTCCCCGACAAGGACGCCGCAGACACGAGCACACGGCCACGTCCGGCGCGTTGCGAGATCATGACCGGCTTTCCATCGTCAGCCGATCGCGCCAAAACTTTAGCGTCAGGTTTCGCCACCACATCGTTGACGGAGACCGACAGACTCGGCAACGTTTTGAGGATTTGATCGTTCAACATCCGCTCCATCCGTAAACGCCAGATCGGATGTAACGGTTCGACAACATCCACGGCAGTGGTCAACGGATAATTGGCGGCAGACTCTTGCAATGTGATCGGCAATAGTGGCTCGATCGCCGTTTCTTCCCAGCCACGATGATCGAGAGCCCCCGCGCCGGTCACGATCAAACCGCCGCCACGGCCGTCGATCCACTGAGCCAACCATTGTTGTTGCTCTTCGTCTAGGACACTCGCGGTGACTTCGTTGAAGATGACGCAGTCATAGGCAAACAGTTCGGCGCGAGTTTTCGGAAACCCATTGGTCGACTGGGGCGTGCCATTGGTCGTGACCCGCCGTAGTGACTGTCCTCCCAGGCTTAACAATACCGTGCATTCAATATCTTCGTCGGCTTGTAGCGATGACTGAATGCTGGTTCCGTCGCTCCCTGCCGTATTTCCGAGTCCGCTAAAGAGCCCACCGAGAAACGACGTTTGCTGCTGCTGCTGCTGCTGCATCGCCTGCGGTCGATCGGTTTCGATGCTCAACACACGAACCTTGGTACGATCGATCTCGACATGCGTCTCAACACGATTGTTCTTCGTGCTCAGCTCACCTTCGATCGGATCAACGACCACAATGAGATCTTCCGGCCGATCATCGACCCGAAACGTCAAGGACGCGGATTGGGCACCGCCGGTAAGTGTGATCGGTAGCGATGCGATTTCGGCGAATTCATCTCCGACTTTCGTCGATTGCCGCAAGATACGAAGTGTCGTTTGCTGGCCCGGATAGCCGAAGCTGCGCAGGAAAACCTGCACCTCGTTCTCGGTGAATTTGCGAACGCGGGTCGGCACGACCAACGACACGATCGCGATATCTCCCGATCCGCCGACTTGACCGATTGGAACGACGTGAATCGGTGTTTCGGTCTTGGCAAAGATCTCGCCCAGGCGTTCGACCGATTCCGATGCGCGAACGCGACCGTCGGACAACAAGACAACGCCCGCGGCGGTTTGCCCACGAACTTGCGGTAACAACTGTCGCAGCGCATCGGCGAGTCGAGAATCGGAGGCATCCGGTTCTTTGATTTTCGTTTCGGCTTCACCGAATTCACCGGACGATACCAAACGCACGTCTTGCGTTTCTCCGGCCGAACGCCGTGGTTTTGACGGAAAACGAGACGCCTGGTCTCCGGATGAATCGAGAAACGGTTCTAGACGATGACCGAAACGAAAGGCCTGAACGTCACCGCTGTAGGCGGCATCCGCTTTTTCATGAGCGGCCCTCGTGAACTCGATCGCTTGTTGCCAGCGATCAAGTTCGCCGCCAAGCTGCATGCTTTGCGATCCATCAAACAGGTAGATTAATCTTGGCCGCGTCGTTTCCCCTGGTTGCTGATCGATGATGGTAGGGCCCATCAAGATCAACATAACAATTCCAACAGCGGCGACACGAAGCAGTAACAATCCCGTCCGCCCCTGGACGAGAGACTTCCCCCAAAAGACACGCAGCAAAAACCAAACCAAGATCGCCGCGGCTATCAAACCTAGCCATGCCCCACGCCGCAGCGGCGAATCCCAGCGGACGAACGTTTCGGCCAGTATCATCGCGTCAGCGAATCGCAAACCAACAATTTCCTGACAAGAAAGCATCTCAACGATCATCGTCCCACCCCCGTCGACGCCGCCTCTGTCATCTCGGTCGACCGGGATTGATCCGACGAAAGTGTTCGGAAGTAGCCATCCACGGCTCGGCGGTATTCCGAAGGAATCGGCGTGTCACGGTCGACCGCAATCTCCAGCAAGATGACCTGTTGAATACGGCGGCGTAATTCCTCGGCGACCACCTGCAATCGGCCTGAAGCGGTACCGGTCAAGGGAAGCGCCCCGCCGGACTGCGTTCCATTCAACAGACTTTCTATTCCTGAACTACGTTCATTTTCGAGCATCGGATCCTGATCCTCCTGAGCCGTCGATTGGCTCTGCGGATCGATTTCTTCCTCGCCCCCGCCCCCTTCGAGGATCTCCGCCAACTCACGTAGGCTTTCGTCACGAAGCTCCTGTGCGAGTTGACGCATCTGGGCTTCCATTTCCGCCTTCTCGCCAGCCGAACCGCCCGACCCATTTCTCATCTGGTTCGCCATTTGTGAGGCTTGGCCTTCCATCTGTCGCAGGCGGGCCAAACGCGGTGTCACCAGTTGCTGGTAAAGTCGGTCAAGTCGTTGCGCGGCATCGATGTAGTCTCGCGACCGTTCGTTCGCCGCGTCACTGATCGCCATTCGTCCCTCGGTCTCGCTGGCATCAATCTGCTCGATCGACTTCTTGGTTGCGGCAAGAAGATCGAGAAACTCTGTCTCCTCGGCAAAGTCACGGAGACGATCATTGACTTCACTCATTTCGATGTCACCGATTTCCGCTTGGCTTGAAAGGACTTCGTTAAGCGTTTCGGCTCGCGCATCGAGTCGTTGTCGCGACCGTTCGATTGCTTGTGAAGCCACCTCTTGTTCGTCCGAGTCAGTTTCCGGCTGTGTCCCGGTTGTCGCCGACTTCATCGTTTCGCCGGAGAGCTTTCGCTCTAACATCCCCATGCCCGCGGTCAAATCACGCAAGGAACTGATACGTGTGACCGGTTCGTCCGCCGACAGGGCTTCCAACTGCGCGCTCATTTCTTCCAAGAGATCGCTCGCGACTTGTCCGCCGGTGGCAAACGAATCCATTTCTTCTTGCCGTGTTTGATCAACGAGGGCATCGAGTGAGCCCATTGCCTCGTCCATTCGAGTCGCCAACAACGGCGACGTTTGCAAGCGAGATTCTAAATCGTCACGGACGGTCTCAAGACGTTCCAACAGTTCGATTTGGCGTTCGGTAATCATTTCGCGATCCGAAGTCTCCGATTGCTCGGGTTCGGTATCTTCGATGCCCGAACCAGACGGCCGCACTTGTGAGCTATCGGAACCGTTTTCGGCATCGGTGGAATCTGCATCGGTGGGATCTGCTTGATCACCCTCACTCGACTCCGGTGACTGGTCGGCGTCGCGGTCATCACTCGACTGCCCTTCCGCGTTCTCCGTTGCTTCGTCATCATCTCGCGGCGAAGCGTTGGAACCGGCATTCCCGTTGGTTGGATTGACAGACGCGTTCTTTGCTTTGCCGCCCGCCTGCGATGAACTTGCCATCTGTGAGGCGACTTGTGTCAGCCTTTGCTGGTCGCCCGCGATTTGCCGTAGTGTGTCAGCGATTTCGCGTTCGTTCTGAGGTCGTTGGCGACGTAGTTTTTGTTGCAACTGTCGAGCGAATCGGCTGAGCTGCCGCTGCTGTTGCGGTGACATGTTATTCATCAAGATGATCTCGAGCGTTTGCCGCGCCTCGACCAGCGACCGCAGTGCGTCTTGTTGCTGAGCGAACGCCAAATCGAGTTCACCGGCGGCCAGCGAATCGGCGGCCTGTAGCATCGACGATTCCGCCTGACTTAATGCTTCGACGTCATCGTTTCCACGCGACAAAAAGAACTCCGTCAGAAACCGAGTCAGGTCAGCCAACTCACTTTGATTCTTGACAAGACGATCGATTGTGCCGAGCTCTCGAGCCAAATCAACGCCTTCGCGCACGAGACGCCGAGTGCGATTGATGATGAAACGTTCGCGGCGGATAAGCTCATCAAGCTGAACCAGAACGCGGTTTTGCCCGTTGCCAAGGTTGGGCATCGGGTCGACTTCACGATAGAACTGCCTGAGCGGCCGGATGTCGATATAACGAACATCGGATTCTGTTCGGTGTGGTCCCCAAGGCCTGTTGTCAATCGCATAAGCGTAGTAGGCGATGTAGTCTCGCTCGGTGAGCTGGAAGGTCTCCAAAGGCAATAGCTCTGACAACTTGATGCGTGTCTTTACGGCGAGGGTGGAATCGTTTTCGTCTTCTTGTGCAATCCAATCGGTCAGCACGTACTCGTCGTCACCGCCGATTTGAAACGCTATTCCGGATTCGACCAAACCGTAGTCGTCAGAGACCTGGACCGACATCGGGACTTCGGCCAAGGTGTGAACCCGAATTTCGTCGGAGGGTTCATTCCAGCGAATCGCTGGCGCCGCATCGCGCCGAATCCCTAGCCGCCCTGAGATCGAGTCCATCGGCGTTCCGTCGAGCCCCGCGCCCGAAAACGTCCAGCGTGTCGTTGCCGATGTCGGTAACGCAAACGTCCAAATGCGAGGGTTGTCGCCTGGGATAAGTTCTACCGGCTGAAGCTTTGATTTTTTCGGTCCAACCAAAAGCTCGGTCGAGGCGAGGGGATGATTGAGTTTGATCGTGACATTGACTTCCGAGTTCTCCAGAACCGTCAGCTCATTGCGATCAAAGAGACGGGGCTGCAATCCGGTGTATGCTGGCGGGGTCACATCAACCGTTAGCGACTCGACTTCGATCAGTGGCTGGATCTCGATCCGAAAAATCTTGGTTGATTGCCCGGCCGCAATGAATTGATATTCGATCGGCACACTTGCCTCGCCCAGCAGCAGTGCAAACCGTTTTCGTCGAGGATCGGCCCCGGAATCTTTCGAAGGATCGTTGTCTTTCGAAAAATCGCCCTCGGGCAGTAGCTCTGATTCGATCCAATCGGACATAGATTCACGATGATGATCTGCGTTCTCTTCCGCGGACGCGATCGTTGAATCGGTGGGAAGAATTTCTCGGTAACGAATCACGACCTCGCGATCGGTACGGCCGACCAAATCTAACGAGACCGTCACGGGGGTACCTTCCAAGACTTTGACATCACCCGGGGTAACTTCCAAAATCGTGTAGGGGCGGTTGCTACCGAGGGCACGCGACAAAGCCAATCGCAGGTCGCCACCTGAGAAGAACAGCATCGCGACCAATGCCGCCATCGCTCCCAAGGCGACCAAGCCGCCTTGCAATAGACGCATCGGGACGATCCGATTGGGCATCGCCAAATCCCAACGCCCGAGCGTTTGATTGCCGAGCGCTCGTAACATCTCAAACGGTCCGGATACTTTTCCGTCGACGGTGTCGAGTACCGTACGAATCCGCTGGCCAAAGTCATCGAACGAGCGTTCCAAGATGCCCGCGAACGCGCGTTGCCGCGTTTGCCGCATGATCATTACCAATCGCCAGCCCGCGGCAACGGCGATGCAGACACATCCCGTTAGTAGAGACCGTTGTCGAATTTCGCGACTTAATTCCCAGCGAAAATCGATCGCCGCAATCACCGCAAGCCACAACAGTACCGCGGCCATCGCAAACCCAATCAATGCGATTAGCCGGACGGTCAAGTACCTTCGACGAAGGGCCGCGAATTGCCGCGCGACCTGATAAGCAACATCTGGAGCGTTCATGCGGTAGTCCGATTGGCGAGAAAGTATTCGGTCAACATCAATAAAGCAGCCAGCGCGGCCACCCACGGCCACAACTCACGCTTGTGTTCATCGCGGACGATTTTTGCGACTTCGCCAGAGTCCGATTCTGCAAGGGTAAACTTGAAGTGGGACGCAAACTGATCGACGGGGATCCGCGTCGTGTCGGACTCTTGTGCGGTGGCGTTGACGACATACAGAACCCCGCCGTCACCGCTCTCGAATCCGGGACGGTCAAACGTCAGCTGGCTCGACACCACCGACCGAGACGCGTCGGTACTGACACGAGTGATCTGTGGCGAACGCGCATCGGAGGCGATCAAATTGCGGTCATTTCCGATCGATCGAAAGCGAATTTTCCCCTCGCCCGTGAGATGCAATAGATCGGCCGCCATCTGATGGACCAATGGCAAATACAATGGGCTAGTTGTCCAAGGTCCCCAACTCGCATCGGCACTTGAGAGAAACCAAACCACGTTGCCGTTTCCGTATTTGTGTTGGGTCAAGGCGGGAAGCTGATCGTCGAAGGAAGCCAAGACGGATGTCAGTTCGGCGGGCTGCACTTCCAATATCCGGTTGAATGCCAGCCGTCCTAAGTCGCCCTGTTGTGGATCAGCAAATAACGTCAACATCGACGACGAACTATCAAACTGTCCGACGCGAAACGGCATCGCACCGCTGCTACGAACTTGCCCGATTTGGCCTGGCGTCAACGCGGACCCGTCCCAGATATCAGACGTCTGATCCTGCTGATCGGAATCCTCGCCGGCGAAAACCAGCAAGCGCCCCCCCGCTTCGACATATCGTTCCAATCGTCCGATCGAAACGCGAGGCAGCGATGCACTGTTTGCCACGACGACCAGCGGGTAGCGTGTCGGCCGAAGGTCCGGTAGCGAGTCTTCAAATAGGTACACCACCTCGGGTGAAAACCGTTGAGCCGCAGTCGGTGCGGCGTTCGCTTCCGACTCGGCCGAGATGGCGGCGGTTTTGGATTGTCGCAGTGCCGCCGAGACGTAGAAACTCTCTCCCATCACCGCTTCGTCTTGAGTACCGCCGTCGATTACTAAGACAGATTCCGGCTGTCCGACTTCGATTGCCGTGATCCGTCGATTGTCAATCGCCAAGTCGTCTTCGACATCAAGTTGAAACGTAAACTGCCACACTCCCGGTTGCAGGGTGCCAAAATCAAAGCTCAATTCCTGCGCTTGTTCGCCCGGAATATTGATTGACTTTTTCAAGCGGACCGTCCGCCCCCCCGATTCTGCGGTACCGGTCATCGGAATTTCTTCCATCGGCAACGTGCCATAATTGAACAGCGTTACGTTGATCACCGTGTCCTGATCCGGGGACGTTCGCGTTGACGTTGGCATCGCCGCTGTCACCGCCAGATTGCTCGCCGCGACGCGTCCGACATCGATCACTCGCACCGGGACATCGGCCGGCATAGCCAGCGTGGATGTTTCGACGAGGTCGGAGGCCATTCCCGCTTGCTGCAAATCCGAGATCAGCACGACATCGGCGATCGAATCGGGAAACGCATCGACCTGATCACGAGCCCAGCTCAAAGCGGTCAAAAAATCTGTCCCCCCGACGATCCCTCGAGGTGCCGAGACCCGCCCGGACTCCGTGTCGACCGGGTGGACTTCGGAATCGAACCATGCCCACAGGATCTTTGCGTCGGTCCCCAATTGACTTGCAACCTCATTTGCTTTGGCTACCGCGTCATCGATCAGTCGTCCGTTCTTCCCGGGCATTCCCATGCTGGCAGACTGATCGACCAAGATAACCCGCAATCGGTCTCCATCACGCCGAACAAATTCCGGCAAATAGGGCCGCGCGAACAACATCACCAGGGCGGCAACACATGCCAAGCGGGTCAATAGCAATAGCCAACGTCGGATCTTGCGACGCTGGGCACCGTCCTGCATCACTTCCTGCAGGAACCGCATCGTGCCCAGTTCGACGCGACGGACTTGATACCGGCTCAGCAAATGCACCAGCACTGGGATTGCGAGTGCTACCCCGCCGATCAAGAATCCGGTTTGAATGAAATTCATCAGTTCGATCTTTGCACGAGGTATTCCACAAGTGCTCCGGTCGGCGGAACATCCGTCGTCAACTCAATTCGATCGACACCTTGCAACAGGCAAGCATCGTCGAGCCGCTCACACCATTGATTGATTTTGTTCAGATAATCGTTGCGAACGCTTTCCATATTGGTCGTCAGTTCAGACGAACTCTCCAGGTCCAACACGCGGTACCGACCACCTTCGGCGAGGTGCCGCTCGAATGGATCGAGTAGATGAAATACGATCACCTCGTGCCCACGATGCCGCAGTTGTTGCAGGCCTTTGGTGAATCCATCGATGTCGCCGTCGACTAAGTCACTGAGGATGACCACGATCCCGCGATGCTTCGCCAACGCCGCGGCTTGTTCGAGCGACTTCGCGAGTGCGGTCGTGTTCGACTCACGGGGTTCGGCGAGCAGTGCGAGACAGTCTTCCCAGCGTCCCGGTTTGGCCGACGGGTCCATGTATCGGTGGACGCCGTCATCGAACAGGCCCAACCCGACGGCGTCCCGTTGTTTAAGTGCCAGCGAAGCGAACGCCGCGGCCAACGTCGCCGCGTAATCGTGTTTCGACATCGCCCCGTCGATTTTGCACTGCATCGAACGACTCGCGTCGACGAACAAGTACAAATTGAGATTTGTTTCCGCGTCAAACTCTTTGACATACAGCTTTCGCTGCCGCGCGAACAACTTCCAGTTGACGTGCCGTAAATCATCACCGGGACCGTAGCGACGATGCGAAGAAAACTCGACGCTGTAGCCGATAAACGGACTGCGGTGCAGGCCTTGGAGAAAACCTTCGACGACGCCGCGGGCGCGCAATTCGATCGAACTCAGTCGGGCAAGCTCATCCGGCTTAAGCCACCGGGGGCGACCGTCAGATCCGGAAGCACGCTCACCCGGCAAAGGCTTACGACGGCCTTCGGACCTTTTGCGTTCACGGGTGGAAGGCTTTGCGATCACGCGACCTCCTCCTTCACTTCACGCAGCAGCGCATCGATCACATCGTCGGAATCGACATTATCCGCTCGCCCATGAAAGTTCAGCACCAGTCGGTGTCGCAACACCGGATGGGCGAGCGCCGCGATGTCGGCAAAGTCCACGTGATAGCGACCTTCCAAAATGGCCCGCGCTTTGCCGGCCAGGACCAACGCTTGCCCCGCCCGGGGACTCGCACCGTAGGTCACATACTTACGAACCATTTCGATGTCTTGCGATGGCTCCTGATCTCCGGGGCGGCTCGCGCCGCGTTCCCCGATCGACGGCCGAGTTGCGGCGACCAACCGGGCCGCATACATCACGACATCATCAGAAACCGGCACGCCGCGAACGATCGACTGTAGCTGCAACAAGTCATCCGATGTGAGCACCGCAGTCGGCTCGACCGAGTCCGTTCCGGTCGTTCCACGAATGATCGCCGCTTCTTCTTCGACGGTGGGATAGCGAACCCGGATATTGAACATGAACCGATCGACTTGTGCTTCCGGCAGTGGGTAGGTGCCTTCCATTTCGATCGGGTTTTGCGTCGCGACAACAAAGAAGGGCGGATCGAGAGTGTAGGTCGTGTTGCCCACCGAGACTTCATGTTCCTGCATCGCTTGCAGTAGGGCGGCTTGTGTCTTCGGTGGCGTTCGGTTGACTTCATCGGCCAACAGAAAATTGGTAAAGATCGGACCGGGAACAAATTTCAACCGGTGCCCGCCTCCGCCTTCCTGTTCTTCGATCACATCGGTACCGGTGATGTCCGAAGGCATCAGGTCCGGCGTGAACTGGACTCGTTTAAATTTCAGGTCGAGGGTCGACGAGAGCGTTCGTGCCATCAACGTCTTGCCAAGCCCAGGGACGCCATGCAGCAATACGTGGCCACGGCAAAGCAAACCCAATAGCAGCAAGTCGACGACATCTTGCTGGCCGACGATGACCTTGCCAACCTCGGCTCGCAATCGTTCGCGTGATTGCCTTAACTTGTCCACTTGGTCTAGCAGTTGGCCGTTGTTGGACGGCGATTCGGTGGACGATCCGTTCGGGTCGGTGGTGGTACTCATCCGTCTAACTTACTCGCTAACGAAGCTTCGTTCTTGTCAATAAGGTTGTCGCGGTCATGGTCGAGCTGGTGGAATGTTTCTCGGCTTCCCAAGAATTCATCCCAAGTCAAATCGCCATCACCATTTCGATCCATACGCTGAAACCAGATCGGCCCCACCGGTGGCGCCAAGAACGCTTCCGGGGAATCGATGGTCGGTCGATCGACACGGCCGAACAAACTCGTTCCGCCGCGTTTAATCTCGATCCGATAAGATGCCATCATGCTTTTCGGATCGATCTGGGCTTGATCCGTCGGTGTAACGCGAATCAAGTTTTGCTCGCACGCGCGAAGTTCACGGATAGAGATCCGGCCATCGGCGTTCTCATCGAGTACTTGGAAGAAGCCATTGCCGCTATCCATTAACGTCACTTGGCAGGTCGTCGATGCAGGTTCTGTATACTCGCGAACGTATTGCATCATTTCATCGGCAAAGACCCGATCGTCTTTGTCACGATCCATCGCGTCGAACAAATAACGCTCGAATCGTTGGTGTTCGGCTATTTCATCACGGTCAAGGTATCCGTTGGCATCCAAGTCGATTTGGTTGAAGGCATTGGACGCATTGACTTCCGCTTCGGCAACTGGATCACGATACCGATAGCTGATTGATAGGTTGAACAATTCGTTCCGGATGCGGATCACATCGTTTTGGATGCTGATGTCACCTTTGAGCGAACGATTCGCTTCGGAATGCTCGACTATTTTCAATGCCCCCGATGACGACTGGGCGACGTCAACGGCGAACGTCAAATCAGGTTCACCGGCGGAAATCGTTGCCAATTCTCGGAGGCTCAATCGGCCATCGGAATTCTGGTCAAACGCTTTGCCCCGCGCTTCGGTCCAGCCGAGTTCATCGAATGACAATTGACGATCACCATCTTCGTCGTACGTTCGCAGTAGCCGAGCGGGTAAGACAGGTTCGCTCGCGTTGCGAAGCATCTCCGCGTGCACCGAACCGGGAGGCTCATCGGTGATCGTATTAACGACCACGCCGGCCATCGCCGGGGCGGCCTGATCAAGAAATTCGTCAAACGTGACGCACTGGTCAAAGTCCAGATCGCGATCGGCAATCCTTGCGGCGGCCAACCGCATCTCCGCCCGATCGATCATTCCCGACCCGTCTTGATCGAGAACATTGAAGACGCTCATGTCTTGTTCGGCCAAGGCATTGTTTTGCCGGTAGGTGACCAACTGCCCGGCGGCGCGATCAACGGCTAGCTCAAGTTCACGCTTCGAAAATGGCCGTCTGCTACGGAGCGACCGCAAAAATTGGTTTCCTTGGAATCGCGTGCTTGTGACGAACAACGGATGATCCCCTGCCTCGTCTCGGCTGACTTTGCCGTCACCATCTTGATCAAGAATGGTGCTTAGCTGTTCCAAATAGCTTTGACGTGTTCCTTCGAGGGACTGGCCACCGTTGGTGATCATCAAACGAAGGTGGATCGGTCCGCCCGGCATCAGCATGAGCATGTCATGGGTGCCGTACCGGTAAGGGTCGTCGTCGGTGGGTTCGGCTAAGATCTGACCGGCGGAGTTCTCGCGACGATCGGCAGCCGTATCGGCCGCGGCGACGCCTGAGAAAACGAAACCGCAGAAGACGCCCACGCACGCAGCGGCCAACAACCCTGCGCAACATCGAGACGTCAGCAATGCCGACATCGAATTGGCGAACCGAGGCGCCACCGGCGCCAATTTCGTTAAGGCCAAACCGGTGTCATCGGATCGAAGTGAGCGACCGGCGATCGATCTCATCCGAGCAACTCCTCAACTGGCGTACCGCCTTCATCAACGAGCGGGATCGGGCGATCCCCATTCATGTTGCTGTCCCACGAATCGATCCCCAAACCTTGCAACATTGTGGCAAATAAATCGTTCGCATGCACAGGATTGTCGATCACTTCCATCCCATCCTTGCTCGTCTTTCCGTAGGACTGACCTCCGGCGATGGCGCCGCCGGCAAGCGCGACGCTCCAAGCATCGGGGAAGTGGTCGCGCCCAGAATTGGGATTGATCCTAGGGGTACGCCCGAATTCACCCATCCACACGACCATGGTGGAATCGAGCATCTTGCGTTGACGCAGATCGTCGATCAGTGTCGACCAAGCCGGATCAAGCACCTCGCACATCGAACGGACCACGTTGAAGTTATCAAGGTGCGAATCCCAAGTGGACCCGGCTGTTTGATCGAGTGTGACTTCGACAAACGGAACCCCACGCTCGACCAGCCGCCGCGCCAGCAAGCACCCCTGCCCGAAACGATTGCGACCATAAGCGTCACGAAGTTCCGGTTTTTCTTCGTCGAGTTCGAAAGCACCTTCGCCGCGTGATTCGATCATCCGCATCGCTTGGTCATAAACCGAAGCATGCTTGACCGCCGAAGTCGACGTCGAAGGAGCTCCCTGACGCATCATCGATAGCAACGCCTGGCGTTCGGCGAGCACACTCGTGTCGCCACCGGCGATGTCCATATTCTCGATCGTTAGGTTTGCCCGTGTATTCGGATCATTGCTCGCACCGGACACCAGCAACGGCGAATGATCCGGTCCCAAAAAACCGGCACCCAAATTGCCACGCTGAAACGGTGCGATTGAGACGAACCCGGGAAGTGGATGGTCGTCCATTTTTAATCGATGCGAAACCATCGAACCAAACACGGGATAGTCAGTCATCCCGCCCATCGGTCGATAACCGGTCAACATCAACTGAGTCGCCCGGCCGTGATCCCCTTCGCGTGTCTTCATCGAACGAATGATCGCGACATCCTTCATCTGCTTTGCCAACCCGGGCAGGTTCTCACTGACCTCGATACCCGGCACCGCGGTTGAAATCGCCCTGGTAGGACCACCGTTGCCGTGGCCTGGCTTTGGCGAAAGGGTCTCCATCTGACTGGGACCACCGCTCATCCACAACAGGATGCACGCCTTAGGCGGACGCTTACCTCCGGCGGCCTTTGCCAACCGTGGTAGCCACGGTGAACAACATATCCCGCCGAACGATGCCGCCGCTATACGAACTAAATCGCGACGAGAAAATCGATCAAATGTTCGCGTTACCGACATAGCACAAACTCCGGACTGTTCAGCAGGGCCCAAAGAATCTCCCCGAATGCCTTACGACGACTTTCGGGATTGGTCTTTTTGTCTAAATATTCCGCCAAAGTTTCCTTTTCTTCCGCGGTCGGCTGGCGAGTGAGCACGGCGAGGTAAAGCGTCTCAATGCGCTTTGGTTCGTCGAAAAATGGCGAGTCGATCACCGCTCGCAATAGCCGACTGCGTTCTAAGTCAATCGCTTCACTGGTGATACGGCCGTTCATCATCATCAACGCTTGCGGGATCCCCGAAGCGTAATCCTCTGGGGATTCCCCGATCGCCTCCCCCAATCGGTTCACCATCTGATCGCGAGTGCCTGTCCATCGCGGCGCGTTCGGGTCGATTCGACTGATGGGCAAATGCAGCGATTGCTCCAATGAATCGAACACCTGTTCGGGACTGATCACCTTGAGCTCACGCTGAAATGCGTCGACACTCTGCGAGGGCTCCATTGTTTTCGCCGCATACCAAGACGACTTACAAATCCCGGCGACCAGCTTGTGAACATCGAAACCGTCGGCGGCAAACTGCTTCCCAAAGTCGTCCAGAAAGGACCGCTCCTGCTCGGTGGCAAGATCCAAGTTCTCGACATCGGCATACAAGCCACGCCCGACCAGCATTTGCCAAAAGCGATTCACCGCCGTTGCCGAAAAATTAGGATTCTCGGCCGCTGTAAGCCAACGGGCTAAACGCACCTTGGGAGTTCGCCCGGGATCATCGATCGCTTCAGATTGCCATAGAAACTTGGCACTGTACGTGTCACCCTCGTAAACGATCTTCCCGCCTCCAACACCACGCGACGCGTCGGGGTTTTGATTGAAGTTTTGGAGATCACCATAGAATGCCGCGAGCCCCCAGAAGTCCTCTTGCTTCCAATCGGTAAACGGGTGATCGTGGCACTGGGCACAGTCGATCCGCACCCCCAACATCACCCGAGACAAGTTGCCGGCATAGTTTTCCGGAGTCGCGCCGAGCAACTGATAATACCCACCGGCGTCTGCGGCCGATTGGACCCGAACAAGATCCGCCATGATCTCGTCGTACGGACGGTTGCTCGAAAACGCATCGCGCAACCAAACCTCAAGGTTGCCGACCGGCCCCGTCGCGGCGGTCCCCGGCGGAACCAAAACTTGCCGCCATTGCCGCGCCAAATTAATCGCCAACAAGCGGAGATAAGTTTCGCGCCGCGGACCTTCGCCAAAGACCAACTCGTCGACCAACATCTCTCGACGCCGATCCCCCAACTCACGGTAGTCACGAATTTCCGCGACGCTTGGAACTCGCCCCACTAAATCCAAATAGACACGGCGGGCGAAGGTCAAGTCATCACATTTTTCAGGCGGGTCGCCCCAAGCCGTTCTGCCGCGGACATCGATCCAGCTTGCCAGATCGTCACCACGGGAATCCGTCTCCGATAGAATGACCGCTTTCGCATCGTCGCCAGACCCCGGTGCGTCAACGGCCTGGGCCCGAACGTTTCTATCCGGCCCGGCAACAATGAATGCGACCGATACACTTGCAATCAATGCCAATGCTCGAACCGTGGACTTGCCCATCGCTCTCTCTCGTTTGCGACCGAAGGTGCAACGGCGGGGCTTTCCCCGCCACGACAAAAACCAATTTAGACATCTAGTCTATAAGTGTCAAGCGAATTCGCGAAGACGCGTGGGAACTTTACAAAAACACAAAAGGACGACAGCCGAGCATCGGCAAGCACCGGCGATGACTGCGCCGCGATTGCCGGAGACCGAGTTCTTGTCCGTGTGATGAGTTCGTCTGTAAACAGAAGCCCCCGTACCGAGGTTCGGCAAAGCGGCGGACGACACAATCGTTGATCGACGCATTGCCCGAAGATCAAAGCTTGGTGGCAACGCAAGCGCCATCGTCGCGTTCCTGTCCACGTCTCGTTACCGTGCTTGATTCACGCACCTGACGCCGCACAGGTTTGATCACTGGCCGGATGAGACGCACAAACGGATCATTTGACATCTCAATCTTCCCCTACGCGACGGACGCCGCCGCCTGTCCCCTGAAAAGTTGAAATTCAACTAAACTTTGCAATCATGGGAGACATACATATTACCAGTACGATCGGGCTGTTGCTGGCCGGTTGCTTGGCGGCGGGCGTATTTGCCGATCTTGTGCACCTGCCAAAGGTAACCGCTTACCTGCTAGTTGGGCTCTTGGTCGGCCCATCTGCGCTCGACTTGGTTCCGACCGACCACGTGACGGTCGTCGAACCATTGCTCAAGCTCGCGATGGCGTTGGTGCTGTTCAACCTTGGCTGCGAATTTACGTTTTCAAAAGTTCGCCGGGTCGCAAAGCACTGTTTAATGATCTCAGCGGGAGAGATACTGCTGACCCTGGTACTCGTTTCGCTCGGGCTATTTTTATTCGGTTGCGACAGCAAGATGGCTCTCTTGCTCGGATGCCTCGGAGTCGCAACCGCGCCTGCGACGACAATTCTGGTACTTAAAGAATTCCGCTCTGAAGGCCCGGTGACCGAAAGCACGGGGTTCTTGGTCGCGCTCAATAACTTTGCCTGCATCGTACTCTTTGAGTTTGCGTTCTTGGCGATCGAGTATTCTCAGGGCAAGATCGAAACATCGCTTGGCGGCGAATTACTAAGCGTGCTTTCGAATGTCCTCGGATCGATCATCTTGGGCATTGCCGCGGGTCTATTCGTTAGTTACGGCTGTGGCTTTTTAAACATGAAGCGATGGTTGGTCCTGCTGGTTGCGGCGATCACGTTTCTGCTTGGGATCGACGAATCGTTTGAAGTCCCCTACATGCTTTCGTTCTTGATGATGGGCGTGACGGTCGCCAACACATCGGATTACAAACAGAAAATTGTCGATGAATTAGACCACCTCTCTGGATTGCTGGCGGTCTTGTTTTTCGTTGCTCACGGGACCGAACTGGATCTGGGCGCGTTCTTGACGGCGGGCAAGCTTGGGGCGGTCTACATCGTTTGTCGGATGCTCGGCAAATGGCTTGGTGTCTATGCGACGGCCAAGGCTACGCGACAACCACGTGAACTTAGGCAATGGGGCGGTGCGTGTCTGTTCGCTCAAGCTGGAGCGGCGATCGCGTTGGCGACCATCGCGGTGCATCGTGATGAGTCTCTTGGAAAACCGATTCAGGACATCATCCTCGGTTCGGTGGTCCTGTTCGAAATTATCGGACCGTTGTTTATTCGCAAGTCATTGCTTCAAACCGGTGAAGTCCCTCTTGCCCAAGCGATCCACCACACAAGCCGCACGCCGGTCGAACAACTGCGCAATCTGGTTGACCGATTTCGATCGGCCCTACGCCGTAGCGACCCCACACCGTCAGCGATCGGGAAGGTCAAGGTTAGCGATTTACTTCGCAAGACCAAAGGCATTCACCAATCGGCAGACTTTGACCAAGTTGTCGACCACATCGAACACAGTCACGACAACACTTACCCGGTCGTCGATGATTCAATGAGTGTTGTGGGGGTGATTCGGTATCCGCTACTAAGTGACGTTCTGTTTGACCATAGCGCCGCAAAACTGGTGCGGGCCGAAGATTTGGTTAGCGACCTGCAATCGTGTCTGCACTTGGACGACCCTGCGACGAAGGCTTTCGAATTGTTCCAAGGGGAAACGGACGACTGCATCCCCGTGGTTGACCGCAACAGCCCCCATTCACTCGTAGGCGTGGTACGTCGTAGCGACGTCATGCACGCCCTGATCACCAGTCGACGCAAGAAGCCAAAGTCCGGCAAAAAGTTTCGGCGTCGTGGCTAGCGATTCGATCGCCCTGTCTCCCGTGGATTCCCACGAACGTGAGTGATGGCGCGGCATTGGCCACGATCCGAACGCACCAGCCGATCAAAGAGGGAAACCCCTCGAATGATCTTCGTGTAGTTGCAAGGGATTCTCGTCATTCCCGCAACCCGGCGCGCAATAGCGTCCCATATCTACACAGTGGACAGTTGCCCCTGCCCAATACAGACCATCGGAATGATGGTTGGTGTTGCGACACCTGACGAATCTCTGGACCTGCACCTTGGTGCGTAGACTGGTTGGAAATCCTTGATCGATGCCCCATTCGAGTGCTCTAACGAAAACGACGAACTGGTTTGATCGATGTCGATTGTACGGTGGATGGATCTCGATTACCGCTTGGGCGACTAGCTTAAGTATCGTGACATCTGCCTTGATGGTCGCCCACTGGATTACGCTTCCCAAGCCAGAACCGGGGAGTTCGATTTCACCTTCACTGCTGGCCCATGTCTCTTCCGATGATCGTCGACTTCGGGTAGTCCATGTGAACTACTTGGAATGCCCATGCTCCCGACGGGTTGTACGGCATCTTATTCGACGCGAACCTTTACCCGATGCCATCGAAAAATTGCTCTTGGTAGGCGAGGACCAAGAACTCCAAGTGTTGGCACGAAGTCAAGGCTACGCCGTCGAATCGGTCACCCGCGAAGAACTTCAGTCTCGCTTCGGTCTCCAGTCGAGCCCGTTGATGATGGTCTTCGATTCTGAATCGAACCTGATTTACTCCGGTGGCTATACCTCGCGCAAGCAAGGCCCCGCATTTCAAGATGAAACGATCATCAAGGCATTGATCGACGGCGAGAGTGTCGAATCCCTTCCGGTCTTCGGATGCGCAGTTTCTAAAGACTTGCAACAGTTGGTTGATCCACTGCAGTTGAAATACCAATCGAACTAATTAATCCCCATGTTTGCATCGGCACTCCGCTACATCGTCCTGCCCCAGTCGGTCTCTGATTTCGAGCAGTCATATCTCGCTAAGATGAATCGGATCTTTACGATCGTCTTTGCGCTGCATCTCCCTGTCTTTGTCGCGATCGCGTACTTCAACGACACCGGTCCCATCGAGGCTGCTTTATTGACCGGTGCGGTTGTCATCGGTCCGGTGATCGCACGTCTGACCATGAGGTCCAAACGAGCGATTTCGGTGGTGATTGGCGTCGCCTCAATGTTTATGGGAGGCGTGCTCGTCCATCTCGGCCAAGGACCGGTACAGATCGAGATGCACTTTTACTTTTTTGTATTGCTCGCATTGCTAGCCGTTTTCGCGAATCCAATGGTAATCGTTGCCGCGGCAGTGACGGCGGCACTCCATCACCTGTTGCTTTGGTTTTTGCTGCCCGCGAGCGTCTTTAACTACGACGCGCCAATTTGGGTGGTCGGCGTACACGCGGCGTTTGTGGTGCTGGAATCCGTTGCGGCAATCTTTATCGCGCGTAGTTTTTTCGACAACGTCATCGGCCTGGAAAAGATCGTGGCGTTGCGAACAAGTGAGCTGGAATCGCGTCATCGTGACATGCGTATGATTCTTAACTCGGTTGATCAAGGATTTATGACAATCAACCGTCAAGGGGTTATCCAGGACGAGCGTTCGTCAGCGGTCGAAATGATGTTTGGTCCGATCAAGCACGGCGACACGATCGCGGATGTCATCGCCCGCTATGACGTCAAGGCGGCCGAATGGCTACAGTTTGGTCTCGACGAAGTTTTCGAAGGAATCATGCCCGTCGAAGTGACGTTGGACCAACTGCCCGACCACATTGTCATCCAGGGACAAACGTTCGCGCTGAAATACCACCCGGTCGAAGACTGCGACTTATCTCATTTGACAATCGTTGTCTCAGATATCACGGCGGAAGTTGAACGCAAAAAACTGGAAGCTGACAGCCGCGAAATGATCCGGATGCTCGAGGGGATTACCAAAGATCGAACTGGCTTCTTGGAATTCTTCCATGAAGCATCAGAGTTGATCGACTCCCTGCGTTGTGACGAGCGGGAAGAGCTTGAGTCCGTCAAGCGACAGGTTCATACGCTAAAGGGAAACGCCGCGATATTCGGGTTGGACCGTTTGGCCGATGTATGCCACGCGGTCGAAACAGCGATCGCAGAAGAAGACGGCATTCCCGAAGGAACGGTATGGACGGAACTTTTCAGTTGCTGGGCCCACGTCCGCGGGAACCTCCGCCGACTGATCAGCGACACCGATCACGAATTTCGCGTCACCGATTCCCAATATAAACAACTACTTTTAGGACTGCTCAATCGCGAACCGATGGAGTCGCTCGCACCTCTGGTCGCGGCCTGGAAACTAGAACCGACAGAGTCGAGATTGCAACGGGTTTCGCACCAAGCCAAACGAATTGCGACACAAATGGGGAAAGAAGCGATCGTGGTTTCGATTCGTTCAGGAAACCTTCGAACCGAGGCGAGTCATTGGAGTCCGTTCTGGTCATCCTTGATTCACGCGGTTCGCAATGCCGTCGACCACGGGATTGAATCGATCGAGGACCGACGACTGGAAGGGAAACCAGACTGCGGAAAACTGACACTGTCCACCGATGTCCAGGATGACCGCTTTATCGTCACGGTCGCTGACGACGGACGCGGGATCAATTGGAATCACGTCGCTTCGCTGGCTGCCGAGAGAGGACTGCCGCATGAAACCGAACAAGACCTTACCAATGCATTATTTGCGAACGGACTGAGCACTGCCGAGTCGGTCAGTTTGGTCAGTGGACGGGGGATCGGACTAGGAGCACTTCGACAAGCCACGGAAAAACTGGGGGGAACGATCAAAATCGAAAGCCGCCTCGGACGAGGCACTCAATACCGTTTCGAGTTTCCAATCGATGTCATGGCCCCGGACACCTATCGGCTTCTGACATCGTACGGGATCGATGCCGACTTATCTGCGATAACCTCTTGACTATCGATGCTTGAAATAGAACAAACTCAAACACTCGCTTCACAACAAGAATCTCTGAAACGGTTTGCGACGGAGATTATCGGTGACGAGTTTCATTCCTCTCTCGTCGAATTGTTCCGGTTTTACTCCAGCTCCAACGTCATCACGACGGCCGAAGGCTGCGACGCATCGGCGGACTTGTTGTGTCGAGACTGCTGTGACCTGAATTCAGCTCGCGAAATGGTCACGTCGTCGATTGGCATCTGTGGTAGCGATTTCCGATGCTCGATCGGCTTGCTCGCACACGTCGAAACGGTTTCTTCGCTTTGCCAAGGAATGCCGGAAAACCCGACCGATTGGATTGGTGAGTTAACCAATCAGTTAGCGGGGCGTTTTAAGAACAATCTTTCGGAATACCAAATCCACTGCCAAATGGGACTTCCCGTGTCCGTACGCGGCTTGCAACTTGGATTCATGACGGGATTTCAAGGCCAGACGATTCAGATGGTTGATTTGAAAGAAGGTCCCGTCGTCGTGTTGCTGCACGTCAATATCGAACCTGATGTTCAGTGGGAATACCACCCAGAACTTGAATCGGCCGATGAGGGAAGTCTGCATCTTTTCTAGACTTCGCGTTGCTCAGAATAAGCCAGAGTTAGACGTTACACATTTTCCCTACCACCCATTCCAGACGCCATGAGTACAAACGTCCTAGTTGTTGATGATTCGGCGACCGTTCGCCAACAAGTGTGCGCCGCACTCTCTCAAGCCGGACTTGATGTTAGCGAGGCCGTCGACGGCGTCGATGGTGTCGCCAAAATCAAATCGGGCGACGTGGACTGCGTCGTCTGTGATGTCAACATGCCGAACAAGAACGGCATCGAGATGGTGGCCGAGGTAAAGAAAGACGTTAAGTATGCCGGCCTACCGATCATCATGCTGACCACCGAAGGTGCGAAGGATCTGATCGCGAAAGCGAAGGCAGCCGGCGCCTGCGGATGGATCGTCAAACCATTTAAAGCCGACATGTTGGTCGCGGCAGTGAAAAAGCTGACGAACACCAACTGAGCTCCATCGTGTCAAAAGCAAGGTCTCGCAAGTTGCCCCCGATAAACGATCGATTCGCTTGCCTCGATACGAAATTCGAACAAGGTAGAACATGTTCGGTTTCCAAAAACTAACCGCAACCTTTGGGCAAGTCGCCTTCTGTCGTAAAGTCACGTCGCGTATCGTCAAAGATATGCAAAAGATGCGTACGACGACCGAAGAAGCTGCGCTGAAAATCGGGGAACTCGTCATCGCAATCGTCGAAACGGCGACCTCTGGTAACGATGAGCTGCGTTCTTCGCTGGCTCGCTTTGTTCGGGCCGACCAATCCGATGAAGCTGACAAGGGAACTTCAAGCGACGGATCTACCGAACCGCAGCGTCGCACGATCTCCGAAGCGATCGAACATCAATCAGAGATGATCGAAGCGCTTGTCACCCGCGTCGAGGATTGTTTCTCTAAACAGCTTGAGTTGGTCAGGATGGCGAACAAAACATCGCGACGAATTCATGATGCCGCGAAACAAACCGCGCACCTGATGAAAAAAAGCCAGGTCTTGGCGTTTAACGTTCAAATCGAAGCGAGTCGGCTTGGGGGCGAACACGGTCGTGCGTTCGCCGTCCTTGGCGAGGAGATGAAGTCGTTCAGCGAGTGTGTCGAAGAGGCCAACCAAACGATCGCCGAATCGGTAGCCGAATTCGTTGAAGGGATGCCGAAACTGGAAAATGAAACCGTCGCGATCGCCGAATCCCTCTCTGAGTTTTCCGAAGAGTTCCGCGCAGAAATGACTGACGTGAGACAAGAGACTCAGTCAATCTCGACGCTGCTGAGTCGCGTTTTGGAGACAACCGAATCACGAAACAACGAAATCTTGCAGGCGTCGCGTGACACACTTTCCTACCTCCAGTTCCAAGATCCTGTCGCACAAGGCTTGCAACGCGCCGAACACGACATCGAAAAGCTGCTGGCTTTATTTGAAAAACGGGAAGTGACCGACACCTGCCTGGCCGACGTCAGCGAGGAAGTCGGCAACGACGGCCAAGAGGAAGAGCACGTCGAAGCCGGCGAAGTAATTCTATTCTGATCGGTCGATCAAGCGATCCGCCAGTTGGCGAACACAATCCATGGCCGACTAAGTCGACGGCTGATCAAGAACGAACGAGTTTTCCGTCGAGCAGTTCGTGTCGCTGATCCATCGCTGCGGCGAGTGTTTCGCTGTGGGTCACGCAAATCAGAATCGCATTGTTGTCACGCTGGAGTGATTGCAGGACCTCGGTGACGGCTTCGGCAGTACGCCGATCCAGGTTACCCGTCGGCTCGTCCGCCAAGATCAATGAAGGACTCATCAGCAGTGCCCTTGCGATGGCAACTCGTTCTCGCTCCCCGCCGGATAACATTCCCGGCAAGTGCCCCACTCGATCGGATAACCCAACCGCTTGCAGTAACTCCTTCGCCCTTTCGATCAGTGGGGCATTGGCGCGTCCACCGGCCAAAGTCGGAATCAGGACGTTCTCCATCACCGACAGGTGCGGCAACAAATGATGGTCTTGAAAGATAAAGCCGACTTTTTGGTTTCGCCAATGGGCAACTTGTTGCTGGTCGAGCAGAAAAGGGTCTTCGCCATCGACTTTGACCGTTCCACCGTCGGGGCGATCGAGTGTCCCTAAGATTTGCAGCAGCGTGCTTTTCCCGCTTCCACTGGGGCCGACGATGGCAAGTGATTGCCCCCCGGAAACCTCCATGCAAATGTCTCGTAAAACATGGAGCGGTTCTCCGGCGGCGGGGAACGATTTTTGTAAGTGTTCGACTAGCAGACGCGTCATGAGCCGTCGTGGGATAGGGGTTGCGTGTGACGCTCAGCTTATCCGAATCGCGAATTGAAATCGACTACTTAGGGTACATCGCTCTTGGTACATCGCCCTTGGATGAACGATTCGGCAGGCATGTGAACATCATCGGGACGCATTGATCTCCCATTGTTGTGCCGGGTATTGCCGTAAATCTGTGCTTTCTTGACGAGGAACTGCCGGAGATTGTGACGGCGAATAGGGCAGATCGGTAAACTTTCCCCTTCTCAGTTTACGAACCTGCCAGCGACGACAAAGATCCCACATGAAATCGACGGACATTCGAATCACCGACGTTCGCCTTGACTATGAGCACTACGACTACCGAACGGTGATGAAGTTTGGTGGCGTTCCCGTCGACAAGGCAACGATATTGAACGTGCATTTGGACGTTGTCTCGCGTGAAGGTCATCCGGGACGCGGGTTCGGATCGATGCCACTGTCAAATATTTGGGCGTTTCCGTCGAAACAACTTTCGTATGATCAAACCCTTGGTGCGATGACGAAATTGGCCGAACGTTTCGAGTCGATCGTCAAGGAATTCTCCGATTTCGGCCATCCGGTCGACTTAGGTGTCCGGCTGGAACACCAGTTCGTCGCAGCGGCTACGGCACTGTCGACAGAGCTAGCACTCGCCGAACCAATCCCTAAGCTGGCCGCGCTCGTAACCGGCAGTCCCTTCGATGCTGCGATTCATGACGCATTCGGAAAACTGCATGGGCTGAGTTGCTACAAGACATATGGTCCAGATTGGATGAGTCACGATGTGAGCCACTACCTTGGCGACGGCTATCAAGGTGATTGGATCAGTGACTTTGTCAGCGAGACACCGAAACCAACGATGCCGCTTTACCATCTTGTCGGGGCACTCGATCCACTGGACGATGGCGAACTCGACCAGCCGACCGGGGATGGTTTACCAGACACATTGCCTCAATGGATTGGCCACAATGGTTTGACCCATATGAAAATTAAACTGAACGGCGATGACGTTCAGTGGGATCTTGAACGTGTGATCAAAGTCGACCGCATCGCGGCGGAATGCCAAGTAAAACGCGGCGTCGAGCAATGGTTTTATTCACTTGATTTCAACGAACGCTGTCCCAACGTGGAGTATTTGATCGAAGTCCTCGAGCGAATCAAAGAAAAGTCGCCCGCCGGTTTCGACCGAATCCAATACGTTGAACAGCCGACCGCCCGGGATTTGAAAGCCCATCCGGACAACAAAATGCATCGGGCCGCTGAACTAAAGCCAGTGGTCATTGATGAGTCGTTGACCGACTTGGAAACGCTGCTGTTGGCCCATGAAATGGGATACACCGGGGCCGCGTTAAAGGCATGCAAGGGACAATCCCAGTCACTGTTGATGGCGGTCGCAATAAAGAAACTAAACATGTTTTTATGCGTTCAAGATTTGACGTGTCCCGGGGCATCGTTAATTCATTCCGCCGGTTTGGCCGCCCACATCCCAGGGGTCGCCGCGATCGAGTCAAATTCACGGCAATATTGCCCGGTCGCCAACCATGGTTGGGACAGTCGTTTTCCTGGGATCTTTGACGTGAAAAATGGATCGATGAAAACGGCTTGTCTTGATGGCCCAGGCTTGGGGGCGGTCGAGTGAACGCCGAATCGATGTCAACGCCACGACGCGGCATTCTTCGTCGGATCGGACCGGGACTTGTCACCGCGTGTGTGGTTATCGGACCGGGAAGCATTCTGACCAGTTCACAAGTCGGCGCCCGAGCCGGGTACGACAATTTGTGGGTCGTCGTCGTTTCAGTCTTCCTGATGGCCGCTTATGTCACGATGGGCATGCGACTCGGCGCGGTAACTGATGTTTCGATTACCGAACTGATTCGTCGACATCTGCATCCCGCGCTCGCGCTGTTCATCGGTTTTGGCGTCTGCTTTATCGCAACGGCATTTCAGTTTGGGAACAACCTTGGGGCGCAGGCGGCGCTGTCGACTTACATCGAGACTGATTATTGGCCGCTCGTGCTCAACGCGATCGTCCTGGCCGTCCTATTCGGGTTCGGCAACCTCTATCCGGTACTTGAGCGATTGATGACAGGCTTTGTCGCGGTCATGTTAATCGCATTCGCCATTAACCTAGTGTTCGCCAGGCCAGACTTCACCCGAATCGTCCAGGGACTGATCCCCGTCAAAGGAGTCGAACTGGAGTTGCCACTGCTGGGACTTGTCGGAACCACATTCGTAATCAGTGCGGCCCTGTATCAGTCCTACCTTTCTCGTTTCAAGGGTTGGAAAGCCGAAGACCTTCCCGATGGTCAAATCGATGCTTGGGTATCGGCAGGGATCATGTGTTTGATCACGCTGATGATCATGACGACCGCTGCTTCGGTATTACAAGGACATGAATTGGTCAGCGTTGCTGATGTCGCCAATCAACTTGAACCGATGTTTGGCGAGAAAGGGCGAATCATCTTTTGTGTTGGAATGTTTGCTGCGGCGTTTTCATCGTTCATCGTCAATTCGATGATCGGCGGTTTTGTGCTTTCCGATGCACTACGATTGGGAGACCACCCCGATCAGAAAACACCGAAGCTGATGACGGCAGGAGTACTACTGATCGGAATGGGCGTCGCCATGTATGTCATCGCAACTGGTACCAAGCCGCTACCCGCGATCATCGCCGCGCAGGCACTCACCGTCGTTGCATCGCCTGTCATTGCGGGCACGATGCTTTGGCTTTGTAACCAACAGGACGTGATGGGGAGCCACCGAAACGGATGGGGGCTCAACGTGACCGGCGGAATCGGGTTCCTGATTCTTCTTGCAATGTCGATCTACACGCTGACCGAAAAAGTACTCCCCGCCGTGACGGGCTAACGTTTCATTGATCAAGCTCTCGCCAAGTAGTACCTGTTAGAAATTCGGCAACAGCCTGGCGTGTCAACAGCCGCCATCAGCAGCCCCGTCAACTCACAAGGGGGCATACATCGACTGCCGGTGAATTTCTTAGTCGCAGCCGGTCCCACGAACTTCCCGGATGGACCACTCTCGCTTGGTTCGTTCTCCCTGACGTGACGAAGGTCACGCGTCTAATGGAGAATCCTGATGAAGATGGTGATCGTGATTGGCGTTACAGCCGTTAAGACTCTTTTGATCAAACCTGTAAGCATCGCTGAGAAGATTTGAACACCAAATCGCTTCAGGGACGACCGACACTCCCACGGGGGTGTCCTATCACTTGTCATCGCCCGGATGGCGCGTGCGCCTTGGCGTTTCTTGTGTAAGTGCTGATCAACACATTCGGCGAGGCCAAAAGCTGCCAACCGTGTTGAACTACCGACCGACCCTTCATCTCATGTGAGATCTCGATCGATGCCCGGTTTGCGTCCGAGTTCGCCTTTCAATCGCGTTGGTATCTACTTTGACAGACAGCAACTCTTTGGCTGCTTGGTCAAACGATCCATCGCCGGGAAGCTTCAGCATCGCTCGGAATCCGTTCTAATCACTGACGAAGATTATGCCGGTGCCACAAAACAACTTTTGGCGAAGCTCTCGATCGATGAATCGATCCCAACGGAGATCATTGGTGCGATCCCAACCGATGATTGTATCGTAGTCTCGATGTCGACTGACGCGAGTGAAGGACCGGAGGCAGCCGAGCAACAACTTCGCCAATCCCTTCGTCAATCGACGACCGGTTTGGATCAGCTTGCCTTTGATGAATTGACTTGGCATTCCAGCCATCAATCGGTAATCAGTCTGACTGCTACGGCTCAGGATCGGATCGGTTTGATTCGCGAAGCGGTCAGCGGTCTGGGACATCGATGGCGAAGTCTTCAGCCAGCGCCCTCCTCGTTGACGGCAGATGTCGGCAGATCGGCGAAACGGGAACGCACGTCGACCCGATTGTTTGTGGGAGAAACGAGTTTGCTGGGGGTGATGACCCAGGGGGCCAACCTAGTTCACTGGCAGAGCCAACCGCTTCCGCGCGGTGAAGAAGAGCGTGGCATCGCGTTGATCGCCAAAGCGATCGAATCGGAAGCCCGGGCTAAAGGATTCGAGCCTTCGACGGAAGGTATTCGCATTCATGGTCGGCATGAACTTCAATCTCTGATCGATTCGACTTGGCTACAAAAGAATCTCTCACGTGGTTACGAATGGTTAGATGGTCCGGCGATGAACCCGGGATTGATCGCACAAATGTGCGCGGACCAATTTTACTCCCGTCGGCAGAACCAATTTAATTTCGTTCGCTCCAAACCGGGCCCACCCCCAGACGCCCCAACCCCAGATGCCCCGTCTTCGCCCGAGCGTCATCGATCGATTTCGATCAAGAAACCGATCCTGTACATGCTCGCGATCTCGGTGGTCATCCTTGTCATTGCCGATCAACTCAGACGATGCCGAGAGGATTACACCACGGCACTTGCCTACACGCCATCGTTGACCTCATCAGGGGAAAACCCTCACGCCAGACTGATAGGATTCGTCTCCGACCACGAACTCATAAGCCAATCTCTTGATAAGCCGATCGGTCAACGCGGCAACGGCGCTGATTTCACTTCTTCGCTACACGAAGTAGTGCCTCAGCAAAGATCCAATCAGACGGCGTTGACTGATCGGGAACTAAACCAAGAGGACCAAGGTTCGCCGATCGAGCTAGTTTTTAATGCCGACTACATGATCGACTTGGCCGGCGCGCTGTCATCAACGGATCAACCGCCGAAGCCGGCCAGCGAAGCAATTGATGCAGAGCGGCTGATCATGCTGACCGGGGTTGCCCAATTGGGCCGGCAATCCTGGGCCGTCATCAACGGCCGAACTTGTCGCCTCGGCGATCCGATCGCCATTGAAGGGTATCCGGCGAGCACGGCCAAACTGTTGGCCGTCCGGCAGGATCACGTGGTCATCGGCATCGGTCGCAAGTCGTATTGCATCTCGTTTGACGATCCACTTCGGTCATCGAAAGCGGTAAGGAACTAGCACGCTTGCCGCGGACATTTGGAAAGGGGCACTCCAAATCATGAAAGCGGCAACAAATCATTCAAACGAGACGATTCATGGCAAACGGCAGCCACTCATCCTACAGTTGCTCAACCGTGTTGAAGCTTTCACCCCCGAAAGCCTAGAAGAACTCTGGCAGTCGGTCGAGCAATACGACACGACACTTGAGGAGCTTATTATTCGTAGCGGCTTGGCGAATGAAACTCAAATCGCCCAATGCTATTCAGAGCATTATCTGGTCCCCTTATTTGATCCGCCTGACGACACCCCTCCACCGATTGACCCGTCGATCGCATCGTCATTACCGGTTCGTTTGTGTTGCGAGCACATGATCGCTCCACTTCACGATGACGGAAGTTTGCTTGAGGTCGCGGTATTCTCCCCCGATTCATTGTTGCTTGCCGACGAGATTCGATCACAAACCGGTCGTCAAATGCGACCAATGTTTGCGCCGCTGTCGGTGATCGAACGAATCCTAACCACACTCTACGCACCGTCCGACGACGTTGATTCACTGCTGAACAAATCAAGTGACGGTCTAGGCGTCGGCGTGATGGCACCGCAAGACCGAGCCCCCCTGCTGTCCCATACGCGTCGTAATCCTGAACCAAATCATGGCGTACCTGACGGTCGTGATCATCGAATTACACGCTATATCCACACATTGTTTGAACAGGCGCTACAATGCAATGCGAGTGACATTCATATTGAACCTTCCGATACGGGATGTCGGGTTCGCCTGCGTATCGATGGTGTACTCGCGGAAATCCCGTCGCCGCCATTCGGTACGCTTCCGATCGCAATGCAGGGCAAGGTCATCAATCACCTGAAAGCCCTCGGACGTATGGATCTTGACGAGTGTCGGCGTCCACAAGACGGAACCATCGTCTTGCAGTCCGGCAACAATAGAATTGACTTGCGAGTGAACTCGTGCCCGACTGTTTATGGCGAGAAAATCGTATTGCGCGTGGTCAATCAGTCGGCCCCGTCTCATGACTTGGAACGTCTAGAACTCGACCGTCGTCAGTACACCGATCTTGTCGAATCGATCCGCAGTCCGAGCGGATTAATCTTGATGAGCGGGCCCGCGGGAAATGGCAAAAGCACGACGATGTACTCCTGCTTGAAGTTCTTAAATGATTCTCAAGCCAATCTCTGTACGGTCGAAGATCCGGTACAGATCAAGATCGAAGGGATCAATCAGGTTCAGGCAGAACCAGAACTCGGACTGACCTATTCGCACGTCATCGAGGCGCTGCTGCGACAAGATCCGGACATCATCATGGTCGGCGAATTGGCCGATCAGGAAACGGCGAAGACTTGTTTGAAGGCTGCGACCGCAGGCCATCTGGTTCTTTCGACGTTGCAGACCAGCGATGCGATCAGCAGTCTGGCGCGACTCGACGAATGGGGCATCGAACGGTCGCGTTTGGCCGACCAACTGCGGTTGCTTGTTTCTCAACGGCTGATACGACGACTTTGCGACGGATGCAAGACTGTCGATTCATTGGATGATGCCTATCGACAAAGGTATCGAATTCCTGCTGACGTACCTATTTATAGAGCGGTCGGCTGCTCCGATTGCCGACAAACGGGGTACCGAGGGCGTTTCGCGACCTTCGAAGTGATTCGAATGACATCGCGATTAAAAGACCTCATCCGCACGAACGCGTCACCGGATACGGTCAAGCACGCGGTCACGCAAGAAGGCATGAAAACGATTGCCCGGGGCGCACTGGCAAGTGTTATCGAGGGAACGACCAGCTTGCAAGAAGCCATCCGTGTCTGTTCGGATTGTCAATAAGGTTGGTATTGCCAGGGTGTGGTTGGCCGAACGTATCGGCCGAAGCGACCGAAACGGTTGGCGGGTTCCGCAAATTAATCATCAGACGCGGTCGAAGCACTAATCGATCGAATCGGTCCCCAATTCGACCGGGTCGTCATCTTTGCGTTTGGTTAGCAAGGCCTTCAGCGGCGTCCAAAACGAGTAGTAACAGAACGCAATCGGCAGTACCATCCAATGAATAAAGATTGCGACGACGACGACAAACAATGCCTGTCCGATCTGGTGGAGCGAACGTCGCCCGCGCGCATATTGCGCGACGAGGTGAGGGTATTGGAAACGTGACACCATCAGGTAGGCCAACACACCGGCCAGCGTTGGAATCACGTAGTGTGACGCGATCAACGCTTTCTCAGCGATCCAGGTGAGGTTCTCGTTATAGCTCGCCTCTTCGGCGATACTCTTCAATTCCGGCATTGCCAAAGCGAATGCGGCGAGCGTGCCGGCGGCGGCCGGACTGGGCAAGCCTTCAAAGGTTTCGTGCGTGTCATCTTCGTCGGTTTCGACGTTGAAACGGGCTAGTCGGATCAGCACACACAAGGTGAACAATACCCCGCAAGCCCACAGGAATCGCTGCGGCAATGCATCACTGATTCGCCAAATAATGACCGCCGGTGCTGTTCCAAACGTCACCGCATCACAGAGACTGTCCAGTTGGCCTCCGAATTCAGTCTCCTGTCCCGTCATTCGGGCTGCCGAGCCGTCGAGGGCATCAAAGAGCATCCCTCCGAAGATCAATAACCCCGAGGCGAACAGCTTTTGCTCCAGCGGCCATGCTAATTCCGGTCCACTGACGGCGACAGCGATCGCCCCTAGGCCGCACATCCCGTTGCCGAGCGTTAACATCGTCGGCAGCACGGCCAACATCAGCTTGCGTCGTCGTCGTCGTTTCTGCCGACGGAAGTCCTTCTTTGACAGCGATTGCAACTCACTTTCGTCGAATTCGATGTCGTCCGGTTTGGGACGCAATTCGCCTTTCAACTCGCTCATCGCCCGGCCCTGAAGGGTGCATTCATCAATGGTTACCTATTTCAATTCACAACAAAGCGTTCGCCGACAAGAACGTCAAACGCCATCGGGAGATGCCACGGGTGCCCGAATCGCATTCCCTTTCCGGCGGCGAACCGATCAACTCGGTGTGTCGACATCATCCCAGTCCGCATTTTCAAAACACGTCAACCAGTTTAGCGAATGTTGACGTTCGGCGACGACTCCTCCCTCGATTCCGCCCGGAGGATCAACGTTGTTGATCATCGCTTGGCGTGTGGCCCAAAGCAAACGGTAGTTTAAATCGAGGGCATCAAGGATTTGCTCGACAGGTCGCAATTTTGCTTCGGCGACAAAGTCTCGCGCATCGACCGACATCATTAGTTTGGCGGCCGCAGGAACGTCGCAGATTTCATCCGGGAACGGCAACGAAGCGGAAAGCCCCAACGCCCACTGAAGGGTCGCTAGTGATTCGTACCTCCATCCGGCTGCCGATACATCATCTTCACCGGGCGTTTCGTTAGCTAAAAAAGCTTCTTCCCACGGCGTCATTGCCTGAAACGCCAGCGGTTGCTTCGCACGCAAAGCGTCCAGCGGGATCGCTTCTCCGGTCGCTAATGATTCGGCGCGTACGGCGACGACAAACAGTGCCAACGCCCGCCAGGCGACTTCGTCGGCCGGCCGCATGTGGACTTCGCATTCACCAATCACTGGCGGAAGCGATTCCGGCGTATCGATCCCCCGGTTACGAAGTTCTAGTTCTGTTTGCACCTTGCGTGAGCGAGCCTCGACCGGAAACGGCAACTGAGCTTGTGGGTCTGGTTGCAAAGACTCTCGTTCAACCAACACGGCGCCATTGGGATCACGAATGTTGCCATCGGGCAAAAACAGGATCGCATTGCATTCCCACGCCCATGGTGCGATCGCCTCGAGATACTCCGCTTCGATCTCAAACGATAGGATCACGTTGGTTCGCTGTAGATGACGGCAGACTCCGTACACCGATTGACTGATTTCGCCACCGGATTTTTCAAAGATCTGCCCCACCATTTCGATCAAGTGCTGATCGAATCCCGCCGTACTTAAATCCCGACGGGTTCCCGACTGATGTGGGAATTCGGGCCAATTCGCGTCGCGATCGGTGCAGTAGGCAAAAACTTGAACGGGCATCTTAACCCAACAGTTCCGCGCCGAGTTCCGTTTTACATTTACCGATCACCGCTTGCACGAGCGCATCGGCTTCTTCACCGCTAAGTGTCGCATCGTCTTTTTGTAGCTGCACGGTCATCAGGATTCGCTTCATGTCTTTTCCGTCTCGATCGGGATCCCGGTACGTTTCACGATATGTCACCGCTTTCAGTTGGCTTCCGACGGCGGTGCGTGCGATCGTTTCCAACTCGTTCCAGCGGACGGACTCCTTCATGACGAAGTTCAAATCCCGCTCGACACTTGGATACATGCTGACCGACTGTTGCTGCGGAACCAATCGAGCATGGTCCATCAACGTCGACATCGATAATTCGGCGGTCACGACGTTTCCTGGTAGTTTCCATTGTTTGAGCGTTTTCGGATCGACCACGCCCAAAAAACCTAAACGATCTTCGCCAAGCGTTAGCTCGACGACTTGTCCTTCGACGAAACCATTCAGTGGGCTGGGAGTGACGTTCAGTTCGCTCCCAATGCCCATGGTTTGGCAGAGCGTTTCGACCGCACCTTTGACCACGAAGAAATCTTCACCGGAAACGAGGCCGACGCTGTAGTGTTCGTCGGGCAAACCTTCGGGCGATTCGGCTGGCAAGTAGACGTGTGCCATTTCGAACAAGTTTGCCTCGATCGACGCAGACGCCCAATTGTTCGCCCGGGCTTCGAGCAAACTCGGCAGCAGTGATCGGCGGATCGTTTTGGCACCTTTGAGCATCGCCGTTTGGGTGACCAAGGCGGGGCGATCGGTCCACGGCGACAGCGATTGGTCGAGTGCCTGCCGCGTCACGCTAGGGGTCATCGCTTCGCTGTAACCGGCCGCTGTCAGTACATGGCGAATTTTTTCGGCGGCAACGTCAAACGGTCGCTTGCTACTCGGGGCAACCGGAATCGGGCTATCTTCGGGGATTTTGTCGTACCCGTGTACGCGTGCGACTTCCTCGATCAAGTCGGCTTCGCGTGACAAGTCATGACGCCACGACGGAGGAACGAACTGGCCTTCGTCACTGGTCACCTTGACCGTTGATTGGCAACCAAGTGCGTTTAGGATCCGAGTCGTTTCGTCGGCGGAAACCTTGATCCCTAGAATCCGCTCGATCTCTGATAACCGGAGAACAACCGGCGGATTGGGCTGAACGTCTGGAGCGGTATCAATGATGCCATCGGCAACGGTTCCACCGGCGATGTCAACGATTAACTCACAAACACGCCGACTCGCCCAGTCGACACCGACGGGATCGACACGGCGTTCGAATCGATACGACGAAGGACTATGAAGCTTCAACGCACGGGCGGTTCGCCGGACCGATAGCGGTGTGAAGATTGCTGCCTCGATCACCAAATCGGTGGTCGTCGCGGTGACTTCCGAATCGGCTCCCCCCATGACTCCTGCAACCGCGCAGGCCCGGCTCGCATCGGCGATCACACAAGCGGACTCGTCCAGTTCGTACTGGCGATGGTCGATCGCAGTTAACACTTCCTTGGGCTTCGCAGGACGAACGACAACCTTTTGACCGGCCAACTTCGAATAGTCAAACGCGTGCAAAGGCTGCCCACATTCCATCATCACATAGTTGGTCGCATCAACGATGTTGTTGACGCTCTGGGGAACCTCCACCGACTGGTCTTTGTTTCGCCGCCAGAAAACCGACCGCAGGGCTTCGACCAACCAGTCAGGACTCGGCCCGACTTTGACACCTTGAATGATCCGAGCGGTGTACCGCGGACACGCCTCGACGTATTGGTTGTCAACTGCCAGTAGCGATTGAACGTCCGTTGAGGAAGGCGACAGCGTCGGTTGCGGGACGTTTAGGTCAAGATCAAACAACACCGCGATTTCACGAGCGACGCCGATGTGGCCCAGACAATCGCCTCGATTGCTTGTGACCTCCAGGTCGATGCAGTAGTCACCCTCGACAAGCGCCGGATTGTCTTTCCATGAGTCGGTGCCCTCGTGATTAAGTCCGCTAAGGCTAAGTTTGTTTTCTAATTCGATCCGATCCATCGACAGATCGACATAGCGACTTAGCCAGTTCCAAGAAACCAACATGAGAGAGTTACGATCGCTGTGGGAAGGGGGTTATCGAAATCACTCGCCGCAAAACGACGCACCGAGCCGATCAGCCACGAAATTAGAACTGCGATAAAAATCGCATGTCGCCGCTGTACAGATCGCGGATGTCTTTGATGTCGTGGCGTCGCATGCAAAGCCGCTCGACGCCCAGGCCGAACGCAAATCCAGAAACCTTTTGTGGGTCATAGCCCACTGCCCGAAAGACGTTCGGGTCGACCATTCCGGCACCACCGAACTCAATCCACTTCCCATCCCAGTAGAAGTCGACTTCGACACTCGGCTCGGTGAACGGAAAGAACGACGGTCGGAAGCGGATTTCGACGTCGCCGCCGAGGTAGTTTGTCGCGAAGATTCGCAGCACCGTTTTCAGATTGGCCATCGTCACGTTGGTGTCAACGTAGAGGCCTTCCATCTGATGAAACATCGGGAAGTGCGTCGCATCGGGAGCGTCGGGTCGATAAACTCGTCCCAAGGAAATCACTCGAATGGGAGCTTGGTTTTGCTCCATCACGCGAATCTGCACGGTGCTGGTTTGGCTTCGCAGCAAACGCGTGCCTTCAACGTTTTGGCGTTCGGCGCCAGCGGCCGCGGTGGCAAGGTAAAAATTATCCAATGGATCACGGGCGGGGTGATCTTCGGGAATGTTGAGCGCGACAAAGTTGTGGTGTGGGTCCTCAACCTCAGGGCCTTCCGCCGCTTCAAATCCCATCCGCCCCATGATCTCCATCAAGTGGTTGATGGTTTGGGTGATCGGATGAATGTGTCCCAATCGCGGGCGAATCCCGGGCAGTGTGGGATCGAACGTCGGATCACCCGATTGCTCGTCGCCGCCAAGAAGTCTTGACTGGGCCTGTTCGACGGCGGCTTCGATCGCCTTTTTGACTTCGTTCAGCTTCATCCCGGCAGACTTTTTGTCCTCCGGGGCGACGCTTCCCATCTGCTTTTGAATGTCTTTGAGGGCGCCTTTCTTTTGACCGACGTACTTGACCCGTGCGGCTTCAAACGCGTCTGCGTCAGAGGCGGCTTTCAGGGTATCAATCGCCTCGGCCTGCAAAGCGTCGAGTGCCGATAGAAAGTCTTTCAGAGACATGAGCCTTTGGAATATCGCAAGATCATCGGGCGTCGCGACCGGTGAAAAACGCCTCCACCGGAGTATCGAGGACATCGACTTTATGTCGAGGCCTTGATTTGGTGACCAGTGTGACGTCGGATTCGCTTCCTGGGAACCGGCGTAGGCAGTCCGCTCACAAAAGAAGATTGTGGTGCGTTCCTTCCACTTGAAGTCGTCGCCCAACATGGGCTCTACAATCGACCACCGCAAGCATCGACAACCCAATCTTCATGCCGCCGGTTCGCTCCCTCTCGCCGGATGCGTTGGCCTATCGGCACCACTGGGCCGCTCAGCAGCCGCCAAGGCGATCCAGCGCCGTCGACCGCCGGCATGTAACCCGCCGGAGGAGGCTGGGCTGAATCGTGATTCGCCCGCACGGAGATTCGTGCGGGCTCACCGACAAGAAATGCGACGCGTCCTAACAGTGCGGTCGGTCTAACGACGCGCACGGTGGGCTTAAGCAGCGAGTGCTTCCTTCACCTTGTCAACGACGGCCTTGAAGCCATCGGCATCGTGAATTGCCATTTCCGAAAGCGTTTTACGGTCCATCTCGATACCAGCTTTCTTCAAGCCAAAGATGAATTCGCTGTAACGCAAATCGTGCTGGCGGCACGCGGCATTCAAACGAGTAATCCAGAGACGACGAAACTCACGTTTGCGGACCCGGCGGTCACGGAAGGCGTACGCGCCGCTTCGCAGCAGGGTTTCTTTGACAGTTCGCGTCAGTTTTCCGCGTCCACCGCGATAACCCTTGGCTCGCTTGTATAGACGCTTTTTCGATTGCCGCCGCGCGGCTCCACCAGTTGCACGCATGGGTGCATTCCTTCGATTTGTATTGGAGTCAGGCCCCGGTCGTTGCCAACGCTAGCGAATGTCGCAGCACGTGGTGACCGAAGTTTGATTGCCCATCCAATTGGGGTAAATAATCAGTTCAAACGAATAGAAGCGACAGCTCAGTAGCTGTTGCCATTCAACGCCGCGTGGATGGTTTTTTCCATGCAAGGATCAACCGCAGTCGTTCCACGCAGATTTCGTCGACGCTTCTTCGACAAGCCGTTCGCCAAGTGGCTAGTGCCGCTTTGACGGTGCATCGCTTTGCCGGTAGCGGTCAGGCGAAATCGCTTTTTGGTACCCTTATGGGTCTTGATCTTCGTTCCCATCGTTCCGTTTTTCAGTCTACAGGTTGGTTGTCCAGTCAAAATCTGCATCGAGTTCGAATGGAGCCAGAAATAGTTGTCGCGGGCGTCGTTAAACGCCACCGCTTCACTGTCTCATGGGGGACCGCGAAGGTTATCAACTGTCTCGGCGATCTGGAAGAGGGTTCCTCCGTCCAATTCGCAATAAACTCCGCTTCGGCACGGAATTTGACCAGCACCGACCGCCAAACCGCAGGCACCTCCCCGCAGAGGGGAATCTAGCCGCCATCGCTGGCTCGCTGGTTCTCCACTGCCGGCTCACCCGCGAAGCAGGGAAACAGCCCCACTTCCCGCCAGGCCCCGTAGTAGCCGCGCAATCCACCGGGGGTTGCGAATTCGGGCTGCCGATCATCGCCCGACGAATTTCGTCATCAATTTGGCCCTCCTTGGTGCTCGACGACGCATTGTCTCGACCACACATTGCGCAGCAACCTCGACTGTTTTCTCGCCCGACGGTTAAAACTGAGTTGTCAGTCAATGCCTTGAATCGACCACCTGTAGCTCAACAATCCGATCTGCCGGCATCCCCCAACAGGCTCGATCGACTCCCGGCGATTGACCGTGGGACGCACCATCGCGTGCTTTGAGGGGTAAAGAATATTTCAAAACGGTAAATGCAATTGACATGACTGCCAGCGAAATCCAATCGAACGTCGCCAACATGAAGTCGGAACAACTTCCTGTTCCCGACGATCAGTTGCACGGCTGGACACACTTCCTTGGCCTCTACGCCGGCGAACATGTCGCCGCGACGGAGTTTGTCATTGGAGCCACTTTCGTCGCACTGGGAGCGACGACCCAAGACATCTTGATTGGGCTTTTGATTGGAAACATTTTGGCAATTCTGAGTTGGACGTTGATCACCGCCCCGATCGCCGTGCAAACGCGATTGAGCTTGTACACCTACTTGCACAAGATCGCCGGCGATTCGGTGACGAATCTCTACAATTGGGCGAACGTGGTGATCTTCACCGTCATCTCTGCGGCGATGATCACGGTTTCCTGTTCGGCGGTGCGGTTGTTGTTCGGCATTCCGGCTCAACTGATGTGGTACCCGACCAACGGTTTGTTCGTACTGATCGTCGTTGCGGTGGGCATGATCGTCGTACTGGTCGCGATGTATGGATTCAGCGCTGTCGCGGAATTTTCCAGCATTTGTGGTCCATGGTTGGTCGTGATGTTCAGCAGTGGCGCGTTAGTGTTATTTCCGGCGCTTTCCGATTCGGTTCTTGGCCGCACCTTCCTCACCGGCTTCGATGATTTTATGGCGATCGGTGATGCGTCAATCTGGACAGGAGTCAACAGTGCGGGCGAGCCGGGGATCGGACTATTCGAGGTGGTCGGTTTCGCCTGGGCGGCAAACACACTCACGCACTTCGGACTGATCGACATGGCGATTTTGCGATACGCCAAACATTCGATGTATGGGCTCTGCAGCAGCGCGGGCATGCTGTTTGGTCATTATGTCGCTTGGATTGCCGCCGGGATCATGGGCGCAGGAACGGCGGCGTTGATGAAGTCCACGATTGTGGAGTTGGACCCCGGCGATGTTGCCTATCGTGCGCTGGGCTTGTCCGGATACGTCATTGTCATCGTTGCCGGTTGGACAACGGCAAACGCGAACCTGTATCGAGCGGGCTTGGCTGCACAAGCCATCTTTCACCAACATCCGCGAAGACAGGTGACTCTCATCGTTGGTGTTGTGACGGTCGCGATCGCGTGCTTTCCCTTTGTGTTCAGTCAGATGCTACCGCTGCTGACGTACGCGGGGTTATTGGTTGTGCCGGTCGGTGGAATCGTCTTCGCGGAACATGCAATTTTTCCCCGTCTTGGTCTGACACGCTATTGGTCGCGATATCAGCACGAGCGTCGAAGTCAGCAAGGCATTCGGAGCGCATTGAACGAAGGGGACCGGGCTGTATCGATCGAAAAACTTCGGAACGTCTCGCCAGCCGTTGCATCGTGGGTTGCCGGACTGGTGTTTGGATTCGGTCTGAATGCCCTCAACGTGATGTCTTTCTTCTACCTCTTTTTGCCGACGTGGGCATTCACGATCCTCCTCTACACGTTGATGGCGAAGTGGGCAGGAGCCGGCGCCGACTACCGCACCGAAATTGCACGCGACGAAAAGCTGAATGAAGCGATCAAGGCCTATCAAGCCAAGCAGTCGCGACAAGAACGTCCCCTCGCAAAGGACACGTCAACGTTTTCGCGGATATTAAAAGCGGTCGCTTGGACTAGCCTCGCCTTTACGCTAACGATTGCGTTGGTCGTCATGTTCCGTAGTCCCAACATGGTCAGCTACGAGTCCAACTCGCAAATGTTTTATACGTGGGGCTTTGTCTTCACGATCACCTACTTTGTTGCGGCATACTGGGCGTTACGACGCGGTAAGACACGACACCCTCAGCGGAAGCTGCCATGAATTCAACCGTCTCACTCAGACAATCCTCCCTCTCACAGCTTCCACCCGGAATCATTCGCCCGCGTTACGATCGCCGCAAGTTACAGACTGGCATTGTTCATGTCGGCGTCGGCGGATTCTTTCGCTCACACCAAGCCTCCTATACGGAACAGTTGATGCAGAGAGGTGACGCCGCACAGTGGGGCATCTGCGGTGCAGGCTTGCGTGAAGCCGACCGCAAAATGCATGACGCGCTTCGCGCGCAGGACTTCCTTTACACCCTGATCGAAAAATCGCCCGACGGACATATCGAGAACCGAGTGATCGGATGCCTGACCGACTTTGTGCTCGGCTGCGACAATCCCGAGTCTGTGTTGCAACCGATGGCGGCCCCTGCCACTAAGATCGTGTCATTGACGATTACCGAAGGCGGGTACAACATCGACCATGAAACCGGCGAGTTCGATTTTTCCAACCCCGACGTCATCCACGACCTTGAACACCCGAAGCGACCGCGATTGATCTTCGGCTTCCTTACTGAGGCGCTGCGGCGTCGACGCGATGCGGGATTGTCTGCATTCACCGTTCAATCCTGCGACAACATCCAACACAACGGCAATTTGACGCGGAAAGTCGTTTTGGATTTCGCCGATCGGCAAGACCCAGACCTTGCGAAATGGATCGATGTAAATGCGAGTTTCCCGAACGCGATGGTCGACCGGATCACGCCTGCAACGACCGACGCTGACATAAACTACCTGGAACAAGAATTCGGCCTGCTAGACCAATGGCCGGTCACTTGCGAACCGTTTGAACAATGGGTCATCGAAGACAAATTTTGCAACGGTAGGCCGGAATGGGAACGCGTCGGTGTCCATTTCGTGGACGACGTCACTCCTTACGAGACGATGAAACTGCGATTGCTCAACGCCGGCCACTCGGTACTGGGACTGCTCGGCGCGCTCCACGGCTACCAAACGATTCGCGAATGCGTCGAAGACCAACTGTTCAAGGAATTCCTTCGCAACTATCTCGATCTTGAAGCGACACCGACGCTCGACGCGGTCGAGGGCATCGATTTGGACGCTTACAAAGACACCTTGATCAAGCGATTTGGGAACCCAGCCATTCGTGACAGTGTGGCCCGCATCTGTCAGGGAAGTTCAGACAAAATCCCCGTTTTTATGATTCCAACGATCATCGCTAACTTGCAACGTGGCGGCAACATTAACTATGCCGCTTTGGTGATCGCATCCTGGTGCCACTATTGCGCCAGACAATCCGATCGGCACGGTGAACCGCTGGAAGTCAACGACTTGATGAAGGACGAACTAATTGCCGCAGCACGCAAAACCTCCGACGACAAACTAGCGTTCCTCAAACTAAAATCGATCTTCGGAAATCTCGCCGACGAGGAACGTTTCACGCGAGTTTATGAATCGATGATCACTGCGTTGAATGCTTCATCAGACGTCGCCAACGAGATGCGGGGTATCCTAAAGTCAGTTCAAAATTGACTTCAATGAAGCTGCCAAGATTTTCCTAATGAATGACTTTGCAGCCACCTAACACGACAGCACCGTGGCTGACACCCACAACACTGTCTTTCAAGGCAAGGTTGACTCGGCCACAATCGTTCAACCTTTGCGAATGCCGTTTCGTTTGACACGCTTACTCCGCTCCCTTTTCGATCACAGGTTTAACAATGATGAGAGACTCACGCTTTCCACGATGGTTTGCCGTAGCTGCCGGAGTTGTTTCCTTTTCGATAGCCGTCGTCTGGGTGCATGCACAACGACCGGGCAGTCGTGGTGGTGCGTCCGCCGTTAGCGAACCATACGTGGGTATCGTTACATCTGAAGGCGCGAAAGAAAATTTGTTTCGCATCGAGTCCACCGGTGTGACCACGCAACCCATTCGTATCGCGGCAGAAAAATTCCTCGCGGGATTGACCGACGGGCAACGGGAGCGAACCGTATTTCCGGTCGACGATAGCGAATGGAGAAAGTGGGACAACCGGCATCGAACTCCCCGTCAGGGAGTCGGTTTTGACGAAATGACGGAAGCACAGCGGACTCTTGCCTTCGACATGCTGGGGGAAAGCCTTAGTGCCGAAGGACTCAAGAAAACGCAGGACATCATGAAACTGAACGGCACCTTGGCCGAATTGGCGAACAATTTTGACGAATACGGCGAATGGCTGTACTGGATCACGATCATGGGCCGTCCTTCCGATACCGAGCCTTGGGGATGGCAACTCGACGGGCATCACGTCGTGATCAACTATTTTGTTTTGGGTGACCAAGTCGTGATGAGTCCTGTCTTCATGGGATCCGAACCGATCGAAGCAAAGGGAGGAAAATTCAAAGGAACGATCGTCATGCAAGACGAACAAGACAAGGGATTGAAGTTGATGGAAATGCTAAGCGACACACAACGATCCGAAGCGATCTTGATGAACCGGAAAGATGGCAACAACAACCTCGCGGAAGCCTACAAGGACAACATTGAACTGGACTACGCGGGAATCGCCGGTTCGAATCTCGACGAGGCCCAAAAGAAAGCTCTTTTGAATTTAATCGACGAGTACGTAGGTAACATGCGAGAGGGACACGCGAAGGTACGGATGTCAGAGGTGAAGCGGCATCTCGATGAAACCTATTTCGCATGGATTGGCGGCACGACCGACCAAAGTGTGTACTACTACCGAATCCACAGCCCGGTGATTCTGATCGAATTTGATCATCAACGACGTGTCGCGCCATTTCGCACCTCCGAGCCGATGCGTGACCACATCCATACCGTCGTCCGGACACCGAACGGCAACGACTATGGAAAAGATATCCTTCGCCAACACTACCACCGACACCCTCATTGACCGGTTCGATCGGGAGTCGAAATTCAGATAGGAAGTGGCTCCTACCTGAATTCATGAACCAAGACGATTCGGAAGAGAATCCTCTCTGCGATCAAAACTCGTTTGGCGGCATTCTGGAAAGAATGGAGAGCTTGCCGAACTGACCGGCAAAACGAAGCATCGTCGTGACGCAACGTCCGTTTGAAACGCGACTATGAATGCCGCTTTCTAATGTTGTTGTCGTGGCTGCTGAAAAACGGATCGACCAGATCAGAACGCAATGACCGTCCTTGATTCAGATTGCTTCGGGCCGATTGCTGGTTGCGACCATCCATTCCGGTACGTTGTCCGCCGTGGGAACGTGTACCGGAATCCGAACGCGATCCTGATTCTGGCCCTGTTCCCAAATGCCGGCGTTGCCCTCGCTTGTCTGAGTCATCGTCGTTGTCATCATCGATCGTGAAATTAACCTCTTGCAGATGAACGTCGCCGGATCGAACCGCAACGTTTTCGATGGCGATCGTCGTGGCAACGCCCTGAATGTCTGAAACTAGGTGGACTTCATATTCACCGGTTCGCAGTCCGTTCTGAACATCGAAAGTGTACTGACCTTCGGAATCGGTGGTCGTTTCTGCGACAATGTCCCCATCGCTAACCAGTTGAATCACCTGTCCTTCGACTCTTTCGCTCGTGCCAGTGTGGGTTGTCTTTCGATGGTCGTTGGACATTCGCCGGTCGTCGCGACCGGCACCAGATTTAATCGTTTCAGCCGTGACGGTTCCGGAAATCGATGCAGTAAAAAAGAATACATCACTCTGAAGATCAGTCAGCTCAGTGTTTCGCTCCACAATGTCGGCTAGTGTGGTACTTTCGATTTCCGCTAGCGCCGATCCCGAAAACGTGTTCTGATACCAGAATCGATCGCCGTCACGAAGCCGTTCGAATTGATCACTGATGATGGCTTTGAATGTTTCACCAACGCTTCCGCCGTCGACATGGTCTTCGACGAGGCCGCCCACCCACAGATCGATATCGTCGACCGATCCGTAGAGTTGTTCTAGTTTGGCTTGAACATCCGGGTCCGACGTAATCTCGGCAAAACTTTCGACCGGATCCAGACCGTACGCGACGCGTGTCGAGTTGTAGTCCGACAACCCATGGTCCCTTCCTCGCTGGATGTTCAAACTTACCAAGTCAAATCCACCCGCTCCCGGAGGCCCGAAGAGAAAATTACGGACGCTGTCGACTACCTGAATGTCCAACTCCGATGACGGATCGGACGCGAGATACTTGATAATCGAATCGATGCCGTTCTCGGACACCGCTGCAGGGTTCGAAAATGCTTGACTGAGTGGAATTTCTTCGCCACTTTCGTTCCCATTATTGTCCAAAAACTCGACGTCATCGCCGAGTAAGCTATGCCCGAATCGGAACGCAGCGGTCGAAAACTCATTTGCGATCGTCGGATCCACAGAGGCGTCATATCCTCCGTATGGACCGACACCGCTTTCTCCCAAGACAGCCGGAAGCCATTCGTTGTAGGTGATCGCTTGCAACTGAGCGACCACGATCGCACGAGCGCGCTGATAGAGTTCTTCGTCCGATAGTGTTGAATCGGCTGCGGCAAGCTCCTCCGCCAATCGATTGTGCTCGCGGACAAAGAGCGTTTGGATGGCGGTCAGTTCAATATTCTCATTCGCCCGAACATCGCCCGCCGCGAACAACTCATCATCCGGAACAATTCCCGCGTCATTGTCCATCACCAGCGTTCCGTCGGGAAAGGTTTGATCATTGTTCACCGGCAACAAGTCGCCTTCACTCGTTTTCAATTGTCCGCCCGAGAGTGTTCTTAACGCGGTTGCGGTTGCGTCATCGGAACCATAAATCACCGAACCATCGATCCAGGTCGTGATCGCATTGATCTGTTGACGGGCCGAATCGATTCCGGTTTGAGAATCATAGATCGATCGAGTAAGTGAAATCGTCTCCGTTCCCGTCGCAAATGGATCAAAGTATTCATCGCCCAAAGGAACTTCGATATCAAACGATTCTTCGCCGGTAGGTGTGCGAGAAATATCGTGATCGATGAATTGGCCCCACACATAGACGAAAGCTGACAAGTCACGATCACTGATCAGTCCTTCGTCGGTCGCCAACACATTGCTAATTTCTCGAGCGCTGGGGCGCTCCGCACCGGCCGGCACCGAAACCCCGTCGGCGTAGTCATCAGCAGCGACGCGAATCAACGGGGTGCCGGCGATACCGAGTTCCGTCAATTCAAGATGGTTGCCTGAACCGTCGATTGATCGGTATTCATTGGGTAGGCCCTCAAGCAATGTTGCAATTGAGACTTCACGTTGATCGGCGGAGACTGACGTGCCAATCACTGCCGCAACTTCATTGTCGCTAAATTCATCGGATACGACATCGCCGTGAAAGAGATTGGCCGCTAGAAGCTGGCGATTTTCCAATGTCTCCGACTTTAACCGTCGCCGAGCCCCTTTCGACTTGCGTCTCTTCCTAGGAGACCGAGTTGCCTTGCCAAGGAACAGCTGACCGCCGTTTGTCCATCGTCTGAATCGGTTTTGCATCGTGTTCTCCGGGGAGAGAAGGTGAGGAGCAAGCAACCCAACTCAAAACTGCTCAAACGCGGTTGGGCCTATCCCAGAAGTACGATTCGCACTCGTGACTGTCACGCTCGGGATCATCGATCGCCAACGCGATGTTGCCCATTTCCGAACCAGTCTGCTAATGTCTCGCAATCGGATTGGTGAATCGACGGCAGTCGCAATATCAGTCAGTTCGTCGTGCATGACACGTGTGAGATTCGCACCTTACGCGTTCCTTATCGGAAACACATTCGCCCCGGGTTTCTCCGCCCCAATTTCGATCTCGACACGCGACGCCGAGTCGATTGCGACACGAAGAACGCCGCGAAGCTTACCGTCCTCGTGCGGCGGCACGGGGGAAGCGGTTGGCGGCGGCCTGATTGAAACCGCGTTGCCATTGCCTCGCTTGAATCATCTCGTTCGCCGCATCCTCCTCCGCCTGGGCACCTCGCCGGGCTTGCAAGCCGTTCTGCTGACCACCGCCTTGGTTGCGCATCTGCTGCCTTAAGGCCAACAAGGCATTTTGCAATTCGGCCAGTCCGAGCTCACCGCTACCGTCGGCATCAAAGTTGGTGAGCATCATTGCGGCGAGTTGCTCGACCGACGGCATGTTCTGGTTGGCGTTCTGATTACCCGCATTGAGATTAGCTTGATTGCCGAACGGATTGACTGCTTGGTTTTGCAATCCCTGCAATCCGACGTTGTTGTTAAAGTTTCCTCGATTGATGCCCGGAGGTGGCCCCGCTGGTCGGCCGCCACCGCCGCGTTGGGCGGCAACGTCATTTGTAGACAGAAGTGCGATGCAAACGACGGCAAGAGAGAGAGACGAGGATTTCATTGGTTTGCCTTTTTGTGGAAAAGAGAGTGGAATTCACGAAGGGTTTCTGCGTGCGAAGTCGGCCGAAACACTGGCCTGGTGCCGCGAAAAGAAGGGTGGATAAAACTCAGAATAGATCGCTGCCGAAAACGGAATCGACGGCCGCGATGCGATCGTTGTCTCGGTCACGTCCGGAGTGACGACCGCTACGATCGTTGTCGGTAATCTTGTCACGGTTGTTGCCGTCATCGAAGGCAACGGTAAATTCGGATGCGACGCTCGCGGCAATCGCTTGGCCGACTTCTTGTCCGACGGTATCGTCAAAATCAAAGTGAATCCCAAGGTAGATCCTGCTACGACCGTTTTCCTGCATCGCTTCGCTAAAGGAACTGAACGATCGCGTCGCATCATCAAGATCGAGTCCGTACGCTTCCTGGAGTTCTGGATCTGCGAGCAGAATTTCGAGTTCCTGCGAGGTCACTTCGAAGGCGATTTCGTCGGTTCCATAAAACTCTTGCAACGTCCCAAACAGCGCAGCACCGAAGGTGGCATGACCAGAGATGTAGGTTGGGAACTGAGGCGTGAATCCGATTTCGTCATCGCCGCCGTCGGGTGCCCCGAGTGCGACCCAGTCCGCATCACCTTCGGTCAGTTCGTTGCCGTCGGCATCGCCAGCTTGAATCGCCGTGACGGGTCTCCAAAATTGTTCGGTAAACTTGGTGTCCCATGCGACGACGCCGGCGTCCGCCATCGCGACAGAGGCCTGTGCGAACAAAGCGGCGTTTTCTTCCAGCGTGTTATCCTGTTCAATCGCAACGGTTTGCAGGATATCGTTGAACAATGCAATTGGAGTTCCGAGTCCTACACGATCATAAGCCCAGAAGATTCCAATCTCGGTTTGTTCAGGCGTTCGCACATCGCTATCGGCGGCGCCCAATTCCAACACTTCGTTGTATGATTGGGCATACTGTTCGCTGTCGAGCCCGGGAGTCGGTTCGGGTAAAAAATCGCCGCTGTCGTCAATCGCAAACGTATCAACCTCACCCCAAGCCGGTCCCCACACGGGCACGTCCGGGGTGAGCGGATCGGGTTGAAAGTAGCCGACTTCATCCGTGTAGGTGTACTCGGCGGCGGCATCGAAACCATCCTCGGCGCGGAGGGCTAAGATCTCGTTCGCGACTGCGGTTCCCAATGCGACGCTATCGGAGACATTGCCGTTTTCGGCCGCCCCCGATAGGTTCGACTGCAATGCCATGTCGAGCGAGGCTTGTTGATCAGGATACAACGAACTGAGCACCGTGTACGCCGCCTGCGCCGCGGCAACGTCTGTGTCAAGCGATTCGGCGCCCGTGAAATCTATCGCGTAGTCGTAGAACGTCTCCGCGCTGGCGCCCGCGGTCGCTATCGCAACGGTGTCGTAGATGGCGAGATTCAGAATGGCTTGGGAACGCGAGGCGTAACCGGGGTTTTGATTCTCTGTGCTATCGGCGAGGATTTCGCCAAACACATCGTTCCACTCCAAGACGACATCCGTCTCTTCGTCAGAAACATCGTCGGTCTCCGACTCGACGTTTTCATCGGCAGGTTTCTCATCGGCCTGGTTCTCATCGGCAGGCCTTTCAACAACCGGGCGATTCCCATCGCGATCGCGGTGAAGCCGGTTGATCACCATCAAGGCATCCATCGCGGAGCTTCGGCCATCGTCATTGACGTCGGTTCGGCGACCTCGCATGGCGTCCAGATCGGTGTCACCATCGCTCCGTTCGCTGCCTTGTTCCTGAAGGCTCAATTGATTAATAACCGTCAACGCGTCGATGGCGGAAACGACACCGTCTTCGTTGACGTCTTCCGGCATCGACTCATTATGAAAAATATTGGCGGCCAACAATTGCCTCTTATCAAGCGTTTCAGCTCGCAAGCAGCGACGCGTGACAGGCTTTCGGCGTATGCGTTTGACGTTTTCAGAGCGACGCATCCACTCAAGTAGATAACGCAACATCAGGTAACCTCGCGACAAGAAAAGTGAGGGAAATCCGAAAAGGGGAGTCACTTCTCAAGTACGGATTACTCTGGCCTATGTCACGACTCCATCCAATCGATTGGATCGATCCAGGCGTCGAGTTTGCCGCCGAGACGTCACCTGTTTCTGAAACTCTGCGTTCTTACTTCGTTGCCGGGCAGATAGCGCGACACCGGTAACGATCAGTCCAAGCGTCGGATAAACGAGGTTTGAAAGACGAATCTGCGTTGACCGGTAAAGCGGCTGGACCTTCGACTCAGTTAACTTGGCCAGCGTGGTCATGACCGTATCGATGGCCTGCTGAGAGACAGGGACAGCGATCGGTGAAGTCGCAGATAACGTGAACAGGTCAACCGAACGAGAAAGCATGACCGCCCCTTCGAGTTGAACATCAACGACGGTTTCGTCCGGAACCGAATTCGTTTCCGGCATGGCAAAATGATCAATCTCAATCATCCCGCCGGATCCAACCCACCAGTTTGGCAAGGCCAGATCGTGGTATCGAGCAACATCCTTGGACGGCGTTTCGGCGACTTCGTTTAGTCGCGGCAGTAGGTCACGGTCGAATTGCCATGACCGACTTGCAAGGTCAGCGGAGAGAGTCAACGGCTGCCCCAGAAACGGCGACAACCGGATCGCGGCATCAGTTTCGCTATGATCGACTTCCGTTAGGACCTGAGCGTGGGAAACGCCATCGGGAACAACGGTACCGGACACTTGAGGAAGGGGCGTGTTCGACTGTTTCGTGGACAGGTTGTCAGAGACGAGATCGGCAACCTGATCGGTGCCTGCCGTCGCATCACGTTGCTCCGAATGCTCAAGTGAAGAGAACACTGCGTCGACCACCGGCGCACGCGTGCCAGTATTGCTGACCGGTATTGTTGTCGATTCGGGCAACGCATTCGGTTGGACTTGTGAAACAAGATCGACGTTTGGTGTTGTTTGCCCTGTCCGACTTGCCGTGCGGACCTTTTCTTCGGCCGGTCGCGGAAGACGGTCGGCAGCCGGACCCTCGACCGATTGCCCAGTCTCGAATCCCGTGGGAATCACATTCGACAGTCCACCGGCAAGCAACGATCGCTTTTCGAGCTGTTCCAATCCCAAGCGTCGGTGAGAAGTAGAGGATGATGCTTGATTCATGTCCGACCGTCCAACTGTTCTAGATTTTCACAATGTCGTCGCATCAGATTCGCGAAGTAAGCGTTGCCCGGAGCAAGCCTGATTGCTTCTCGTTGGTGCGTGATCGCTTCTTCGTAGAGCCGAATGGCGGATCGCCGATCGCCGGTTCGTTGTTTGATAAATCCGAGATTGTTCAACACGCTGGCGAACATACTTTGAACGTCAGCTGAGCCGGCGTAGTCCTGCGTAAGATCGCGTCCCTGCTCGACGGCTCGCGTCAGCGTTGCGACGGCTTGCTCGATCCGATGATCGGCAGCGAGTGCCATACCGAGATGATTCAAACTGATAACGTGGTCACGACGATAGACCGCATGATCGGGCCATCGGGTTCGCAAATCGCGATTGATGGCGATGGCTTGCCGCAGCGTCGCGACCGCATCGCGGGGCATGTCGGCATGTGTTTGTGCCTTAGCAAGCGAGTGGAGTGTCACAACAACACGCGTTGCCAGTTTTGGATCGTGCGAATCAGCTTCGAGTCGAGCAAGCTGATGGGCGAGCGACTGGCGAGCAAGCTGAGCCGCAAATCTTGGTTCATGATTGGCGAGTAGGCCGGCAAGGTTTGACTGAATCGTCGACCTCAAGTCGGACGCGGTGTCCACCTGTTTGAGCGATTCAATCGCTCGCGTGTAAGTCACCTTTGCGGCTTCGACATTGCCCGTTCGCCCTAACAATCCGCCAAGATTATTCAGCGTCTTCGCCAATTCGTGGTCAGCGTTCGCCATCCCATGTCGGCTCAACCGTCGCTGATTTTCGATCGCTTCGTTGAACCACGTCACGGCCGAATCGGCATCACCGGAAACGGCGAGTCCTTCGGCCAGATTGTTTTGGCTGATCGACCATGAAAGAATTATCGCATCATCGTCGACAAAATCCTTGGCGAGTGATTGATATGCCCGCTCGGACGCCATCAGTGAACCAAGGGCCAAGTCATGTCGTCCCATTTCGGATTGCAACAGACCTATCTTTCCCAACGTGATCGCCATGTCTTCTTGGCGGCGACGGCCGGAAAGACCATCGATCACTGGTGCGTCGGCGATCCGCTTGTAGTAGTCCAGTGTTTCTCCGAGCAAGCGAAGCCGGACGGCGTCAGCGGCGGGAATGTCTGTAAGAAGTTCGGCGACTTGACTGCCAAGCCGGTCGATCGCCTCGCGGGCCATCCTTTCGTTCTTGAGCGATTGGGCCGCGTGCGCCACCGTTTTTTGTTTCTCGGCAGTCAGCTTGGTGATCGCGATGGCCGAACCGATCACGGTCATCAAACCGATCAACGCGAGTGTTGCCACGGTCGCGCGATACTTGTTGGCAATCTGAATGACTCGATCGACAATCGATGGTGGTCGCGCGACAGTGTGCTCACCGGCCAAGACGCGGCGCAGGTCGGAAGCGAAGTCTTTGGCCGTTTCATATCGCCCGTCACGTTTCGCAGACATCGCTTTGCGTATGACCGTTTCCAAATCACGCGGTAGATTTGGTCGTCGTTTCCGTAAGGGCTTGAGCGAGTCCTCATGGTGCGACTGTAAAATGGTCGGAGCGTCGGTGCCGGGATGGGCGGGTTGCCCGGTCAACAATTCGTACAACGTCGCGGCCAACGAATAGATGTCGCTTCGGCCATCGACGACAGCCGTGTTCCCGCTGGCTTGTTCGGGACTCATGTACCGCAATGTACCTAAGATGTCACCGGACCGCGTGACCGCATCATCGGTTTGGATTCGCGCCAGGCCAAAGTCGGTGATCCAGACATGCCCGGAATCGTCCAACAATAGGTTCGATGGCTTGATGTCCCGGTGCACGATGCCCAACTCATGAGCCTCGCCCAACCCGTCAGCTACATCCGCGGCAATCGCGACGGCCTGACGCCAATCCAACGCCGTTCCATCGGTTGCCGAGACTTCTGGCCGAAGGTTACGGTCGGACGCACAACAGAATTCATCAAGTGATTTGCCGCGGATGTACTGCATCGCATAATAATGCACGCCACGTTCGCAGCCGATGGCGAAGACGGGCACGATATGGGGGTGCTGCAAACTGGCCGTCGCCTCTGCTTCGTGTTGAAAACGAGTTAAACGGCGGGTGTCGAGAACGGACGCGGGCGGTAGCACTTTCACCGCAACGGTTCGGTGCAACGATCGCTGTGTCGCACGATAGACGACGCCCATCCCACCACGACCAATCTCCTCGTGCAGATCGAACGCTCCGAGAGGTCGCGGTTCGGCGAACGTGTCTGACGAAGAATTCTCCGAACCTTGCGTCCTGACTGGCCGAATGCCTCGACGACTTTCGCCACCAACGTCATCACCGAGGGCCATGTGATGCAGATGTTCCAATCCATCGACACACGACTTTAAAGCCTCACGCAGTTCAGGACGTGATCGGGTCAGCGACTCGACCGTCGGTGGGACACCGGACTCAAGGGCTTCAAGATATTGCTCCAGCAGAATGCCCAAGTCGGCCTTTTGTGCCGCGGTCAGATTCCGCATCGCAAGCGGTTCGTCGTCGCTCGAATCAGGCGATGACGGCAGGGCTGTGAAGCGTGACGACGTCATTGGGCTGCCTCTGGACCGAGTTCGCAAACTTCCTTGAACTTGGCGATCGCTCGCAGCCAAAGCATCCGAGCCGCCCCCGATTTGATCTCCATTCGCACGGCGATCTCGTCGAAAGTCAGACTTTGCAAATTGCGGTAAATGATGACTTCGCGATAACGCGGTTTTAGTTTTGCCAGTTCATCGGCGAGTTTCCTTGCGATTTCTTGCTTCATCACGACCTGACTTGGTGTCGGGTCCGGATCAACGGCCAGACGCGAAAGCCGATCGAAACTGTCATCTAAATCGTTGGCGAAATTGTCCAATGCCATTTCGCGACGGACGTCACGCTTCCTCGCATGAACGTGCTTCTCGATCGCATGACGAAGGCTGTTGCAAAGAATCTGCCGCAGCCAAGCGACCAGTTCACCTTCGCTGTTGCCACGAAATTGGCCGAAGTCGCTGTGGGCGGCTAGCATCGTTTCTTGGACCAAATCGGAGGTACCTATCCGCCGTCGTAAGCGATTGTCCATCTGGGTGGTCGCCAAGACAGCCAGGTAATTCCGGTAAAGTTCCAACAACTCTCCGAGCGATTCGCCTCCAAGTTGGCGAGCCGCTCCGATCAAGTGTTCTGTCGTTGCGGGCGAATCAGACGCGCGGTTGGAAGTTGCGACCATTGATCAAATCCTGAGCTGGTTTGGAGGAGCGAGCTTGCCCCTGTCCTTTAATGCGTCGTCAACGCAACAAGGTGCCAAAAATTAGCGCGGATGCCACCGAGAGTCCGAATCGTTCGTCAGTCCCACCGTCGCCCCCTCTTCCTGTCTGGCACATGCGTCACCGTTTGACTCGCTTACAGCAGAAGCCACCAAAGTGACCTTCTGGATCGCGACGACGTAGCAGCCCTTTCGATCCACGAAGCAATCGCTGCCGCTCCTCCGAACTTTTCACGTGTCGCAATCAAATCTCAACACGCGGTTTTTGCCCGGGGGCTTGCAAGAATCGTCTGCCGGTCACGTCATCGAAGTCGGGAAACGCTTCCCTGCCATGAAAGGACGACAAAAGCGGTCCCGTGTCACGAACCGGAAACGATCGTCAGCCTGCCGATGACAAATTTCGCTCGGGAGTTCGCCGCGGTCCCGGTTTAGATTTTGCAGGCAAGATGTCGTGACCTGGCTGAATTAGCACGTTGAGCAAGCAATATGAATAAGCCTGGTGCCCTAACCGATCACCTCGCCGCCTGGTGAGAATCAGCGATCACGGTTTCGCGAACGCGTTGCCGCGCCCGCGAGTGTCGCGACCTGTTTCATTAGAAATTGACGTCGCAGGTGATCTTCACCTGCCTCAATTGTAGGGTGTCGATGACTTGGTCATCTGCCAATGCATTGGTGATCACGACCAGCCAATCCTCCTTGGTGCACCAGCCTTTGACCAGCAATTGCCCGAGTGCGTTCTGAATGGTGACTTCAGGATTTTCGTCGAAATCAATCAGGAAAGGCTCGACTCCCCAGGGAAGCATGAGCTGATGGAACGTTGATTCCACATCGGTGAACGCATAGATCGGCACGTTCTGGGCCCGCATTGCACCGAGCACGTATGCCAAGAACCCACTGCGTGTGAACACGACAACTCCGGAACGCCCAAGTTCCTTCGCCAATTTGACACTCGAACGCAGCATCTTTGATTTCGGTGCGTGAAGCTCGATCCGGTGATTGATCTGCCCATCGACGGAGGGTTCGATGCTATGGCAGATATTTTTGAGCACTTCAACCGATTCCAGCGGATATGCACCGGTCGTCGTTTCTCCGGAAAGCATGATCGCATCCGCCTGCTCGCGGATCGCATTGGAAACATCCGAGATTTCGGCCCGCGTCGGCATCGGTGACGTGACCATCGATTCGAGCAAGTGCGTCGCAACGATGACCGGCTTGCCATGGGCTTGGCAGGTCTGGATCAATTGAGTCTGCACGAGCGGCAGTTTGTGGTATTCAATTTCGATTCCCAAGTCGCCCCGGGCAACCATCACCGCATCGGTTTCGATGATGATCTCGTCCATGTTACGAACGCCCGCCTGGTCTTCAATCTTGGCGATGATTCGAGCGGAGCAATCGATCGACTTGAGATAGTCGCGTAGCGTTCGAATGTCGGCGGCTTGGCGAACAAAGGAGAGCGCGACGAAATCGAGCCCCGCCTCGACACCGGCCAACAAGTCTCGCTCATCTTTCTTCGTCAAAGCCGGCAAGTTGATCAGCGTACCCGGCAAGTTAATGTGCCGACGCGATCCCAGCGGGCCCGGGGTCTGGATTTCCAGCAAGATGGTGGTGTCAGTTTTCGAGAGCACCTGCGTTCGAATCAGTCCACTATCAATCAAGACGGTCGTGCCGACACGAACGTCCTTTGGCAGATCTGGGTAATTCACGCTGACTCGGTGAACGCCGTCGTCCTTGGCATCAAAGGAAGTCGTGTGCAACTCCAGTCGATCACCGACCTTTAGCTCCACCGTTGCATCGACCGGCCCGGTGCGGACTTCGGGACCTTTGACGTCCATCATCACCGCGACATGCCGGCCGATCTTGGCGGAGACGGCTCGAATCCGAGAGATAATTTCGACAACCCACTCGCATGTCCCGTGGGCCATGTTGAGCCGAAAAATATCGACACCGGCGCGGATCAATTCGGCAACCTTCTCTTCCGATTCGGTAGCCGGACCGATGGTCGCGATGATTTTCGTGTGGCGATAGCTTCGAGATGCTTCTTGCATTGGGTTTCCTGAGGAGCGAGCGGCGGGGCCAACCAGGCCGACCACCAATTTTGCGTCTCCAGGGACGATAGCAAGTTGATTGTTTGTTAGGTCGCTGATCATTCCACTACCGCTCTCAGTGGCGCACCATTCTCTCGTTCGGAAAACCCGCCGTTCGGATTCACCCTGTTTGGACTCTCTGCCGGAAACCGGTCAAGCGACACACCGAAAGACAACATTATCGGCCACGTCCGGCGGCACCTGACCACCACAACATGACTTTTCCGTTAGCCTGTCGCCAAATTTGCTGTTCGCCTGTCCGGGGCCGTTGATTGCCGGCGCTCGCCTTGCTTTGTATCGGCAAGCCCGCGCTGATAGACCGAAACAACCAGCCCACCGGTCGTCAATAAAAAGATCTGAACCATGGGGATGATCGTCATGTTATGAAACATGGCATTGGGAAAGTATGCCGCCAAGGTCGCGAGACTGAACAACCCCAAACGTCTTGCCTGCAACGGCAATCCACCGTTGCGAGCGAGCTGCCAACCGTAGACTCCCATCATGGCGACGATCGCCAAATAAAGCCCCAAACCTATCAATCCAGAGTCCACGACGAACCCCAAGAAAACGTTGTGATGGCTATAGGCCCGGACACGTTCGAGCGGCATCCCGAGTTCGCGGATGGTGTGATAGCGATCATGACGCTGTAAGTACTGACCGTAACCGTGTCCTGTCAGCGGCTTGTCTTTGAACATCTCCCACGCCACCGCAGCCAACAGCGGACGCAACTCGACGCTTTTCGCCGCTTCGGCGGCCGAGAGTGCCTTGTCGCGTTTGATTGACATGATTTGATCCTTCAGCCCCATCGTCATCGCGACCGCCAATAGAACTGCCGCCCCGAGGCCGATCACTCGCAACCATCGAGGGCTGAACATGAAACCGACGGTGGCAACGGCGCCGGCGATCCCCAGCCAGCAGCTCCGTGTCAATGTCGCATAGCACCCCACAAATAGAATCACCCCGATCGCCATGTACAACGCTTTGGTTTGGCGATCCGAGTTGACGAAGCATGCCGACACGGCGGCCATCGCAATTGCGATGATCAAACCATTTCCTGCCGGGTTCAGCAGTGGCCCCCGACCACGCCCGAGAAACATCCAAACCTCAGGATCCAAGATGTGCTTGGGATACACCAACGCATGAAATCCCTTGACCTCGCATACCGCGGTGATCGAAAGGTAAATCCCGAGCAGGATGATCCCGCGCATTAATAACTTAAAGTCGGCTGACGAAAACGGCGTGATTCGTGCCAGCCCATAAACGATCGAGGGCACCAGGATATAGAACAGCCACCGCGCCGTCGGATCCACAATCGTCTCCTCGATGGTTCCGCCTCGGCTACTCCAGTACAGATAAACGGTCAGCCCAGCAACGCAAACGTCGACTCGGTTGAGAGCAGGAATGGTGATCGCGCCGGTCCACCAATGAAACGCTGCCACACCGATGGTGATTGCCAGCAGCAGTCGATCAAAACTGATTTGAACCGGGCCATCAAACGCAAAAAAAGGCGGCCCAAAGATGGTTCCTATCCACAACAATGCCAAGACAAGATGAATCAACTGGACGTACCGTGCCAGCGGAATGCACCAAACGAAAAAGGCGAGTAGAAATAGAACGGTGAGCAACGACATGGGTATGCAGCAGTCAATGATGCGTGCCCCTTGGCTGCCGGCCGCGATCCAGTGAACGACGTCGCACCACATAGAGTAGCGGCAAGCCTAACACCGACAGTCAATCCAGGACAAACGCCGGATTCTTGCAAACATAGGTGCCGAACAGGACCGCTGCAGTGAAACCCTCGCTAGTAACGGCAAACTGACGGCCGACAAAATCAATACGACCGAATCATTCGTCGCCAGCCGATTTGGCGGGAGCGCGGAAGAGCCTGCGTTCTTGAGTGCTTCACTCCAGCCCCTAGTTCAAGTTCAGAATTAGCCAAATGGCGTCAGCCACGGTTCCGGTGCAATATCCGAAGCTTTACCCGTTGGCTGATGAGTCGACCCCAGATATTTGGTCTAGATGGATCATTAGTGTTCGCCCTCGACCCGCTTCAACTCAACCAAACGGCGATTGTAGGCATCGATCGTTTCCTTTCGCCGCAGCATCCCCAGCAGCTTGCCGGGTTGCTCCGGATCGATCACCGGCAATTCGTCCAAGTTCATCGACGTAAAACGTTTGAGCGCCGTATTCAAGTTGTCTTGCGGAGCGACGGCGATGAAGTTGCTGATCATCACGTCTTCTGCGTTGACCAGTTTCCACAACGTGTCGTCGTACAGGTAGGCACGCACATCTTCGTCACTAAAAATCCCAATCATCTTGCCTTCTGAATCGACAACCGGAAAGTAATGCTGGTTGGTGTAAGCAAGCCCGTGGACAATGTCATCGAGTGTCATGCCTTCGGAAATGACCACCAGACGAGGGTCATGCCGAAATATATCCTGAACCTGTAAGCCCTCGAGGACGTCGACAATAAAATCACCGCGGTGAGCCCGCGAGTCCATCCGCGTCGGCACCTGCTTTTCGTATAGATTGAAGCGGCGACAGGTAAAGAACGTCAGCGTCGAGACCAGCATCGTCGGTAAGAGCAAGCCATAGTCCCCGGTCAACGCACGCACCATGATGATGGTTGAAATCGGTGCTCGGGCCACCCCGGCAAAGAACCCTGCCATCCCGACAACGGCGAATGCTTCTGGCTCGCTGACCAAACTGGGGACGATCGCTTGGAAGGTCAGCCCGACGGCCGCACCGACACAACCGCCGATCACCATTGAAGGACCAAACACACCGCCGGCACCACCGGAGCTGATCGTCAGTGCGGCGGTGACCGACTTGCCGATAGCGATCACCAACAACAACGGAATCCCCATCTGCCCGGCGGCGGTCACGGCAACTTGAAGCGATCCATAGCCAGTACCAAGCACACCAAGAATTCGCTCGTCGCCTTGAAATAGCTTAAGCAATCCGATCGCGGTCAAGCCGGCTAGCCCCGCGCCAATCGCCGGGCGGACGTGCGGGGGAAGCGGCATTCGTTCGAACAAGCCGCGGGTTCCACGAAGGATTCCCGCATACCCGATCGCCATGATGGTCAGGATGATCGCCAAGATGGCATACGGAATTAACTCCAAAGGCGTGCTGAAGAGGTGCTGAAGATCCTCGCCAAACAACGGCACAAAACGCGAGTCCGGCGGAAGCGATTGCGTGTAAAGACTGTACGCGATCACCGAAGCGGCGGATGCCGGTAGGATCACGTCGGCTTCCAAGTCGGCGTCGCTGTAGAGAATTTCGCCTGCAAAGATCGCTCCGGCCAAGGGAGCACGAAAGATCGCGCCCACACCGGCCCCCATCCCGGCGGCAAGCAAAATACGCCGTTCGCGGTGCGAGAGCTTCAGTTGCGTGCTGATCGCTGAGGCAAACCCGGCACAGATCTGCGCGATCGGGCCTTCACGACCTCCCGAACCACCGGTCCCAAGCGTGATCGCCGAAGCAAGTGTTTTGACGAAAGGGATTCGCGCCTGGATGCGTCCTTGGCGATTATGAAATGCGTCAAGCGCCGCATCCGTTCCGGCACCGGCCGCTTCCGGCGCGAAGGTATAAACCAAGATCCCACTGACCAACCCACCGGCGGTCATGATCGCCACGATCCACCAAGGTGAAAACGGCGCGGTCGGCCCGCCGAGCATGTGCTCAAATCGGGTGTGCTCTCCTAACGCTTCGGGAGGCGCATAGCCGGCGACGTGCACCAACGTCAGTCGAACGACAAGCTGCCCGAGTACATCAAAAGCAATCGCGCCCAAACCCGACGTGACACCGACAACGGTCGCCAAGATGATCCACTTGGCCGATGTCTGAAATCCAAACGCGGAGTTGAGTCGTCGTAGCGTGCGCACCTGAGGAAATTCGATTGCCCGGGTCAAGTCGGCTGGTTTGCGGTGAATCTACACCGCGGCCGGTGACACGCAATGGCAACCGCACACTTGTGACCGAATCGGCACACCGGAAGTCACCATCGGACTGGGTTGCGTTCCCCCAGTGGTTGGTGACGCCTGAATTAAAGTATCGATGAAGCACTAGGCGGTTCGGCTCACGTACTCGGATCGTGAGCGCTAACGCATCGATTTGGGCCGCACGACATCTTTGGCTAGCCCGACCATTTCCAACATCCGAATGATTCGCCAGGACATGTCGAACTCCCACCAACGATGACCGTGGGCTGCCGCACGTGGCTCAGCATGATGGTTATTGTGCCAGCCTTCGCCGTGCGAAAGCAACGCGACCAACCAGTTGTTCCGGCTCGCGTCCCGGGTTTCATAGTTTCGATAACCGAAGACGTGCGCGAGTGAATTGACAGCCCAAGTGCCATGGAGCACAAAGACGGTGCGAACCGCAACTCCCCAGACAAAGTAGCTGGCCGCGTATCGAATCGCCTCGCCGCTGCCGCCCACAAGATAGCCGACGAGTGCTCCGATCGCAGTGATCACTGCGGCATGAGTGAGGTAAACAAAGAACCATCGTCCGCGGCGTTCGAGCCCGAGGTAAAAACGATCACGAAGCAGGTCGCGAACATAGCGTTCATAATGACTCGTCCGGTCAAAATCGCGATGTCGGATGATCACCCAGCCGACGTGCCCCCACAAAAAGCTAACCAGCGGCGAGTGCGGATCGTCTTGTTTATCGCTGTGCTGGTGATGCATGCGATGAATCGCAACCCAACGTGCCGGCGAATCCTGCAGGTTACACATCCCCAGGATCGCAAAGGTGTGTTCGAGCCATTTGGGGCAAGAAAACCCCCGGTGCGTCAGCAAACGGTGGTACCCGATCGTGATCCCCATCATGCCAAACACGAAATGCCCGGCGATACCGATGATCAATCCAGACCAGGTAAACAGCCATGGCACGATCGCAAACGCGGCAATGAGGTGGACGACCGAGAGGACGATCACGTACTGCCAAAGCACCCGGGTGGGCCGCGTCTTTTCGGGCGGTGGCAACCGCTGCGAATCATCGCTAGCAATCGCTGCCGTGGCAGGCTTTACGGTGGGCGATTCCCCTACCGAGGATGAGCGACTCTCGGGTGGACTTGCGGTCGCGCCCGTAGAATCGGAGTCTGCGGGTGCCGAACGCGTGGGTGCGTTGCTTGATTGCATGGTCACGACAGGATTGTAGGAAGAGTGGCGCCAGCGGGTTAACCAACAGACGGCGAACGATGTTGTAGGCTAATCACGGTTGCGGGTGTGAGGCCAATCTTGGGGGCAAGAATGGCGACTTCAAGGGCAGATTTGCAATTGGGCCGGGGCTCGGTCGGAAACCGTGGCTAACGCCATTCGGCTGATCCTAAAATCAAAGGTTGACGAAGCACTAGCTAACACGGTCGCCGCGCATAAAAAAATCGCCTCTCGCATAGGCAAGAGGCGATCGAATGATTGATCATCGGTCAAGCAGACTACTTCTTTTTCTTGTCGTCTTCGGCTTTCTTGACCTTCTTCTTTTTCTTCAGCGAAACCTTCATGACGCGCGTCTTCGGCATGCCGAGTACGTCGTCTGATTCGTTGAACTTTTCTTGCCGTTGCAACTGGGCGATCCGCTCGGCACGGGTCAGCACGTTTCGCGTCTTGATCGCCCCGGCACGTACCTTCAGGCTGCGATCGAGCGTCATGGTAGGTTTCCTTTGGGCAGTTGAATTGGAAGAACGAATTCCCAGGGTGCAAAAGCTGCGAGTCCAGGAATTTGCTGTGTTCGTCTTTGGGAAGGTCGCGAAGGATACGACGTCGCGACCGAATCTGCAAGGTTATCGGGCCATTTTGCGAGGATAAACAGCGGTTTTTGCTGCCGCCATCGATTTCCGCGAAAGTCAGCGTCCGATCCACCACGCATTCTTCGTGGCGGCCCACCGATTCTAGCGGCTCGCCGCGTCGTCAACATTTAAAATAGAGTTTGCCGATTGGCATCGGCTACCGTTTCGGTGCAGAAACCGGGGCTTGCGCCCGTCGGCGGATGAGTCGCCCCCGATCATTTTGCCTAGACGGAGCATTGGCCGCTCGCGAGCCCGCGCCGCAAACCGCTGTCAGGATTTTTTCAAATAGCCGGCGCTGGTTTGAAAATATTTTCTCCGGCGGACGGCCCCCTGGTTGGCTGCGTCGGCAGCGCCGCGAAGGTCTTCCAGGTTTGCGGCGCAGTAGCGACAACCGACCGTGCTTAGGTGAAACTCAAGGTACCCCGAGTGGTCATCGGGAAGTGTCCCCAGCAGGTACTGCCCCCATTCTTCGCGACTCGGACACGACAGCCGCTTTCGCTGCCAGATCGCCGCTAGGGAGTGCAACCCCGCCGACTCTCGGCCGCTGACGGCGACGAGACGCTCGCGCAACCGCTTGTCATCACGAAGCTGGGTCTCCAGTTCTGCAGAGCGTTCCTGGGAGAGTGATTCGTCGAGAAATGCGGTGAGTTCGGCATCGGAAAAGTCAGGCATCAGAAATCACTCAAACGTTAGCATTCAGTGTCGTCTTCGCTACGTCGTGTTCGCCACCCGACCGCTCACCATAATCCTGCGTTACTCCGCCAGTGATTCGTCAACACCTGAATCGGTCAGCAATCCGGGCTAAACTCCGTCGGCTGATGAGTCAAACCTGAACATCGTATCCAGACAGAGCACTAGGCGACGTCGCGTGCCAAGCATAGCGTGACGTTTTGCCCACCGAATCCGAAGCTATTATTGAGAGCGTAAGGAATCTCGGCCGGCCGAGCCTCGTTGGGAACGTAGTCCAAATCGCACGCGGGATCGGGATTTTCGTAGTTGATCGTTGGCGGCAGCACGCTGTCACGCATCGCCAGCAAACAAACGATCATCTCCGTCACACCGGCGGCAGCGATCAGGTGTCCCATCATGCTCTTCGTACTGCTGACGGGAACCTTGGCGGCGTTCTCGCCAAAAACTTCTTTGCAGGCCAGGGTTTCGACTTTGTCGTTGACCAGAGTGCTGGTTCCGTGGGCGTTGACATAGCGAATGTCGGATGGTTGCAACCCTGCATCGGCGATCGACATTCGCATCGCGGCGATACCGCCGTGTCCGTCGGGTGGAATATCGGTGATCCGGTACGCGTCGGCTGTCGTTCCGTAGCCGGCGATTTCACCGTAGATCGTTGCACCGCGTTTGCGAGCACTTTCGAGCTCTTCGAGCACGACCATCGCCGATCCTTCGCCAAGGACAAATCCATTGCGAAGCCGGTCGAAAGGTCGACTCGCCTTCGTCGGCTCGTCATTGCTCTCGCTCAATGCCGTCAACAGGTTAAAGCCTGTCACGCCGAAGGGGTGAATCATGCTGTGCGTTCCGCCGGCTAGCATGACGTCAGCATCACCGCGACGGATGATTTCGGTTGCTTCTCCTACTGCTTGGCTGCTTGCCGCGCAAGCGGTCAAACAGTTCAGGTTTGGCCCCTGCGCGTTGAACATCGTCGCCAAATGTGCGGCGGGCATGTTCGGCTCTTGCTCCAACTCCTTTGCCGGGTCGAGCAACTCCAGGCCTTTGGCGATGAACTTGGAAGCATCGAATTCACCATCGGCAATCGCGGCGGTCATCATCCTACTAAACGTGATGAAGTCTTGATTACCTTCGCCGCTTCCGAGGTAAATCCCAAACCGAGTTGGATCGGTGATCACGCTTTCAACGCCGCTATCGTTGACCGCCTGCTTTGCCGCCCCAATGGCGAACTTGGTGTGGCGACCGAGCTGATCGGTGCCACCAAGAGGATGGTCGCTGTCGGTCAATTCCCAGTCCTTGACCTCGGCACTGATCTTGGTCGGAAATCCGCTGGCGTCGAACAGCGTGGTGTAACCGACGCCGCTTTGTCCGGCTTGCAGCCCCTGCCAAACGGTCTTGGCATCATGCCCCATCGGGTTGATCATTCCAATGCCGGTAACGACGACGCGACGACGGTCCATAACGGTGCGACCTTTCCAGGATTGAGGAGGCTGATGCAAAAGAAGCCAAGCGTGATTGATTCAATCAGACGCGGCCGAACCGATCAGTCGACCGATTCGAGCTTGTCATAGTTTGGGAAGCGATTCCCATTTTTGTCGACGGCGACGGTGAAGAACTTCATGATCTGAAGCATCCCTTTCAAATCATCGGGATCATACAGCGGCCCATCGACGACGGTGCCTTCTTCTAGGAAGGCGAACATCAAATCGATTTCCGCTTGCAGCTTTCCATCACAGTGACTGGTGCCGGTAACGGTCCCGCCGTTGTCTTGGAGTTTGTCAAGCTTGACGTGGTAGTGCAACGTGTCGCCGTTAATCGCCGGTTGGTGGTAAGTTGCCCTACCGACTTTGGCGAGCACGACGCGTTTGTCAAAGAGAAAGGTTTCCGCCACCAGGATTCCTCCGAGTTGGGCCATCCCTTCGATGATCAGGGTTGGCGGCAACATCGGGTAACCGGGGCAATATTCGTCAATGACTTCCGCGTCCAAGCAGACATTCTTGATGCCCGCGGCATGCGAGCCACTGACGAATTCGGTGAACCGATCGACCCAGAACCAACGCATTTAGGCGTTCACCTTAGTGGCAACGTAACGGCACAGGTCGCCGACGGTTAGCAGGTTGCCAAAGTTCTGGACTTTGGGATCCGCTTTGAAATCGTCCAAGTTGGCCCAAGGCATCCGTCGCTCAAGTTCCGCCAGGCCATCGGCGGTCACGGTGCCGTCTTGGACGTACTGGCTGTTGGTCAAAATGTCTTCGGGCGACAACTCTTCACGAGGGATCGTGATATCGAAGGCCTTTTCCAGTTTGAAAACGATGTCCAAAAAGTCGATCGATTCGGCGCCCAAGTCGCCCACAAGCGTTGCGTCCTGGGTGACTTCGTCTTCGTCAACGCCCAATGCGTCTTGAAGAGCTTCGTTGACCTTGGCGAAAATTTCTTCTTCTGTCAGTGCCATCTTGATGTTTCCTAGAAGGGGTAATGGATTGAATGTCGGCGACGCCTGGGTTTGCTTCCACCGAATGGTTCGGCGGCGTTTGACGAGCCGGTGATTAAGTGAGTTGTCCGATCTGAAAATTAAGTGGTCGGTGTATTTTCCACCGAATCGTCGAGCAGTTCGGTGCCGTAAAGCCTGTGAAACTGCTTGCGGACGCGTACTCTGACATCGTCGTCTGTACCAATCTCGGCAGGCTCGTTGCTACCCGAACGCTCGAGAATTAGCCGCGCTGTGACAGTGTTGCGCCCGTTTTTTTCCCCGGTTGCTTTCACCGTGATCAGGCCATCGGATTCCTTGATCACTTCGGCAGTCACCCTCAACGTTTGGTCGGGAGCCAAAAAGTCGCCAAATTTGACGTTGCGAACCTCACGCAGCAGCACGATGGCTTGACCAAAGTCGTCGCCGGTGCGGATCATCCAAACCGCCGCTTGATGCAAGGCTTCGAGCATCATCACCCCCGGCATGACCGGAAAACGCGGGAAGTGATCCTTCAAGTACTCCTCGTCACCACGCAACGTCCTCTCGGCAACGATTCGTTTGCCGGGATCGAGGGTTAAAATGCGATCGAGTTGACGATATTTCATGAGGACTCGGTGCGTGAAACTCGGGTGCCGATCAGATAAAGGCGTTCCTGGGGGTTATCGGCAACCGCAAGGACAACCGATTCGACAAAGTTTACGTTTTTTAGACGACACAAAATACTGGTCTACTCCAACTCTCTCAACCACGGCTCTCGTAACGTTCGCCAGGCAAACTCGATTTTGCCCCCCAGACCTGCTAGACTGGTCCGCTAGACATGGGAGGGTCAACGCAGCACCCGCACCCATTAGTGCTGCCGCAACGCTACTTCGCCCGCCGCTGACCATCCTGATTGCATCGCTCCTCCGACCCGAGGCCCCGCCTTTCGATGCGAATACCATCTTTACAATGCATTCTTACAGCGTTGATCGCTCCGGCTCTCGCGTTGGTCATTGCACTGGAATTGGCATTTTCGTGCGGTCCCATCGCCAGGGCATTCGAGCCCGGATCGGTTGAATTCTTCGAACAAAAGATCCGTCCCGTTTTGGCGGAACACTGCTACGAGTGCCACAGCGAGGACGCCGATCACGTGGGGGGATCGCTGTGGCTCGATTCTGCAGAAATGATGCGAGACGGCGGCGATAGCGGGCCGGCGATCGAACCTGGCGACGCGACCGCCAGCGTGCTGATTTCCGCCCTGCGTTATGAATCGAGCGAAATGCCGCCAAGCGGAAAACTTGCCGATGACGTGATCGACGACTTCGTCCGCTGGATCGACGCCGGCGCTATCGATCCCCGCACGGGCAACCGCCCCGCCCCAGCGACATCGATGTCAATCGACCTGGACGAAGGGCGAAAATTCTGGGCGTTTCGGCCGCTCGAAGACACGACGCAAAATGAATCCGGTCGCCGAGACCGTCGTTCGATCAGCGAAATGATCGACACAGAAGTCCGCAAACAGCTTGATGCTGCGGCGCTAGTCGCTCGCCCTCCCGCACCGCCGCAGCAGCGACTGCGTCGTCTGGCGTTCGATCTGACCGGGTTGCCGCCGAGCGATGCGATCCGCCAACGCTGGCTCGACTCTCCGACCGACGAAACCTGGGAAGCAATCGTTGACGAATTGATCGATTCCCGCGCGTTCGCACAGCAATGGGCGCGGCACTGGATGGACGTCGCTCGTTACGCCGATAGCAACGGCAGCGACTTCAATGCGACCTATCACGACGCTTGGAGGTACCGTAACTACTTGATCGAGTCATTCGACCAAGATCGTCCACTCGACCAACTGATCCGCCAGCACGTCGCCGGCGACTTGCTGCCCGCAGAGTCTGATGGTGATCGTCACGACAACCTGGTTGCGACGACGTTTCTCATGCTCGGGCCTAAAATGCTTAGCGAACGTGACAAGCCCAAGCTGGTCATGGACGTCGTCGACGATCAGATCGATACGCTCGGACGAGCGTTTCTGGGACTGACACTCGGTTGCGCCCGCTGTCACGATCACAAGTTCGATCCGATCCCGATGCGGGACTACTACGCTCTGGCCGGGATCTTCAAAAGCACCCAATCTCTTAACGGCGAATCACAGCAATACGTCAGCGATTTTAACCGGGTCGAGTTGCCGGTCAGCGCGTCTCACCAACAACAACTTGACGACTATCAAAACAGCAAGACGCGGCTCCAACGGCAACTCAAGGAGGCCAAAGAAAATCTCAAGAAAGCCGAAAGCGAACGCACGGCGGGCTTCCTAGTCGATGACGTCGATGCCGAAAAAACAGGAACATGGGTCGAGTCAACCTACACGAAGGGGTTCATCGGCAAAGGCTATTCGCACGACGACAATGCGAACAAAGGCGACTGCTCGATCACGTTTCGGCGACGTTTGCCAAAATCAGGCAACTACACCGTCCGCTTCGCTTACAACACCAGCGGCAACCGTGCTGCCAACGTGCCGGTGACTATCGATACCGCTGATGGTCAGAAACAAATCTCTGTATCGCAAAACAAATCGCTGACCGGCCCGCCTTGGAAAACGCTTGGTACCTTCCGTTTTGATCAAAACTTAGACGCCATCGTGCGTCTGACCAATCATGGAACGAGTGGTTACGTGATTGCCGATGCGGTCGAGTTTGTCCCGGTCGACGACACATCGAATAAAGACAGCCAGAAAACAGAGCAACGCATCGCCATCGCTAAAGGCGATGTCCGAGCGATCGAACGTCAACTCAAGGAGCTAGACGCGACAAAGCCTCCCCCCATCCCGGTTGCGATGGCACCTGCCGATCGCCCGACTGATCAAATCGGTGATTGTCCGTTGCACATTCGCGGCGAGGTACGCAACCTTGGCGACATTGTCCCGCGAGGGTTTCTGCAAGTTTGCTCGGCGGGCGATGCGACGATCGAATCCCCCCTCGGCAGCGGCCGTTTGGAACTCGCCCATTGGTTAACAGACCCCGACAACCCGCTGGTCGCACGCGTGATGGTCAATCGGTTGTGGGCCAAAGTGTTCGGCGAAGGCATCGTGCGGACGGTTGATAACTTCGGTCAACGCGGCGAGCGTCCTTCGCACCCTGCTCTGCTTGATGCCTTGGCAATCGAGTTGATGCGAAGCGGCTGGCGGGCAAAACCAATGATTCGGCAGATGGTGCTTTCCAAGACTTACTCACGCAGCAGCGAATACCACGAACCAAGCGCCCAGACAGACCCCGAAAATCGATGGCTTTGGCGGGCGCATCGCAAGCGTATTCCCGCCGAAGCGATTCGCGATTCAATGTTGGTTGCCGCGGGCAGATTGACCGATCAAGAACCCACCGCTCCGGTCGCCGACAAAGGCGTCTTGGTCACCAAGAACAACGCCTCAACCAAAGAAGTCGTCTCGGGAATCGATCAACCGATCCGGACGGTCTATTTGCCCGTCATTCGTAGCAACATCGATCCCTTGCTGCGTTCCTTGGACATTGCTGATCCCGACCTGTTGGTGGGCAAGCGTCCGGTGACCAACGTTCCAGGTCAAACCCTGGTATTGCTTAACAGTGAGTACGTCAACGCATGGGCAATGCAAACGGCCGACCGAATCGCCAGCGACCATGACGCCTGGGATGATCAAATCGCCGCCGCGTATCAGGTCTGCCTATCACGCGAGGTCACCGTCGCCGACCGTGATGCGATCGAGCACTACCTGGGAGGCTTGGCGGGGTCTGAATCATTCGCCGAGGCCGATTCACCCGATCGACAACTCCGGCAGCTTCGCGATGTCGTCGCGGCACTCTTCGCTTCCACCGAATTCCGTTTACTGGACTGATTTGATGAACGATCAACGAACACTGAACCTTGATCGGCGCGAGTGGATGTCGCGGTCGACACTGGCACTGGGATCGGTTGCCGTGACGGCGATGTCCGGCGGTGTTGGCAACGCTTCGGCGATCAAGGGCCAAGAAGAGTTGCACCCTCAGGCGCGGGCCAAACGTGTCATCTTTTTGTTCATGCATGGCGGCCCAAGTCATGTCGATACGTTCGACTACAAACCGGAACTTGCCAAACACGACGGGAAAGACCTGCCTTTTGAACTTCCCCCTAACATCAGCGCGAAACCGAAGCTGATGAACGGGCCATGGAAATTTTCTAAGCACGGTCAGTCAGGACTTTGGGTTAGCGACCTATTGCCCGAGATGGCAAAGATCGCCGATTCACTTTGCGTGATCCGCAGTATGCACACCCGTGGCCAATCCCATGGGCAAGCGGTCGGCATGATCAACACCGGCAGCGATAACTTCGTCCGGCCGAGCGTCGGAGCGTGGCTCAGTTACGCGCTCGGCAGCGGGCACCCGGACCTTCCGGCCCATGTCGCGATCGGTCCCGCCACCGCTCACGGCGGCCCTCGCAACTATGGTGCGGCGTTCCTTCCGGCACTTCATCAAGCGACCGCGATCGGAAGCAACGGCAAGCCCGGTTCGGGGAAAATCCCCTATCTCAACGGAAGCCTAGAAGACGACACGCTTAATCGACGGTTTCAACTACTCCAGTCGATGAACCACCGACACTTATCCCGATCGGGTCCCGATCGCGAGATCGAAGGGGCAATCGCCGCCGTCGACTTGGCCCGACGAATGCGAACCGCGGCCCCAGACGTGTTTGACCTCGAACGCGAAACGCAGTCGACGCGGCATGCGTATGGAATTGGTGAAAAGGCGACCGACCAGTTCGGACGAAGTTGTTTACTGGCGCGCCGACTGGCCGAAGCCGGCGTTCGGTTCATCACCGTTTCCAGCGGCCAGGTTTGGGATCAACACGGCAACCTAAAATCGGGGCACCAGAAAAACGCTTTGGCAACCGACCGCCCCGTTGCCGCACTGATCGAAGACCTCAAACAACGCGGACTCTGGGACGACACACTGATCGTTTGGGGCGGGGAATTTGGCCGCACGCCAGTAGTTCAGGGCAGCAACGGCCGCGATCACAACCCGCAAGGATTCAGCGTCGTTCTTTCAGGCGGTGGCAGCAAACCTGGATTCGCGTACGGCAATACCGATGAATTCGGATACTACGCTCGTGAAGACCGCGTTCACATGCATGACCTGCACGCAACGATGTTACACCTGATGGGCGTCGACCATACCAAACTCACCTATCGTTATGCGGGACGCGACTTTCGCCTGACCGACGTGCACGGCAAAGTTGTCGACGGCGTCTTAGCATAACGGTGGTCAAGCCCCAGGCAGACGGCGGTTACTTGGGGCGTTGCTCCCGGACGGTCCCGGTCGTAGAAAGCATACGAATATAGGTCCTGAGTCCGACAGCGTATCATCAATCGCGAATGAAACCGACGTGGATTGGTTAAAACAGCGCCGATTGAAAACCTGCCGTAAGGTCATCGGTATCATCTTCGTCATCAAGACTGGATTGCAATTCGCTTGCGGCCACGGCCTCGCCTTCGGAAGGATTCGAGGAAAATTGCCTGCCGATTTCAATGATGACCGCCAAGGCATCGCGTGCACTAATCAGCCCATCTGCGTTGGTGTCGAGTCGTTGCATGGCAGTCAGCCGTATTGCGGCTTCGCTTTCGGCGTCATCACGAACCAGCGGTTGCAATTCGTTGGTCGACACGCTGCCATAGAGCGCCAGGAAATTGATCACGCGCAACGCATCTAGTGGCGTCACGGCTCCGTTGGCATCGGTGTCGGTTGGAAGAACCCCCGCGACCGAAAGTGTCAGACTTCCAAAGTCGACTTCGAACGGCGAAACCACATCGTTTCGACCTCGCAACAGCAATTCGGCATGGAACGATTCGGCCGGATCGAGTTGCAACCGAACCTCGCCTCCGGCAACCGCTCGGACGCCAAAACGAACGATTGGCTGGGTGGCATTGCCGGGATGCTCGATGAGAACTTCGATCGCTTGAAATTCATCGATGGACGTCAGTGGGCTGTCATCCCCAATGGGATCCCAGTCACCGAGGGCTTCGATCTCACCGGTCAATTCCAGATTGGCGGCCGGGAGCGGTAGATCAAATGCAACACCAAACACTCCTGCGCCAAACTGACGTGTGTCCTTTGCGGAGACTTCGATAAAGAACTCGTCTCCCGTTTGAAGCTGCTCGATGGGATCGCCATTTCGATCGACAACGCGCATCGATAGCTCCATCATCGTCTCGATCTGTCGGGTATCGAGCCGAACAATGTTCCCATCGAAGTCGGCGGCATACCGCAACAGCTCGCCATCGACATTTAATTCAACGATCACACCGAATCGTCCGCCCAGTTCATTCGCCACGCCGTTCTCCATGACTTCTGGCATCATGACTTCGGTGTAGGCGACGACGCGTCCCAAAGAGAGCTGCGCTGGATCGATTTCGAGGTTCTCTGCGGCATGTCGCAACACGTCGTTGCGAACCGCCGCGATCTCTTGATCATCAAACTGAACCAGATTCAGTGTGACGCTGGCAGTCGATACAGAGCGAGCTTGTTGGACGACGTACGAAAAACTGAACTCGCCTTCGGATTCCAGCAACTCGCCCGACAACCGCAACTGACCTTGGTCGTTCAGAGAAACGCCGGCTGGCGCATTGATCAGCTCGGTGATCTGAACGGGCGCAATCCACGTGGGCGTTTCGAAAACATCGTTGCTCAGTACGTTCAGATACGGGAACTGCCAGTCAACGTTTTGTGTGATGATATCATCGACCGCGTGCGGGGCGGCGAACGGTTGACCGATCGGGTACGTAGTCGGACTCGTCAGGGCGTCCCAACGAAATTCTTTCATTTGATCGAGTTGGAGGACGACCAATCGCTCGTCGTTCACGTCCAATTCGTTAGCCCCGATCACAGCGACACGAGCGGATTCGGTCATCTGTTGTGACGATCCAACTTCGATGACCGAAAAGAAGTGAGTCCGAGTTTCGAGCGAAAAGTCAGTCCATTGCAACAGCGTCGGTTCCGCTTGACCGTCCAGGAATATTGCCGCGGCGTCCGATTCGAGTGTGACTTCAGAGACCTCGCCGTTCTCGATAACGGAGATCAAAGATACCTTCGTTTGTCCGGGCTGGCTTATTCCACCGTTGTTGTTGGCTGGATAGTCGCGTCGGGCGACGGCGAATAGGTGGCCGCTGATCGATTCGACAGCCAATCCCGAACTTGAAAAACTTTGAACGTTCGAGCGGAGCTGTACGCGTTGGATGCGACTGGCAGAGTTGATATCGATAGTCTGGTCCGTGTCGACGACGTAGACTTCGTTGGCCCCCGATTCGATGACGACGGCGGATGGATTGACGTCATAGTCCACCATCGTGCTTTGCAGATCGACGTTCAGCGATTCGAACACCGACAACGCGTCCTGAGTTGTGTCAATTAAGTTCACAATCAGGCGCCGCGTCCCGCTTGCGTTCTGGTCAACCGCGTGATCGACGACCGATACGGTAACGGCCGTCTGACCGTCTTGGTCAAAGTGAATGCTAGTCTTCGCGGACGCGTTGATCACAATGCTGTCGTCTCGAACGACCAAGTCATCTTCAGCACGATAGCGTACTAATTCGCGATAGTCTGAATTGTCCCCCGTGAGTGTCGGCGTCCGCTCAAGAATTAATAGCTGGTCGTCGACGATGGCATTTTCAACGACCGGACCTCCGATTCCGCCCCTCGCGATGACCTCCAAGGAGTCCTCCGACAGATCGAAAAGGTGAACAGAGTAGGGCGTCTCCGGGTACGCCACCGTTTGGCCGGAATCGAGATCACCGAGTGACACTAAATTTGCAGTTGTGATGGCCAAACGGTCGCCGTCGATTACCGACGAAACATAGGGGCCTGTTAGGTTGGTCACCGTACGATCGAGCAACTGACCCCGATCGACGCTCATGACAAGCGTTTCGGGATTCTCGGGCAGAGTCGCTGGCGTGATCTCTTTCGAACCAATGATCAACAGCATCTGATCGGTCCACAAGACTCGATCGGGTCGAAAGTTCAAGTCAATCGACCCGGTTGACTCCAGTTCCCCCGCGTCATTTCGCTGGAAAACGAACGCCGTCGCTAGCGGGGCGTTCGCCGCAGGAGCTGGGGCGTTTAGCCCCGGACGGTAAAACGCGGCGACGTTCAACCGAATCGCCACCAGTTGGTCGCCATCTTCCTCTACCCAATCCGACGCCGAATCCGGTTGAGCGAACGCGAATGGGTTGCCGAACAGTTCCTGACTTGCGTGGGTCGCGTCCGCCCCTGCGGTCAAAGCAACGGGGACAGAGACGACGGACGCCCCTGCGTTAGTCGCGAATTCGCCGGAAAGGAAGTCACCAGCGAGAAGCTGGCGCCGTTCCAAACTCTCGTGCTTGGGGAGGCGAGGATTCATCGGTGTTCCAGTCAGAAAAGCGGGGAATGCGTTCGCCGAGTTTTGGGCCAAACGGTTGGAGTCATCCCCCTATCGCTTGGTTCCCGTCGACATCACCAATGTAGTCGAATTCCCAGTTTTTGGGATGCAGAATCGAGAATGCTCTACCGATCGAGCCCAAGCACCAATCGCGGTGGATCGCGGGAACTGTCCTCTTTAGAGGCGAGGCTGACCTGTTCATTCCCCCGGCTACCGGTGAGAATCAGTGTGGCCGTTTTGTTTTGGTTGGCTGCAAGGAATTCCGCCAACGCAGGATCGGAAATGACAATCTCGCGGGTCGCCGGAGTCACGGTCGCCGACCCGAGTTTGGGCAGTTCGTCCAGCCCGGCGGCCGAAATCGAATTTGACCAGACAATTTTTCCCTCCGGCCAGATATCGCTGACCGGGTCATTCAAGCCGAACAGCTGAACCGTCGCTTCATCCTCGACCGGCTCGATCAGACTCAGTCGGACGGCGGCCTTCTTCACCGGCAAGCGATTGTTTTCCTGTTGCCGGTTTCGCGGACGGCCTGAACGTTGTTGACCGGCCTGTCCGCCGCCGATCGAAGCCAATGGGAACCGTAGATAGATGTGTTGAATTTGCCGATCGTTCCGCGTTTGAATGACAAGGTTTAATTTCTCGCCCAGCGGATCATTCACGCTTCCACCACGACGAACTGTCGTATCGGCACCGAGTTCGTCTTTGGTGGTGATCGTAACGATCCGAAGGTCGGCGTCCGAAGCGGTGTCGGACTTCGATTCGGGAGTCTGCATTGGTTTGGCTGTCGGTTCAGCCGAAGGCTTTGCCCTCGCCGGTTCGGCTGGTTTACTCACCGGAAGCACGGTCAGGATCACACGGTCGGCGACGCCTAGATCTCGAACACGATTCAAGTTCGAAATCCCTACTTGAACGAACGGCCGTTGCCCTGCCACCGAATTGTCGATCTCGTATTCGTAACGCAATCGTTTGGGTTGCGGTGCCGACCAGGCGTTGCCGGAACTGAGCCGATCGAGTTCGAAGTGAGTCTCTTTGCCCTGGTCGTCGACAAATCCCAATACAACGAGAAAGTCCGATACGCCTTTGCCTTCGCCGCCGACGTGTAATCCCACACGAAATCGGTCGCCTGTGTTGGCGCGATAGTCGGCCGGTTGGCTGGTTAATATCACTTCGCTGCGTTTTCCGGCGAATGCGTAAACGTTACCGTCAATTTCACGGGCCTTCCCGTTCTTGAGCCAACCTCCCGAGGAGCCTATGCGTTCGATCTTCCAGCCAGGGATTTCGCCCGCAGCGGATGCGTTGCCCTGCTCGAACGAACCGTTGCCATTATTGTCGTTGATCAAGTAACGAACCCCTTTCCCACCGAGACTCTGCACGTCACTGGGACTCACCTTGGTGACGCTGATTGACGCAAAGGTCTTGGCGTTCGTTTTAGGTTTTGCGCCGGCCGATGGGCCACCACCTAGCTTGGCGTTGCCGGCCTTCGATCCGGCGCGATTGCCCGGTTGATCCTTGCTCTGGGCCTTCGGTTTTTCCGTGGGTGCAGCTTTGTGTTTCGCAGATGCGTTGGTGCTGCGTGGTTGCGAGTTTGCCGCCGCGTTGCCGTCCGCCGTTTCGGTTACGACAGTCGCGTCTTGCTGACGTGCGATGGCGCTTGACGCAGTGAAATAGACGACCAAGGGGATCGTGATCAGCAGCAGCACCGCCACGGCAGCGACGGCGATCATCACGATCTGCGACGTCGATAACCCAGCCCCTGATTTTGCCCGGCCGGCTTTGGATGCCTGAGACGCGGCGCTAGCAACAGCCGCACTCGGGGCAGGCGGAGTGGCAGCGGCGAAAACTGGATTCGCACCGGTACCGGAAGCGGACGCCCCGACCGGTAGCGAAGCCGCGGCAATGGAAGCCGGCGGCAACGAATCGGGCAATGCTTCGAATGGATTCGGTGTCGACTCGTTCGCCGCCGGCACGTCGGATTGTTTTTTACTGACCGCTTGCTCAAGCCCCGCTTGCAACTGGCTAATCGCCTGGGCCATCTCAGACTTCGATTCGCATTCCTTTTCGACATCGTCCAACGACGCCTCCAATTGACGTGCATCGTCGTAACGATCACGCGGCTCCTTTGCCATCAGCTTTTCAATCAATTCCGCCAATGGCTGTGGGATTTTGTCATTTCGTTCGCGTACCGGTACGGGATGATGCGCCAGGATCGCGATCAATTGCTCAGCAACTGACTTGCTCTTCAGTGGCAACTTTCCGGTGGCAAGTTCATACAGCACGACGCCGGTCGAGTACAAATCGCTACGGTCATCAAGCGGCTCGCTACGTGCCTGTTCGGGAGACAGATACCCCGGGGTCCCGACGACGGCCCCGCGACCGGAAAGTTGGTCGACCGGCGTTTGAGCGAGCGCGAGTCCGAAATCCAGAATCTTGATCCGATTCGTTTTCGTGTCGAGCCAAATATTCGCGGGCTTGATGTCACGGTGAACAATGCCGCGCTGGTGAGCGGCAGCTAGGCCGCGCGCCATGTCGCGTGCAAAGTCGATGATGCGATGAAAGTCTGGTTCTCCATGCGTTTCACGGTAATCTTCCAACGTCGACCCTTCGAGCAATTCCATTGCCATGAAGGGCGTGCCTTTGTATTCACCGACTTCAAAAATGGTCGCAACATTATCGTGATGGACGGCCGCCATCGTCCGCGCCTCGCTGATGAACCGCTTGCGACTGCCCGGCGTGGCGGCAATCTTCTGGTTCATGACTTTCAGTGCGACCTGGCGTTTCAACTTGTTGTCTTCGGCGAGGAACACGTATCCCATGCCACCTTTTCCGAGTTCACGAATGACCCGGTAGTGGGCGAGTGTTCCGAGATCGCCCGAGCCGTCTTTGGGGGGATCCAGAAAATCGTGCTGGGTGGCGGTGCCTGACATGACGTATGAAATGCCCGAACCGGGCGGCCTGAATAAAGATGAAAAGCGGCGGATCGGCGTCTTCACCGAACCCACACGCAGTATATCAGGTCTGCCCACTGTTGCTTGACGGAACGTCAGCACACAAAAAGCGAGGAAAACCCGGTTTTCGGTGAACAATTTTTCCGTTTCAGCCGGGGTGGGGAATCTGAGCCAACAGGGATTGACTCCCCCTCCGTTTCGCCATCATTCTTTCGCTTCCGGCCGACCTCTTTCGTTTGGAGGGGCCGTCAACCATTCCACATAAGGATTTGATCTGATCATGAGCCAATCGAGTTCTGGCCCAGCCGCTTCCGACGCCGCTCCCCTTCCATCGGTCACCGTTCGGCTGCCCGACGGCGTGACCCAAACCCATCCCGGTCACACCACTTCGATGGACATCGCGACGGGAATCAGCGAAGGGTTGGCGCGCGCGGTTGTCGCGGCGGACGTGAACGGGAAAGTGATCGATGCCGATCGGCCCCTGGGCGAAATCGCAGCCGAATTAGGCGCTGGCGGAAATGACGCTGGCAAGCCTTCCGACGGCGAACTCGATCTGCGTTTGCTGACCAATCGTGACCAAGAAGCCCTCGATGTTTTGCGGCACAGTGCCGCGCACGTGATGGCCCGCGCCGTCATGCGGCTTTACGACGGCGTTTCGTTGGCGTTCGGGCCAACCACCGAAGGCGGCTTCTACTACGACTTCGATCTCGATGTCCCGGTCCGCGAAGAGGACTTCCCGAAGATCGAAGCGGAAATGAAAAAGATCATCAAGGAGAAGGAGCCTTTCGAACGCTTTGTGCTCGACCGCGACGAAGCTCGCAAGCTGTGCGATGATCTCGATCAGGACCTCAAGGTTGAACACATCGACACCGGCTTGTCGGAACACTCCACCGTCAGCTTTTATCGTCAGGGCGAGTTCGTCGACCTGTGTCGCGGCCCCCACATTCCCGATGCCGGCAAGATCAAAGCGATCAAGCTGATGAGCGTCGCCGGTTCGCACTGGAAAGGTGATGTTAAGAATCGACCATTGCAGCGACTGTATGGCACCGCGTTCTTTGACAAAAAAGAACTGAAGCAATACCTCCACCAACTCGAAGAAGCCAAACGCCGTGACCACCGCGTACTGGGCAAGCAACACGGCCTATTCGCGATCAACCCCGACGAAGTCGGCCAAGGCTTGTGTCTGTGGCTTCCGAAGGGTGCCCGTGTTCGCGTTACCCTAGAGGACTTCCTCCGCAAGGAACTGCTGCAGCGCGGTTACGATCCGGTTTACAGCCCGCACATCGGCCGAGTCGAGCTCTACGAAACCAGCGGACACTTCCCGTACTATCGGGACAGTCAATTCGCGCCACTGTTCGGCACCGAAGTTGGCGGACTCCTGGACGCATGGAGCAACCGACTCGAAGACGGCTCGCTCGACAAAGACGGCGAAGACAAATTGATGGCTGCCGTCGAAGCACTTGGCGTTGAACTTCCCGAATACAAGTTATCGATGAAGGTCGATGATAAACGCCGCGTCCTTCACGATTGGCAGCTCGCCAACGAGCGTTACCTGCTCAAACCGATGAATTGCCCCCATCACTGTCACATCTTCAAAGCCCAAGCGCGGTCGTATCGCCAATTGCCGCTGCGATTGTTCGAATTCGGAACCGTCTATCGGCACGAACAAACCGGCGAACTGAACGGGATGCTCCGTGTTCGTGGCTTAACCCAAGACGACGCGCATATCTTCTGCACGTCCGATCAAGTCGAGGAAGAATTTCGAGCGACGATCGAGCTGACCAAGTTTGTGCTTCAGTCGGTGGGCCTGGATGACTATCGTGTCCAACTTTCGCTGCGTGACCCCGACAGCAGCAAGTACGTTGGTAGCGAAGAGCAATGGGATGCCGCCGAAGGAGCCCTGCGTGGTGTGCTCGAACAGAGTGGCATGAATTTCAACGAGGAACCCGGCGAAGCTGCGTTCTACGGACCGAAGGCAGACTTCATGGTGCGAGACTGTATCGGTCGTTCCTGGCAGCTCGGCACGGTGCAGCTAGATTACAATCTGCCCGAACGATTTAAGTTGGAATATAACGGAACCGACAACCAACCCCATCGTCCGGTGATGATTCACCGCGCCCCATTCGGATCGCTGGAACGATTCACCGGAATGCTGATCGAGCACTTCGCCGGCGCGTTCCCCATGTGGCTCTCGCCCGAACAAGTTCGTGTTCTGCCGCTAAGCGACAAGTCACTCGAATATGCAGTCGCGGTGGCCAAACAGTTGGACGAGGCAGGACTCAAAGTCACCGTCGATTCCACCGGCGGAAAGGTACAAGCGAAGATCCGTAATGCCCAACTGGACTTGGTCAACTACATGGCCGTTGTCGGTCCAAAGGAGGCGGAGACGGGACAGATCGCCCTGCGAGACCGAATCGACGGCGACCTGGGATCGATGCCAACCGCCGAAGCGATCGCGAGGTTGACCGAAGAGGTGAAGCAACGAACGGTTCGCCAAGCGGTCAAAGCCGACGCCTGATCGGTTTGGTCAAGTGAAACGATGGTTGCGTCGCAATGATGATCACGTTTGCCAGAGCGTGGTGACCGCGTCGCAACCACGCTGTTCGTTATTCACTTGTGCTTCGTCAGCATCTGATATTAGGATTAGCCGCATGGCGTTAGCCACGGTTTCGGTGCGATAACCGCGGCTAACGCTGTCGGTTGGTGAGCCTGTCCCAGATTGTGATCTAGACGGAGCCCCCTTCGAGATTTAGAGAGCCGCGTCGGTCATCTCGCTTTCGCTGCTAGGGCGAATCGATTCGAAGTAAGTTCGAACAGTTTCGCGGACACCCATGGGGAGCGGTTCGTTATCGAGGACCGCTTCGGCTTCGCGACGAAACTGGTCGTACTTACCTTTGTAAGCTCGAGCGGCAGCTTGCTCGCCTTCGGGAGCTTGCATGACTTCCGTTTCGCTCGGTCCTTCACCCTGGACGCCTTTGAGCTGTTCTTCCCGGCGGTTGCTAGCGAGGTTCGTCGCGTTGTCTCCGGTCGGTTGTCCGCTCGAAGCCTGGCCTGCTTTCTGGCTCGGCGAATTAGACTTCTTCGCGATGTTGCTTTGGCAATTTCCACGGCATTGGCCTTTGCACTGGGAAAGCCGATTCAACTGACAAGCCATGCATTGCCCCATCTTTTTACACTGACCTGCTTTCTTGCATTCGCTGGACAGTTTGGAGAGACATTTTTTGCACTCCGACATGTTCTTGCTATCGAGGCCTTCGGCGAGCTCTTTGATCGAGTCGCTCAGCTCGCCAATTTGGCCGGGATTCAACTTAGCGGTCATCTTCTTCAAGTTGTCGGCCACGGCGCGGCGTTGCTTGTCACCGATCTTCGACGGATCGATTGCTTTTAGCTCTTCGCTCGCTTTTTCGTAATCTTCCGACTCCATTGCCTTGGCGGCTTGTTGCATTTCGCTTGAAGGCTTCATTGCTGCGGCCAACGCATTCATCATTTCGCTGGTCATCTCAATCTTCAGTGCGTCACGCGCCTCGGCCAACGCCTGTTCCATCTCTGATAGCGTCGCCATCAAGTCGCTTTCTTCGAACGCGTCCTCTTCCATCTCATCGACCTTCTCCTTGAGTTCTTCGAGAAGCTTTTCGATTTCAGGGTCTTCGGTTTCCTTGGCGAGCTCTTCAAGCTCGGGCAGCATCGTTTGCCGTAGGTCCGTGGACTGTTCGCTCGCAAGCGGAAGCACGTTTTTTGCATCAGCTTCGGGAGCGTTGCCACTTGAAATGATCGCGATGCACAAGGCCGCCGCGACCAAGCCGGTCGCCCAACGCATCGATTGATTCCAAGGTCGCAGCGCAACACACGACTTGGCGTCAACTTGTTCGAGGTGCCGGTGTGCTTCTTCGAGTTGTAATCGCTTGCCGGGATCATTCTGCTGTTTCGAGCGAATGAATTCCAAACTGGTCACCGAGCGGTCTTTGAGTCCAAAATGTTCGTCGATCAACCGTGCGGCAGCGGTATCGCTACGGCTGCGCATTGCCCCGACGACTAAACCGACAATGCCGCCGATGGCAACGATCCATAGCGGGGTTTGCCACGAGGCTTGCTCTAAGACCCAAGGTTGAATCAAGGCAACGACCAACGCGAGCGCTGATCCGCCGAGTAGTCCGAACGAGCCGCCTTCGATCATCGACGCGACCCAAAGCCGTCGACGGACCTGGCCGGTGAGGCGAAAAACAGTCTGTGACTGAGCATTTTCAACATCGCTTTTCATAAGTGCCTCGCTGCGATTGGCAGGTGACGCGAAAGTACCGATCCAAACAAAAACAGTGCCCTGACAAACAATGTCCTGACAATACCACCACGCACGACAATGTCACCTCGCATTTTCAGTCGCCCTGCGATTTGAGCGACCATAGCAAAGTCACGCTGTCCCGACGAAGTGAGATTGCGACCGATTTGCCGGACTAGGCGTATGACCCGTTTGCCAAACGCCGCTGATTCAAGACTAATTGTCTAATTTAAGGGGTGGTCCGCCACGGGGTCAAGCTTTTCCCCTCCGGTTGCGGGGGAATTGCAAATGTTTTGGTTAGTCAAACTCGGACCATTGTACGCGACTCGACCTACAACCGGGACACCTTTCGAAACCGAATCGACCTTCGAGCGTTCCGGTAAAAGTTGAGGGTTTACCGACAGAGCAGGGCATCCAAATGCCAGCGGGTGGTGCATGCTGTCAAATGAGCGTTGACCCTCGGTCGTTCGAGGGTTGGCGGTCGGCAAAACGGGTTTGAGCGACCGTGTGGTTTGATTGAAGCGATTAGAAGGGGCGAATGTGCGGAACTTTGGAATCAATTGATCGTCCAAAGTCGACGTTAAGCCGCGCCATGACCGCGTCATCCGCTGAATACCAGCCCTGTGGAACCGTGTGAAGACACCCCACAGGAGAGTATCCATCGGTTCAGCTCGACGAAGTTGCCCTCACGACCGGAACCCTCGTGACGGGTGATCGGCTAGGAACGCTCGCAAAAATTTGCGGGTAATTTCGGTCGAACTATACTCGGCACTCGCCTCTCGGCCCTGACCGCAGGAATGGGAGGTGACTTGTCAAGAATTGCCTTATTTACTGACGGAATTCTTCACCGGAACCCGTCACGTTCAAAACGATTGTCCACCCCTACCAGCCAACCTGTCGCCGGAAATTGACTTCCAGAGGACAGTTGGGCCCCCATGAAGGTCTGCTCTATGACTTCGCGTCAGCGAAAGAACTCGCCGTCCAATCGCCCTTCCGCGGACAACACCGAGTCTCAACACGGTCTGCCAGCTAGTTCCGGCCGCGGTTCGGAAAAATCACGTTCCCGTCGCGGGTCGAAGTCTCGCGATATGCGACGTCGGCATCTGCTGGAATCACTCGAGCAACGGCAACTGCTTGCCGGTCCGCAGTTGATCGGGATCCAGCCCAACGAGGGTGAACTGATCGTTGACGGAACGGTGCGCGACACCTCGCCACGTTCGTTGACATTCCGGTTTGACGAAAATCAACAGATCGATCCGAACACGCTCGATGCGATCCAAATTCGTCGCGCCGGCCCGGACGAACAGTTTGATACTGCGGACGACGTCGTGATTCAGCCGGGTTCGGTTTCACTGGGTGCATTGGCAGACAACGAAGTGGTGGTTCGTTTCGCCGATTCGCTTCCCGACGATCGTTACCGTATCGATGTCTTCGGTTATGACGCACCCAATCGAGCGGAAGGGCCGATCGTTGGACTGCGCAACTTGCAAGGCGAGTTTTTGACGTCCCGCGACGGGCTTGGGAATTCCGAGCACATCCAATTCGAACTGCGTCTGGGGGCGCGTGTCGAGGCGGTCGTGCCACAACCGGTCGTGCGGATGAGCGATCGATCGTTGGAGCAACGTCGTGACGAAATCTTGGTCTACTTCAACGACGATGAACTGTTCGTCGAAAACGATCCGGCAACGGGGCAGCCGACCGAACGCTCGGCAGAGAATCCTCGTTTCTATCAATTGTTGCTGACGCAAGAAACCGTTCGCACGACGGACGATGTGTTCTATCAACCCGATCGCGTGATCTACGACGCGGAAACCAACGTCGCTCGATTGATCTTTGCCGACGACTTGAACGCCTTGCCTGGCGTCCCGCTCGAAGGCGGCACGTTCCGGCTGCGCGTCGGTACGGCAGTCGACCAAGTCGAAGACCTCGTCGTTACCCCGACCGAACTGAACGTCGTCCCACGCGTCAGTAGTAACCTGGGTGTCGCATCCGGTTTAGAAATCAGCTTCGCGTCGAAAGTGTTCGGCGAATCCGGCGGTAGTCGGGCGATCCAGTTCACCGACTCTGGTAGCGGTGGGTTGACGGTCGCACTCGATGCCAACACCGGAGCGGTTGTCTATGACCTGGGTGGTGCGGCAGTCACGGTCTCGCAGCTTCGAGACGCGGCACGCAATACTCCCGAAGTCGACGCTATCATGTCGGTTTCGTTCGGGCTTGATGGGATCGCCGGCAGCGGCGGCGCGCTTCAAGTGCCATCGACGGTCGCGGGAACGTTCTTGCATATGACCGCCGCCGGCGACACGCTGACGACGGCACTCGACATCGGTGTTTTTGGGCAAGACGGCAATCAGTTGCTATCGAGCATCACGATCAACGAATCGATCGATCCGCAGCCTTACAATGTTCAGTTGCCGGGCGCATTGACCGACCCGGGCCGCGCCGACGCGGCCGTCGTGGGCGCGATCAACGAACGTTTCGGTCCGGACGTGACCGATGGCGTCACGGAGATTAACTACAACTTCCAAAGCGTTTTCGCGGGCGGCACCGGAACCGGTCTGCCGGCGCAGGTGAACAACATCACCGAGATTCAAAAGACGCGTGTTCGCGAAGCATTGTCATTGTGGGCGAATTACATCGGAGTCCAATTCCGCGAAACGGCGGACAGTGGTTTGACGATCGCGCTCGGTTCGTTAGGTGAACTCGACGCGGTCGACGAAGGTGTGATCCGCAACGTTCCCGTTTTGGATGCGGACGTTCGCGTCGATCCGACCTTTGAAAATCCGGCGATTGTCTTCAGCAACCAAGTCCAGTTTGACTTGAATTACGGCGAGGACTTTTTCCGAAAAGCGATGGCCTCGATTGGGTTGATCTTAGGTCTCGACGAATCAGCCGACGTGACCGAGCAGACCTTGATGGCGCTCGATCCCGATTTCTTGAACGCGACGATTAATCCCGGCACCTTCGTTGCGCCGACCGATCCGTTTATCCCAAGTCAGTCGGCGGTCCAGCAGAAGATCAATTCGCAGATCGACGCGCAGACGATCGGCGAGCCGCTTCCGAACTCGCTCGAAGGCGATGAGCCGGTCTTCCCCGGTCGTTTGGACGTGATGCACGGCGAACTGTTGCATCGCGCCGACAGCATCGACGTCGATTTGTATCGTTTCGAGGTCGCCCTCGATGCGGGCCGAGAATTTGGTACGTTGACCGTCGAATCGTTTGCCGAACGGCTTCCCGATTCGAGCTTGCTAGATACTTCGTTGACCTTGTTCCAGGACGTTTCGGCGACCGCCACGTCCGATTTCGGTCTCGGTTCGGACTTGTTGGTGCGTTTTGATTCGCAACTGCCGGGTGAACTCGGCAACCGGTCCAGGATCGAATTCATTCAAACCGATCGCGTCATCGGTGACGTCGACATTCGTGTTGATCGCATCGTCGCATCCAACGGCACGTTGGTAGAAAATGCGGTACGCGTGGACTTGCCGCGTCGCGGGCCGAGTGTTTCGTCGCTGACCGTGGGCCAGATTATCGACGCGATCAATAACGACGCTTTTGCAAGTTCGTTGTTTGAAGCCGCCATCGTAGAAGGCGAACTCAACGCACAAGTTATCGATGTTCCTGCGAGTGCGTTTTCGCCGATCCGATTGTCCGACGGTGGGACCGTCGCGCTGACTCGAAACGATGATTACTTTAGCAATGATTCGCTGCTGACGGCACAACTGGAAAACGGCGTCTACTACATCGGCGTCGCTGCCAGTGGTAACGACAGCTACGATCCCGCACTCTCGGGCAGCGGTTACGGTGGAACGACCCAGGGCGACTACGAACTGTTGGTCAAGTTCGAACCTCAGGTCAGTCAAACCGACGTGATCCGTGACCGTGATTCTGATCGTGTCGGTGTTCCCGGCACCGCCATCGATGGCGACTTGGATGGGACGCCGTCGGGGGTCCACAATTTCTGGTTCCAAACCCGCCCGCTTGATCGAATCCTAGAGGTCGTTTCGGACGGAACAGGTGTGGTCGCCGGTCAAACGATGACCGTCACCGGTGCCAACGGCGCGAGCCGCAAATTTGAATTCGTTCCGATCGGAAGCAACCCGCAACCGGGTAATGTCGCGGTCCGATATAGCGGGCTGAGCAGTATTTCGAACCTCGCGTCAAGCTTGGCTTCGGCGATCAACGCCAACCTGGGTGTGCTGAACGTCACCGCGACGGTTCAAAGCAATCCGTCCGACCCACTGGCTCCGGCACATGTGACGTTGACCGGCGAGCGATCGCTGAAATTTAGCAATGTCTTCCAAGGCGTCGAAGCACTCGGACGAACCCTGTTCGTCGACAAGGTGGCGAGCGTCGTTTCTGACGGTAGCACCGACCAACCGTTCCGTGACATCTCGGGCGTCGGTGGGACCGGTGCGTTTGATGCGGCACTGCCAGGCGACATCGTGCGGATCGTTGGCAACGGAGGTCAAGACAATGACCCCAGCACGGTCGCAGACAACTTCTCATACAAAATCGGTTTGTCGGAAATCGGCGGTGCGACGCTTGAAGACGGCCGTCACATGAACGTTCCCAAGGGCGTGACGACGATGATCGATGCCGGGGCGGCGTTTAAGCTGCGGTCGTCGACGATCAGCGTGGGTAGCAACAACCTGTTGTCCGATCGCAGCGGCGGGGCACTGCAAGTTTTGGGTACGCCGCGTTTGTTGGAGGTCGGTGATCCCGGGGCTCCCGGGTCCGGTGATAGCGGCTTGGTCGATCTGGACGTCAGCGGTAACGTTGTCTTCACCAGCACCCGTGATCGCGCGGTGGATTCGGCTGCGTCGGGGAACAGTCCCTTGCCTGCCGACGGCAACTGGGGCGGTTTGATCTTCCGCAACGACCTCGATGCCAGCGAAGGCCGAGCGAACCTGGAAGACGAAGGCATCTTTTTGCAAGTCGTCAACCACGCCGACATCCGCTACGGCGGTGGCAGCAACATCCTGATCAATTCGATCCAACAAACAGTCAATCCGATCCAGATCGTGGACCTTCGTCCGACGATCACGTTCAACGAAATTACGAACAACGCCGGTGCGGCGATGAGCGCGTCGCCAGACGCGTTCTTGGAAACCCGTTTCCAAGCGCCACGATTCCAACAGGCCGGAGCATTCACGGCCGATTACAGTCGCATCGGTCCGGACATTCGCCAAAACCTGATCGTCGACAACAGTATCAACGGTCTGTTCATTCGCACCGTGCCGGGCTTCGGCCAGGCGGCCCAGCCGCTGACCGTTTCGGCACACATCGATGATGTCGATGTGGTTCACTACGTCGCCGAAAACATCATCATTGCCGGTCAGCCCGGCGGACCGATCCAGGACGGCTTCAAACCAAGCGTCTCCTCGGCGACGCTCAACACTGTCGGCGGGGGAACACTTGCCGACGGAACCTATGACTATCGCATGACCTTTGTCGATAGTTCCGGATTTGAATCCTTGCCAAGCGACCCGACCGCATCGATCAACATCGGCGCCGGTGCTCGCACGGTTCAATTCTTGAACTTACCGCTGATTCAAGACGATTCGGATTACGTCAGCCGACGTGTCTATCGACTCGACCCGGGAACGGGCGAGTATCACCTGATCGCGGAACTGAATCGTTCACAAACAACGTTCGTTGACAACGGATCGGTCGACGGCGGTGCCATTTTGGATCTCAATCGCGAAGGGGTTCGCGGACGGCTGAACGGATCGTTGGTCATCGACCCCAATACGGTGATCAAGTTCCGCGGGGCTCGTATCGAACTGGGACATGGCACGAACCTGATCGCCGAAGGTGTGCGGGGCCAGAACGTTGTCTTCACCAGTTCGCTGGACGACCGTTTTGGTGCCGGCGGATCGTTTGACACCAACGATGACTCGGGAACCCCCGGCGGTGGCACGGATCCCAGCCGCGGTGACTGGTCGGGAATCTATGCCAGCCCAACGGCAAACGTCAGCTTGGATCATGCGATCGTTGCCTACGGCGGTGGCGTCAGTTTGATCGAAGGTGGCCAAAGCCGTGGCTTCGCCGCGTTGGAGTTACAGCAAGCCGATGCCCGTGTGACGAACTCGCGATTCGAATACAACGATCACGGCCAAGACGGCTCGGGTCCGATCGGACGGAACGGTCGCTTGGCGATCACCCCGTCGACCATTTACGCTCGGTTCACCGAACCGGTCCTTGCGGACAACCAGTTCATCGACAACTACGGTTCGATCATCGACATCGACCTCGCCTCGATGACCGATCAGCTGAACCTTGATGCGGGTCGTCAAACCGGTGCGATCGATCGTTTGGTGGGCTACGACGACAACGTCGGCCCGCTGGTACGCGGTAATACGACCGACAGTGTCGCCAGCGATGAGTTCGGAACCCGACAGTTGAATGGGTTGCGAATCCGCGGTGGTGAACTTGCCGGCGGGAGTGTTTGGGACGACACCGACATCACCCACGTTCTGTACTCGTCGGTCATCGTCGGCAATTCGATTTCCGGAAGCGGACTGACGCTGAAGAGCCGTCCTGACGAAAGCTTGGTGGTCAAGTTTGTCGGTGAAGGCACGCCCAACAGCGATACCGCCGGAACCGGAATCACGGCAACCGGATCGACCGGTGACGTCGCCGATCGTATTGGCGGAACCGTCCATGTACTCGGCCTGCCGGGCGCCCCGGTGATCCTGACCAGCCTCTTTGATGATTCGGTCGGTGCGGGTCGCAAACCCGACGGGACCGCGCAAACAGATACCAACGGCGACGGTGCGGGTAGTCGCCCCGCCGGTAATGACTGGCGAAGTTTGCTGTTCGATGGTCTAAGTAATGATCGCAACACCGCGGTTGTCGTCGAACAAGAACTGTCTACCGCTGCCCCTCCCGGACGCAACGCCTCGGTCGAGAACGCCCAGGTCCTCGGCGAGTTGGCCGAACGTTTGACCGCCAGCGACGACGTCGCGCGTCTCGGTTTCGAAGTCCAAGGCTTCATCGGTGCCGAAGGCGATATCGACACGTACACCTTCAATGCGACCGCAGGAACGCAAGTGTGGATCGACGTTGATCGCACGTCGCTGGGACTCGATAGTGTGCTGGAAGTGATCGACGATGCAGGAAACGTGATCGCTCGATCGGACGACAGCTTCAACGAAATCGACAACCCATCCGAATTGGATGTGTTCGAAAACGACGTCTTGGTAGACCCACTCGGTGAAGGCGAAGACCCACGGACCGCGCGATGGGTCAACGGCGAATACTATGACGTCGAATCAACGAACTTGCGTGATGCCGGGATGCGAATCACGTTGCCGGGTGTCGTAGGCACTCGCAGCAACTACTTCATCCGGGTTCGTGCGTCATCGGTTGACCCCGACGACATCGCCGGCGGTTCGACCACCGGTGCCTACACGTTCCAGCTACGACTTCAAGAAGCTCAAGAATACCCCGGTAGCGTCGTTCGCTACGCGGACATTCGCTATGCCAACCACGGGGTTCACGTCCAAGGGTTGCCGGGTAGTTCGCCGCTGATCGGTGAGGCGCAGGAAAACGAATCTGCGGATATGCTCAGCGAAGAAGGGCACGAGCTTATCGAAGACCTATTTGTCCTCCCGACCGGTGGTCTGGGTATCGAAGGCGAGCCGAACTATCCAACCGATCTTTACGCCGACAACGGCGAACTGACCGGTGGATTCTATGGCGGGTTCGACGCGTTTGATCCTCAAGTGCTCAATTCGCGGCCACAGAACCTGGGCGACCTGATCGATAGCAAGACCGGTACGATCAGCGTCGGCGGTCAGTTGTCAAGCATCGACGATATTGACTTCTATCAAATCGACATCGACCGCGAAGGCATGATGGGTGCGTCACGTCGATCGACGGTCTTCGACATCGACTTCGCGGCGGGCTTCGATCGACCGGACACCAACATCAGCGTGTTCTACTCGCCGACGGCCAACCCGAACCAAGCTCGCTTGGTCCTGTTCGGTGAAAACAGCAACGTCCTTGATGATCAATCGAGTCCGTTGTCGACCGAACTGATCGGTGAGTTGCTCGAGCGAGGTTCGATCAGTACCCAAGATCCGTTGATCGGTCCGGTTTCGCTGCCCGCGGGAAGTTACTTCATCGCGATCACCGAAAGCAGCCGAACCCCCGTCGAGTTAGATTCCGACTATGTCCGCCGTGCACCGATTGATTCGACCGTACGGATCTTTGACGATCGCATCGAAACCAGCGGTGGCGGCACCGCGGAAGCTCCCGTCTATCAAGACTTCGTCGACACCGCGACGGGCGGCTGGTCGGTCACAACCAATCGTGACCTTGACATCGGACACCGGCCGATCGAAACGTTCTCGACTTCCGAAGTCGTCGTGCCGGCCGCTGAAGTATCAACGTTCAACAGCCAACTCAGCCTCGCGATGACGAAGGCCGCGTTGACTTCCGGACTCGAAGACAACGGCGAAGGGAACTACAACGGCGATCCCTACCACAACCTGCAGTCCGGCACCGACTACACGCCAGACAAACTGATCTTGGCGTTCAACGACGGTGTCTCGCAACAATCAAAGAATGCGATTCTGTCTCGCTATGGATTGCAAGTTCAAAAAGAATTCCAAACCTTCAACGGCATGGTCGCATCCACGCCTGCCGGTGCGGACATTCCCGCGATGGTGGCGGACCTGTTCCAGGAAGACAACATCCTGTACGCGGAACCGGACTTCCTGGTCGAACTCGACGCGATCCCTGACGACCCGCAGTTCGGTAGCCAGTGGCACTACAACAACACGGGGCAATCGTTCGGAACCCCGGATGCCGATATCGATCTACCGGAGGCTTGGGATACGTTCACCGGATCGGATCAAGTCGTCGTCGCGGTTATCGACTCCGGCCTGGAGATGACTCACCCCGACATCGTTGACAACCTTTGGACCAACCCGGGTGAAATCCCCGGTGACGGAATCGACAACGATAACAATGGCTACATCGATGACGTCAACGGGATCGACGCCCTCGATGGCGACGTCGATCCATCGGATAGCAACGGACACGGCACGCACGTTGCCGGTACCGTTGCCGCGACTGGCAACAACGGAATCGGTGTCAGCGGGGTCAGCTGGAACACGAAAGTGATGCCGCTACGAGTTTGCGACATCACGTGTTCCTCGGCCGGTATCGTCGAAGCGATTGATTACGCGACGATGATGCGTCGCGACCATGGAATCAACGTCGCGGTCAGTAACAACAGCTATGGCGGTTTTTTCCCGAGCTTTGCGGCCCAAGCCGCGATCCAGGCCCACACCAACGAAGGCATCTTGTTCGTCACCTCGGCGGGCAACGACAGCCTAAACATCGACCAATTGCCGACCTATCCGGCGTCGTATCCAGTTCCCGGAATCGTTTCGGTTTCGGCGACCGATGACAACGACGTCCTGGCAGACTTCTCGAATTTCGGTGCCGGCAACGTCGACCTATCGGCCCCTGGTGACGAAATCCTAAGCCTCGGATTGGGTGGCACTTACGTCTACAACAGCGGGACGTCGATGGCCAGCCCGCACGTCGCCGGTGTCGCCGCACTTCTGGCCGGTTACAGCCCGACCGCGACGACCGTCGATCTCAAGAACGCCTTAATGATCGGCGCCGATTCGATTCCAGGTTTGCTCGGATCATCGATCACGGGTGCTCGTTTGAACGCCGCCGGTGCGTTGGCCGCACTGCCCTCCGGCTTGATCGGTAACGAGTCTTACTTCTTCGACCGAAGTGAAGAAACCGGGGTGCTTAGCGCGACGCCGTTTGATCTGACCGGCTATTCCGCCGCAGACATGCCACGGTTCTACTTCGACTTCTTTGTCGACAAGGCGAATACCGACCAGATCACCGTCCAGGCCCACAGCGCCGAACAACCGACACCGGTTGAACTGGACATTGACTTGAACAGCCTCGAATACGTCGGGCTTTGGAATCAAGCGATTATCGATTTGGATCAGTTCGCCGGTAACACGGACATCGTGATCGAGTTCATCTATGAAACCGACATGAACGCTTCCGCGGAAGGTCTGTACCTCGACAACTTCATCGTCGGATTCGCCGAACGTGGTGAGTTGGTCAACGGCGCGTCATTCGCAGTCGCCGAATTCACTCCGGCGACCGGCGGCTTGACCGGCCACTACCAACTCGAAGTCCGTCCCGGCACCGAATACACCGAATCGCTTGAAGGCGGTTTCTACATCGATCGCGCACTCGCCGCCGCACCGCGAACCGTGGAAACGCTGTATCTTCAATTGCGACCGGGTAGCAGCATCAAGCCCTACGAGACGTTCGAGATCGACATCTTGAACACGGTAACGGGATTGGACGAAGCATTGCGATTCCAATTCGTTCCGAGCATGGCATCGATGCAAGATCCGGCGAAGCTCGATCCAACGGCAGTTTCTGTTTCGTACGATCGCTTGGACAGCGCCGCGGACATTGGCAACCGCCTGGATCTGACGATCGGGGGACTGAGCGACTATGCCTTCTTTGATTCCGGACGCACCGAAATCAAGCTGACCGATTCGTTTGACACCAACGAACGACACGCCAACGCGTTGACCTTGATCGCCCCGGCGGCTGATCAAGTGAGCGAAGGTAGCACGTTCCGTCTAAGCGACGGACGTCAGTCGCTGACGTTTGAATTCACCACCGATTCGACGGTTTCCTTTGGCAACATCCCCGTGCCGTTTAGCATTGGCGCGAGCGAAGTCGAGATGGCACGCATTCTGATCGATGTGATCAATTCGGATGTCGTTCAAGGCTCGCTGAACTTGCGTGCGTCGACCGTGCCAGGCGATTGGGACTTCGTCGGTACAACCAGCAGTGACATGCTGCCGACCGATGCTCGAATCGCGTTGCACGGCAACGCGGTCGGCAACTTCAACAGCATTGAACGCGTTTCCGATGCACCGTCGGGACCGTTGCCAACGTCGGCCAACGGGCACTTGGTTCTTTCGGCGATCTACCAAACCGGTACCGGTGATTTCAACACCGTCCGAACCCAAGGTCAGGTGATCATCGAAAACAACACCATCACCGAAGTTCGCGCGATTGGTATCTGGAGTGATCCGGGACAACGTGGTACGGACCCTGAAGATGTTCGCAACGAAGTCACCGATCCGGCCGGAACGAATTACATTCGGATGCCACCGGTCGGCAATTCGGCCCTGGGCGGTGTAATCAACTTCCCAGAACTTAACGACAGTGTCGCAGGCGGAATCATGCCGGGCATCGTCGCCCAGAACAACATCATCGATCGCGCCGGTTACACGGCGATCAAGTCAGATGGTGAGACGCGTGCGTTCGTTCTGGAATGGAACGACCTGATGCTGATTTACGCCAGCGGAAACACGGTCGTTAATTCGCCGGGTGACATCATGATTCCCGACGGATTCACGTTCGCACTTGATGCGGGTGGCACACGGGTCGTCTTCGAGTTCGAAGAAGTTGGCGGTGTCCCAACCAATTTGGGCGGTAGCGGCGTCGTCGGTGGCGATGGTTTTGTCGACGGTCACGTCCCGGTTTACTATCGACTTGGTGCGGGTTCAACGACCTATAACCCAAGTCTTCCCGACCCGGTTCGAAACATCGGATCGACCTACCATGAGATCATGCTTTCGATCTACGAATCGATCCAAGGTAGCATTCTGGTGACCAACGGTTTGGTCGAATTGGTGCGTCCGACACTCGGCCCATCATTGACCTACACCGGTATTCCACAGCAGCAATCCGAAGACGACACGCTGATCCAGCCACGTCCGCAGTTCATCGATCCGAATTTCCTTGATTACGCGACGCCGGCGATTTATCTGGAAGGTGTTACCGGCTTGTACGCGTCCCAAGCATTCCAAAAACAGGTCGGCTCCGGACGGACCTCGATGCTGAACTTGAATCGTTTGGCCTACTTCCCCGACGAAGCCGAAATTGAAACGGTCTACGATGATACGACGGGGCTGGCGACGAACGCACCGGCACCGATGATGCCGATCGCCGAAGCGCCACAACCGCTCGCGAAGCTGGTCAACAATACGATCCGCGGCAGCGACGGCACCGAAGGTGCGATCCTGGAAGACGGTTCGCTTTCGCCGGCGATCGAGTCGGCCGCGGACGAACCGAACGACACGATCTTCAATGCGGTCGATACGAAGTTGGAAGTCAGCCACCGTGGCGCGTACACCTCGACGGGCACGATTGGCGACAACCAAAACTTCCTAACCGCCGATCAAGATGTCGACTTCTTCAAGGTCGAACTCGGTGTCGGTGATCGCCTGATCGTTGACATCGACACCGCCGCCGATACCGATCCATCGACTCACTTGCGAGTCTTTGATTCATCGGGCGTCGAAGTCTTTGTCGGAACGACCGGGCAGCTCGCCGATCACTTGAACCCTGGTTATTCCAGCTACGCCGCTACGCCGCTGACCGACGTTGACAACGGTCGAGATCAGTTCGTCGATTTCACCGCACTCAAAAAGGACACCTACTACGTCGGTGTCAGCAGCGTCGGCAACGAAGCCTACGAAGCGAAGAGCTTGGCCGAGCGAACGGCGGGAACCGGTGGCGAAGGCGACTACGAGATCAACATCGAAGTGCTTGCCCCACGTTCGTTCGTGTTCTCGCTCGACCAACACCCGATCGATCCGTACGGTGCCGAACAATTGAGCGGTAACATCAACGGCCAAACTGCGGGTCCGCCACCGGCGCAAACGCTGGTCGGTACCACGTTCACGATTTCGCAGATCCCCGATTACTTGATTCCGACCCGGGCCGGTGATGCCTATGCCGGCGTGAACGCCGACGGCAACCGTGTGACGTTCGAATTCACGTCGGGGCAAAACGTCGTCGTCTTGGGCAACGGTAACATCAACGTGCCGATCCTGGACGCACAACTCGGCGGCGACGGATTCCGAGTTCCCGATATCATGCGGGCGATCTCAAACGCGATCAACGGTTTCTTGAACAACCCGGCACTACCGAACCACGAAGTAGGTAACGGGCCAAACGGACAAGACGGGCCGATCACCCGCGTGGTCGCCCATGCCCTTGGCGGAAGCGACGGCGACAACGTCGGCATCAACAACATGACCCGTGAGAACGGTGCCTTCGTTGATCCGACAGAGCTACCGTACGGTATCTTTGGGTCGGTCGATTATCCGGTTGGATTCGGTCATGACCGTCGCGAAAGCGGCGGCACGGCGAACATCATTCCCAACGGGACACTGACCGATTCGCGAGGCACGACCGAACTGTACGTGTTGATCGAAAACGCCGCGAAGATTGAAATCAGCCCCGAAGCTCGTGCCCAGGGTCTGAAGCTTGGCCCCGACAACACCGGTTTGACGATTGACCGATTGGGCAACACTTCGTTCGCCAGCGAATCGGACCAACTGCTTGCCGAGCAGGGCATCTTTGTCGGAAGCGGATCGAGTGCGACGGTGTTGAACAACGTCATCGTCAACGCTCACCAAAGCTTGGTCAAAGAGGAATCGAGTGTCTTCGGGTTTGGCGGTCGAGTGACCGAATTGAGCCCGGACATTTCGGTCAAGCAAGGCAGCGTGGTCGCGACAGGAAACACGTTCCAGTACGACGATCATCGCAACACGCAGATTCGATCGGACATCTCGTGGTGGGTTGGCTTTGGCGGATTCGTCAACACGAACCTTGCCCAGGACACCAGCCTGTCGACAGACTTCCGCACCGGGCCTAGCAATGTCGCCGGTGGTAACTCTGACTTTAACTTCGTCGTTCGACAGCCGAACACCCCGGGGCAATCACCGGGTAACTTCATCACCTTCATCGGTGACGACCTGTTGACCGACGGCGCAGCCGGACGCTTCACCCCGGCGGCAAACTCCGGAATCATTGACAGTGCGGTCAATTCGATCGATCCGCTGGTTGACTTGGTCACCTTGAACTCCCAGCTCGGGATTCCGACACGGGTAATCGCCGCCCCGGCTCGTGACCACTCCGGCCAACTTCGTGCGGACGAACCGACGATGGCTCCGCCGGCCGGTATCGGTGCCGACGTCTTCAAGGATCGTGGTGCCCTGGACCGAGCGGACTTCGTCGGACCGGTCGCCAATTTGGAAACGCCACTGGACAACGATTTTGCCGGTTCGGACACCGACCCGGCTCTGACGTTCGTCAATCGCGAGGACGGCACATTCACCGAATTCCGTGTCTTGGTCCAGGACCTTGGCGATGATTCGAATCCGTTCGTCGGTAGCGGCATTGATCCGACGACGGTCATCGTTCCGCCGATCCCAGGACTGCGAAACGCAGGGGCGAACATCACGCTGTTTGAAAACGATCGCCTGCTGCAAGAAGGCGTCGACTATACGTTCAGCTTTGACGAAACCCGTGGCGTCATCACCTTGAAGGCCCTCGCCGGGGTTTGGCGAGACGACCGCGCGTATCGTATCGAGCTCAATAACCGTGATCGGACCGTCTTGGTCGCTCCGAAAGCCAATCAAGTTGGCGACGGCGATCAAATTTCGGTCATCGATTCCAACGGCGGAACGGTGATCTTTGAGTTCGAAACCGGATTCTTGTTGAACATGCCCGAAGTGTTGACCTTGGAAGTTCCCTCCCAGGGAACCAACCAGGGCGGCTTGATCGACGGCGGTGTGTTCACCTTGGCCGGGTTGGTCTTCGAACTCGATTCCAACGGCACCACCGTGCCGGGCAGTATCCCAGTTGCGTTGCCAACCGCCTCGACACCGATTAACCCGAACGCTCGTGAGGCTTACCTGAGCCAAATCGCGGACAACATTCGCGATGCGATTCAAGGTGCGGTCGATAACCCGAACACCGTCCTTGACGTCGAAGTCCGCACCGTCGGCAGCCGTATCCTGATCGGTTCGGAAGCCGGCACGGTCGTCGATGCCGGCACCAGCGGTTTGGTGATCGAACCGCGAACGATCGGTCTGGAAGTCCCACCGGCCGGTTCGGACATTGGCGGCGTGATTGTCGGCGAGACATTCACGATCAGTGACGGCGACGACACGGTGACGTTCCAGTTCGAAGATGCGACCACGCCTGCCGCCGCCGGAAACGTCGGTGTCGATATCTCGGCAGTCGGCGGAACCGCTCTCGGCCCACAAGAAACGGCCGAAGCAATCATCGCGGCGATCGAAGGCACCGCCCTGCGGGTCACACCTGAATTGAACGGACGAATCATCTTCTTGGGACTGCCCGAAGATGGATCCGCCTCGGTACCGAGCGGTCGTCTGCTGGCGGTCGGCGTCAGCCGTACCCCGGCCGACGGAGACCTGATCACGATCACCCCAAGTGACGCCGGAACACCCGTTGTATTCGAAATCAATCGGACCGACGAACCCGACGGTACTGGCGGAACGATGGATGACGGTGTGACCGCCGGTAACATCGCTTTGAATATCAATCGCGAAACGACCGCCGATCAAATGGCGGAAATCTTCGCGACCGCACTCCAATCCCAAACGATTGTCGGCCTGGATTCCGAATTGGTTGCCCCCGTCGGAATGGGCATCGTTCAAATCGGTGGCACCGAAAACTTGGAAATCGACGTCGCCGGAACCCAATTCCGCGTGGAAGGTTCGCCGGGCGTCACGGGGGTCTCGACCCTGGAAGTCTTCGGGCCGTTGCTGATGAGCGTTCCTTTGACCGCCCCGGCCGATGGCGAAAGCTTCATCATCTACGACGACAACGGTCTTCCGGTGAACTTCGAATTCGACAGCGATGGAATTTTGGTCGATCCATTTGCCACTCGAATCACCTTCATGCAATTCGACGATCAAGCGGCATTGACGACCGCTGTGGTCGCCGCGATCAATGGTTCGACGACCGGGGTCACCGCATCGGTCACCGGTACGGGACGGATCTCGCTGGGCCGAATCGAATCGGATCGGGTCGATACTTCGGGAACCTCGCTGAGCACCCGTCGCGGCATTGTCAGCGATGGTGAATCGTTGACGATCAGCCAAGGTGGAATCTCGGTCACCTACGAATTCGAATCCGTCGTCAACGGCGGCGGTGTCGGCCAAGGCCACATCCCTGTGCCATTCCTGCCCGACAGCACGCCGCTGGATGTCGCCAACAGCTTGGCCGCCGCGATCAGCAGTAACCCAGGTGGACTGGATGTCGATCCGCAAGTTAGTCCGGAAGGCTTGGTCGAACTTAACGACGTCGCCGGAACGACCGTCGACATCACCAGTGCTGCCTCGCTGATCCTGACCGGAGTTCCCGGAGGGGCCAATCCGATCTTGCTGGCACCGAATGACAGTCCCGAAGAGATCAACCGCGAAATCCTTGCGGCGATCAGTCGACTGTCGGGCACTTCGCCACTCCAAGCGGTCAATCGCGGCGGGGCAACGTTGTTCATCGAGAACGCACGCCGTATCGATGGCATTGTCGATTCGTTCTTCTTGCCGGCGATCAAAGACCTTAGCGGTAACCTGTTGTCGGCCAATCGGGAAGACAACACCACGCAGTTCACCTTGTTGCTGCCGACCATCGGACTGGATTACGGTGACGCACCCGACCCACGCGATTCTGTCGCCGGCTTGTACTCCAGCTTGCTCAGCAGCGACGGTGCCCGACACGTCATCACCACCGACTTGGTGTTAGGAACCCGTGTCGATGCCGAACCAGACGCCCAAGTCACCAGCTTGGCCGACGGTGACGACCTGATCGTGACCATCTCGTCTCAAGGGGCGTTGTTCGCGACGTCGGTCGAGGATGGTTTTGCGGCCATCGAAGTCCTGCAAACGGTCGACGCGACCACCCGGGATGGCGACACGATCACGTTGTCGATCGCCGATCGCGAAGTCACGCTCGAATTCGACACCGATGGAATCTTCTCCGAAGAGAATTTCGCGATCGCCCCGCTCGATCCGACCTCACTGTCGTCGATCACGACTGCGATCGTCAATGCGATCAACGAATCGGGATTGGCCCCCGCCGATGTCCAAATCAGCGGAGACCGCGTGAGAGTGTTCTCTGACGACGAAGACGGAGTTTCCTTCACAAGTGAATTGAACCCCAACGGCAACCTGAGCAAATCGTTGATCACACCGATCACCGTGACCGTTTCAGGAACCGGTGTCCTGCAAGGCTGGATTGACTTCAACGCCGATGGCGATTGGGACGATCCGGGCGAGCAGATCATTGTTGGAACGGAATCCGAAGCATTGTTCGTCGACACCGGTGAACCGGTCGAACGAACCTTCAACGTGACGGTTCCTGCGTTTGCCACGCCGCCAAACAATGCGACGGCAACGTATGCCCGGTTCCGAATCTCGCGTGAGGGCGGCTTGGGACCGAACGGTTTGGCACTCAGCGGCGAAGTCGAAGATTACCGCCTGCTGTTGGTTTCTGACTCCGCGCCAAGCTTGACCGGTGATCAATCCACACGAACGTTCAATGTCCAAGAAGACGGAGCGTTGCTGGCTTTGGACCGCGATGGTGGTTCAACGTCAAGCGTTGCCGACGACGGATTGCTTAAGAACATCGTCGATCCCGACGGTGATCTGGTCGAGATCTACTCCGAAGACACCGGGGTGAGAACTTTGACGGTCGACGGGGAGGTCGCCGGCCAATTGAATGTCTCTGCCGACGGAACGTTCACATTCGTCCCCGCGGCAGAATTCAACGGCCAAGCAGTCTTCACCGTTCGCTTGACCGACGTGAAACCGACCAATCCGGAAGCGAACCTGGTCAGCCAAACGCCGTTGACGGTGACGATCAACGTGAACCCGGTCAACGACCAACCGTTCGCGACGGTATCCGACGTCGAAACTTCGGTGCAGATCAACGAAGATGAACCGATCGTCTTCACTGCCGAAGAATTGATCGATCCGTACTACGTTGCCGGTCCGATGAACGAGTTCGATCAACCACTGATCTTCCAATCGGTTTCCAGCATCATCGGCGGAGAATCGGTATCAAGTCTGGGAGGAATCCTCGAGATCCTGCCGGGAGGTCGCTCGGTTCGCTATACGCCACCGGTCGATTACAACGGTGCCGCACCGGACACGTTTAACTTCACCGTGGCCGACGTCCCGGGAACCTTGCAAACCGCTAGAACGGCCGACAAGCAAGGCACCGTTTCGATCACCGTGATTCCGGTGAACGATCCGCCGATCGCTCGCACCGATTTCTACAACGCGACCGAAGACACCAGTCTTGCGATCGCAGTGCGTGGCGACGGACAAACGATCGTCGGCATCCTGGACAATGACCGTCCGGGACCACAGAACGAGATCGATCCGCCATCGAGCCAAACGTTGGTCTTGCCGACCGACCAGTTCGATACGCCGATCAGCACCGAACGTGGCGGTACAGTTCGCTTCGTCAACGGAGCGTTGTTGTACACACCGCCTGGACTGTACAGCGGGCCCGATTCGTTTACTTATCGCGTCGCCGATAGTGAAGGTGCCGAGTCAATCGGGACGGTCTCGATTGACGTCGGTGGCGAAAACGACGCGCCTCAGTTTGAAGGCGTCGATGGGCAAAAGGATGACAACGACAACCCGGTGATGGAGATCACGTTCCCCGAAGCGAAACCGAACGCGTTGTCGACACCGTTTGTGCTCAATACATGGTTCTCGGATCCGGAAAACGATCCACTCGAGTACTCGGTCGTCAGCAGTGATCCCTCAATCGTGAGTGTTAACTTGGACGGCAGCTCGCTGACGTTGACTCGCCCGGCATTCGCCTATGGCGTCGTGACGTTGACGGTGACCGCGACAGACACCAGCGATGTCAGCACCACGGCAGACATCACGATCACGATTGTCAATGAGAATGATTCTCCGATCGTCACCGGAACCTTCGGAACGCTGACGGTTGAAGAAGACAATCAGATCATTCGCCAGCTCAGTGACGTCTTTACCGATCCCGACAACGACCCGTTGATCTACACGATCACCAAGCTGGGCTCGATCATCCGTCCGACCGCCGATGACATTGCCAACCATCCTTTGATCGAATCGATCACGACCAGCAACGGCGAGCTGAAGATCACTCCGAAGCCGGATCAGTTCGGCTCGGTCGAAATCGAGATCGAAGCGACCGACGGCGAGGCTCGGGTTAATGACCGATTCGACTTTGTCGTCACCCCGGTCGAAGACAGCCCACGCGGCCAAGACGACGAGTACAACTTGCCGATCGGTTCGACGCTCCGTCGTCTCAACCCCGCCCAAGGTGTCCTGGCCAACGATTCCGATCCGGACGGAGACACGATCTCGGTTCAATTGCCAATCGTAAGCGGTCCGACACGGGGCACGTTGCAAATCAACGCCGACGGCACGTTCGTTTACAACAACGAAACCGGCAACGTGGGCGACACCGATTCGTTCGTCTACCGGGTGATCGATTCCAACGGCAACGTCAGTGCGAACCGCACGGTCACGTTGACTCTGAATCGTTCGCAGTACCAGAACCCGATTGGGGGTATGGAAGCGGACGTGAACGCTGACGGATTCATTTCACCGATCGACGCCCTGCGAGTGATAAATTTGATCGCTCGTCGTGGTGGCGGAGCCGGCGCCGTCTCGGTCTCCGACATCGGTACGCCTCCGCCAGATTTCTATGACGTCAACGGCGACGGAATCGTCAGCCCCGGTGACGCACTGGCGGTGATCAACGCGCTGGCCCTTCGTCAATCAAACGGCGGCGAAGGCGAATTGGTGTCTGCGGCAGGGACCACGCACTTTGCCGCCGCGTCGAGCGACTTCCTGCCTCCGACCGCTACCACTTTTGTGCCCGCCGCATCGCAAAACAGCGAACTGGAGGACTTGAGTGCGACAGATGTCGCCGACAGCCTGCTGACTGCCGGCATGGAAATCGAAACGACCGCCGGTGTTGACGTCAATTCGCTGGCCGGCGAAAGCAACTCAGACGCTCACCGTGACTCCGTTGACGAGTTATGGGGCGACCTGTCGGAGGACTTGGATGACCTTTTGGACCTCTAAAAGACACCTTTCGAGGTAACAATCGGCACGAAAGCCAATCGCGATGTGCGACGGACCGCACGTCTTGAAGCTGCAACGGAGCTGCTTTAGGGCATTCCTGATTGCACAGCACTGGCGTGTTGTGACAGATAGCGGCCTTATTATATTAAGACTTTGTCACCTTCCCGTGATTCGCGGCGTCGAATCACGGGGCCAACTCCCCACAGGACGGGGGCGAGGATTTTTATCGATGATTGATCTCAACTGTCTCCGTGCGGTCGTCCACTGCAATGACGCCCAGTTAGGTAGGTTCGCCTTCGACCGACCGCGGTGCACGGAACAGAAGCCGGGTTAGGCCGAGTTCAACTCATCTCGTTTGTTTTTCCTCTTCGCCAGCAAGACCGAGCTGGCAACGCTCGTCCCGATCGCGACGAGCCGCCTATTTTATCATTTTGTTTTTGGGATTCCCCGATGAGCTTTCGACGTCTTGGTTCTCGTGTCAAGAAATCATCCAGTCGGCAACGCGTCAACAAGCGTCAGCAGTCACGACATAACCTGCTGCAGAAGCTGGAAGATCGTCGCATGTTGGCCGGCCCCGAATTGATCGCGATTCGTCCCGATTCGGGTGCGTTGCTGTTTGACGGCGACACGCTGAATGTCGCACCGCGAGAGTTCAATCTGCTGTTCAAGGGCGGGGCGGACATCGACGAAGCCTCGATCACCAGCGACAGCATCAAACTGGTTCGTAGCGGTGGCGATGGTTCGTTTACCGAAGGCAACGAAGTTGACGTCGCGCTCGGGTACCTGGGATTGGTCAACCCCGGCAGTACCGACGCATCGGACTTGCAGCAGATCGTCTTCCGGACGGCCAGCCAAGCGACACACAATGCTCAAGACCCCGCGTATTCGTTTCCCGACGACACCTATCAGATCCAAATCCTTGGCACCGGAACCGGTCCACTAACCAATCGGACCGGTGAAGCGTTTACCGACGGAACCGATTTTACGCGGACTTTCCGTTTGGACTTGGGATCGCAAGTCATCTCGGTCATTCCCCAGCCGATCACTCAGAGTCCCTACACGCAAGCACTTGATGAAGTGGTTGTGTACTTTGACAACCAAGTCCTCGAGCCTTCCCAAGTCGAAGACCCCGCATACTATCGACTGGTCAATACCGCCGAATCACTTGATGCGTCGGACGATTTGACGACGTTGCCGCAAACGGTGACCTACAACGCCGCCGAAAACAGCGTGTTGTTGAAGTTCGCCAATGATATCCCCGAAGGGACCTATCGGCTGGACATCGGCCAGAGCGGTGGGGATGACGCCACGCTCGAATCGGCGTTGAAGATCGGCACGATCCTGGACAATACACCGTTTGACGGAAGCGGGTTCTTGGGCGACGCCAACGGGGTTTCGGACGACGCCACCGACATCGATCTGTATTCGATGCAGATCAATGCGGGTTCGATGCTGTTCGCATCGACGACATCCAACTCGACCGTCTCGTCTGTCCGTGCGCGACTACTTGATGGTTCCGGAGCCGAACTCGCCGATGTGACGGTTGCGGCCGGTGCGTCAATTCTCTCCGGTGTTCCGATCAGCATGACCGGCGAGTACTTCCTGGAGCTTTCTTCGGGCGACGGCTCGACCGGGATGTACGGATTGAACGTCAGCGTGACGGGAAGTCCACTTTCGACCGATGACGATAATTCATCGTTCAACACGGCGACGACAATCGGAAACCTTGCCGGTTCGACGGTCAGGATCACCTCGGATATCCGTCCCCAATCGATCCCGTTGCCACCACGTGCCGGTAGTGAGGACGAGCCCGGGCACCGCGAGATTCAACGTGAAACGCACACCGGTCTCACCGGTACGACGCCGACCCTTCCTGCCCCGGTCCAAGTCGTCAACTATTACTTCCCCGATACCCTGGGAACCAACACATCGGGAAGTCCCTATCAGAACTTAATCACGGAAAAGGAAAAGCAGATCGTCCGCGAGATCTTCGAGATCTATGCGGAGATTTCAGGCTACGAGTTTGTCGAATCATCGGCGACCGCCCCAGGTGGTGACCAACTGATGATCGGTAAAGGCGACATGCGTTCGGTCGATCCGACGCTCTCCCCTGGCTCGGTCGCGGGTTTGGCTAGCGGTGCGTTTTCGGTTCTCGATGGATCGGTCTTCGATGATTCGAATCGCTTCTTCGGCGATGGCTTTACCGAGACAATGTTCCACGAGATCGGCCACTCCCTGGGGCTGGGACACTCGTACGACATCCCGTCCAACCAAGGTGTCGGCGTACCGAACGATGTGCTGCCGGGGGACCACGACGTCGTTCACTTGCAGCGGATTGCTCCGCCGAACTCGACCGACATCGACATGTACGAGTTCACACTTGAAGAGCCGGGACGATTCCGCGCCGAAACCATCGCCGAACGTCGGGCCACCCCAAGCTTGCTTGACACCGCACTGACGCTGTACCGTGAAGTCGACGGCGAGTATGAATTGGTAGCACAGAACGACCAGTATTTCGGTGCCGACTCGTTTATCGATCTGCATCTCGAACCGGGTCACTATTTCGTCGGTGTAACGAGCACGGGGAACACCCAATACGATCCACGGATTGCGGATTCAGGATACAACGGCTCGACCGATGGAATCTACGATCTTCAGCTAAGCTTTGATGCCGAGCGTGATGGGGCCTTAACCGATGCCGATGGCACCGCGATCGACGGTGACGCCGATGGCACGCCTGGCGGAGTCTATTCGTTCTGGTTCCAAGCATCCGATCTCGACACGACGATCTACGTCAGCAAACGTTCCGATACGACCAACGGTCCCGAAGGCGCCGGCACGCTTGCCAACCCGTACGACGAGATCGATTGGGCATTCGAGAAAGCAGGTAATCGGATCGTCGTTCCGCTCGACGCCGCGTCCTCAATCTCCGACGGTGAAAACTTCACGATTGATGACGGTATCAACACCACCACATTTACCTTTGGGTTAGGCGGTAGCGATCCGATCGACATCACCGCCGCGACGTCTCCTGCTGATGTTGCCGCAGCGATCGAAGCGTCAATCAACAACGCGATCGCAGGCGGCCGATTGACCGGTGCGGTGAGCGCAACCGTCGTCGGCCGGACGATTGAATTTACCGGGATCAATAATCTCGACATCGGCGGTTCGGACACGCTATTGCGGACGCCGAATATCGTTCAAGTGCTTGCCGATTCGGGAGTCGATGGCAATGTCGACACGCTCGGTGACAACCGTCCTTATTTGGTCGGATTCGACACCGAAAGTAACGCCTTGGCTGACGGCGGCGAATTCCTCGTCCCGCAAGGTGTCACGGCGATGGTCCAAGCCGGTGCCCTGTTCAAAATGCGCAAGGCGAACCTTGACGCAGGTTCCTTCGGAACCCGCAGTATCAATCGCAGCCATGGCGCGATCCAAGTCTTGGGTACCCCGACGCGGTCGGTATTCATGCGATCGCTTCACAACGACACCGTCGGCGGCGACTCCGACGGCGTTGGCCCGGCGGCACAGTCGGGCGACTTCGGCGGGATTGTCTTCCGCGACGATTCCGATCTGGAAGACATCGGCGTGTTCTTGAACTATGTCAATCATGCCGACATCAACAACGGCGGTGGCAAAGTCTTCGTCGACGCGAACGAGTTACTGTTCACACCGATCTACATCCAAGACGCGCGTCCGACCGTTTCCTTTAACTACATTTCGTCAAGCAACGGTGCCGCACTTTCGGCCAGTCCTGACTCGTTTGACGATTCACTCGACCGAATCGGTCCTGATATCGCGGGGAACTACCTGGACGGAAACGTCATCGACGCGTTGTTCGTACGCGTCGTAACGCCGCTCGGCGGGACGATTGACAAGTTGGATGTCAGTGGACGTTTTGATGACACCGACATTCCTCACCTGTTGACCGAAAACCTGATCATCAACGGTGCCGCCGGTGGTCCGACCCTCGACGGCGGCGTGCTCACGGCGCGTACGGCCGGACGACTGATGATCGATCCCGGTGTCGTCGTCAAAATGGACGGGGCGCGGATCGAAGTCGAGCGTGGTGCGGGAACGTTGATCGCCGAAGGTACGATCAACCGACCGGTCATCTTCACCTCGATCGCCGATGATCGATTCGGTGGTAGCGGTTCATTCAACACCGAGCCTGCCGGGTTCACATCGCCAACCCCCGGTGACTGGGGTGGTTTGTACTTCGGCCAAGCGACCTTGGGCAGCATCGACAACTCCTACATTGCTTACGCCGGAGGTGCCTCACCGGTCGAGGGTGGTTCGGCGACCTTCAACGCGATCGAAATCCACCAGTCTGACGTTCGTGTTGCCAACACAACGTTACAAAACAATGCCAGCGGGAACGCGAGCCGCAACAACACCACCGGTCGCGGTGCCAATGCCGCCTCGGTGATCTATGTTCGGGGCGCTCAACCGATCCTGGTCAACAATGAAATTTACGACAATGCGGGCGCGGCGATCTTCGCGAACGCCAACTCGCTGAACTTCGATAACCTTGTCGACCGCGGACGATCGACGGGTGCGGCGGATGCGTTCACACAGATCTCGGGCAACCAAGGTCCGTTGGTTCGATTGAACCGTCTGGAAAATAACGACATCAACGGTTTGCTCGTCCGTGGTGAAGTCCTCACGACCGAGTCGGTTTGGGACGACACCGACATGGTCCATGTGGTCAGCGGCGAAGTCATCGTTGAAAACTTCCACACCTACGGCGGACTGAAGTTGCTCAGCAGTAACTCAGAAAGCTTGGTGATCAAGTTCGCCGACGCCAACAGTGGCTTCACCGCGTCGGGATCCGGCGCCGAGATCGATGATCGTATCGGAGGCACCATCCAAGTCCTCGGTTTGCCCGGCAAGCCGGTCGTGATGACGTCGCTCTCAGACGATTCCATCGGCGTCGGTTTCACGCCGTCTGGCGAGATTAACTTCAACACGAACAATTCCGCGGGAATCACCTCGGGAACGGCCGGTGATTGGCGCGGATTGCTCTTCGAAGAATTCAGCAACGACCGCAATGTGTCGGTCGTACGCGAAGCCGAAAACCCGGTCACCAATGGCACCGATGTCAACAATCGTCCCCTGACGGCGCAAGATCTAGGGACACTCGCACCGAACGAAAAGAGCGGCGACGAAAATCGCCGATTGGGCTTCGAAGTCAGTGGATTCATCAGTCCGTCCGACGCCGATGATGTCGATGTCTACCAATTCGAAGGAACCGCAGGAACCGAAATCTGGATCGACATCGATCGTACGAGTACTGCATTGGATGCGATCGTAGAAGTCGTCAACGCATCCGGAACGGTCTTGGCCCGTTCGATTCGATCGGGTGAAAATTTGGCCGACGAATTGTTTGACGCCACGCTGACCAAAAACCCATTGCTCGGTGGCGACCACTATACCCAGAACTTCCGCGACCCCGGCTTCAGGTACACGTTACCGGGCACACCGGGCACGACCGGAACCTACTTTGTCCGAGTACGAAGTAATCCGACCAGTTCGTCGGACATTCGATCGTTGGCCGGCGATAGCCGCGGCCAGTATCAGTTGCAAATTCGTTTGCGTCAGGTTCAGGAATTCCCCGGATCGACCGTCCGCTACTCGGACATCCGGTTCGCGAACACTGCGATTGACGTTCGCGGTTTGCCCGCCCATAGTCCGATCATTGCGGAAGCCGGCGAGACTTCCGGCGAGAGCTTCGGTGGCGCACAGCAATTGGTCAACCTGCTCGAAACCGATATGGCAGCGATCGGATTGTCGGGCTCAATCTCGGCCCCGACCGATGCCGACTGGTATCAGTTCGAACTGACGCAAACCGGAATTCAAGTGATCCCGGGTGTCAACGATGGTGCCGGTACGATCGCAGTCGTCTTTGACATCGACTACGCCGATGGCGCCGTACGTGCCGACACAACGGTTGCCGTCTACGACGAAGATCAAAACCTAATCTTTGTCGGTCGCGAAGGCGACATCGAAGACGACCAACAAAGCAGCCTGCAAAGCCAGGATCTCAGCCGCGGTTCGCTCGGTGACAAAGATCCTTATATCGGCCCGATCCATCTCACGCCGGGCACGGAGTCTTCGCCGAAGCGTTTCTATGTTGCCGTCATGAGCAACGACCAACAACCGTCAGCGCTCAACGGTATCTTCCAAGCCTCGCCCAGTAATGCCGGTAACCAGTTGGTTCGATTGGAACCGAATAACTCGGTCGAACGGATCATCGAAGACCACCTCGGATTCCAAGGCTATGTCTCTGGTTCTCCGGCCGGTGCGGCTCAAATCAACCCACGTCAAACGGACGGATTGTTTGACGTCTCTTCGCAAAATGCGGTCGAACAATATGTCAAACCGTTCACGTTGCAAGACGTCGGTTTGTATGTCGCAACGGACCAACCCGAAGACAACAACAACTTTGGGGATGACGATTACCTTTACACCGTCGACGCGTACCAAAACAGCCGCTGGTTGACCCGGGTAACCGCCCAGGGAACAACCAACGATAATTTGGTCAACGGGGTCGACGACATCCAAGACGTGGTCGTAAGAAGCGACGGGCGGATGTACGGCTATCAGCGGCTCAACGGCGATGGTGCCAACGTCGGTGCGTTGGTCGAAATCGATCCGACGACCGGTGCGACCACACTCGTTCGCGCCGACGGGATTGCCGGACAAAATCCGACGCCCAACACTTCGGTTTACTCAAACCAAGTTCTCAACGATTTCGGGCGGACGCGTGGGGCGGATCAATTCACCACTTCCGATGACGTCGACGCGTTGACCTTCCGCCGATTGCGTGACACCGGTGGCGCGAATCCTACTCCCGAATACGACCTCTGGTATGTCGTCCGCGAATCGGATGCCGCTTCGAAACTCTACCGTGCGACTTCAGATGGTGACGCAACGCTACGCCGATCGACGACGCCAGATCCCGGCGGGGCAATCATCAACAACTATGGAATCATCGGCGACATCCAGCGTTCGGATGTCACCTATGAAACCCACACGTTGTACTTCGCCGATCCGGGCAATCCGACCAACCGCACCGAAGTTCGTGTGCGATCCAAAATCGCCGGTGAAGCGGGTCAATTCACGCTCAATATTAACCGGACCGGTGGCAACACCAACGCCGATGTCACCGGCGTGAATTTCAACACCAACACGATCAACATCAACATCGGTATCAATAATGGTACCGGTGCAACGGCACAAACCGTCGTTGACGAGTTGAACAATGACGTAGACTCCAACCAACTCGTCACCGCCGTGATTATGCGCGGCAATGCGAATAATCGTGGCGACGGGAACGGCGGAACCGCCGGCGATATCATCTCCGAAACGATCGACATCGTTGGTAGTGACGGAAGTTCCGGCGGTCCCCTGGAAGGTCGTGTTACAGGTGTGGCGTTTGCCGACTGGTATGGTACGGGCAACCTATTCGGCGTGACCGACGCAGGTGAGTTCCTCGAGATTGATCCATCCGATGCGACCTTGGTTAACGTCGTCAACGCGGCAGACACCATCGGCGTCGATGGATTAAGTTTTGAAGGTCTTTCACTCGGCCCCCAAAACGTCGAAGGCGGAATTTACAAGAACACGCTGTTCGCCGTTACCGACCAAGGGGAAATCGTTGCCTTCGATACCGACGGCAATGGTTTCTTCGCGTTCAGCACCGGAGACTCGGCACAGATCGTTCGCACCGACGCCGGCGATACCGATGGGGTCTTTACCCTGACGACCGATGCGGCCGGTACGGGACGTCATACGACACGACCGATCGCGGTCGATGCCCCCGGTCGGGTGAGCATCAACGAGATGCAAACGATCGACGTCGTCGGCGCTGGGTTCGGCGGTACGTTTACGCTCTCGTTCGTTGACGATATCCAAGCGATCTCGAGTCCTTCCCAGCCGATTACTTCGGGTGCCGACTCCTTCATCTTCGTCGAAGACGTGTCGGAGTTCCCGGCGAGCGGTGAATTCGTGATTCAGATCAATGACGAGCAGATGCGAGTCACTTCGGTCACGACACTCGGATTCAATGTGGTCCGAGGCCACAACGGAACCACCGCGACCACTCATCCCGATACGGCGACGATCTTCGAAGTCGTCGATTCACCGTTGCTCAGCGCCGTCTCGACTCCGGTGACGAAGACGACAACGACCGATATCGATAGCACGCCTGGGACGGGGACGTTCGACATCGACAGCAATCTCGGGCTGCCCTCAACCCCATTCTTGATTCGTGTTGACGACGAAGAAATGCGGGTGACGAACATCGTCGGTACCCAACTGACCGTGGAACGTGGCGTCAATGGCACCGATGTCGAAGCACACAGCAACGGTGCTTCGCTGTTTGTCGTCGACGATGTCATCCAAGTCGTTGACCCATTGCCATTCCCGACAACCGGCGGGTTTAACATCCGCGTCGGTGCGGAAGAAATGGAAGTCGTTTCGGTCTCCGGCAACGATTTCACTGTCCGACGAGCGATCAACGGAACCGTCGAGGATTCTCACAACATCTTCACGACGGTTAATAAAGTCGAAACAACCGACCCACTGGACTACAACGCGACGACGGTCGAGATCGATACCGCGCTTGAAGACCTAGCTTCGATCGGTGCCGGAAACGTAATCGTCACCGGCGGGCCCCTGACCGGTTTGCCCACCTCGGCTTCGATCACCGTGGAATTTGTCAACGATCTCGCTGCGAAAAACCTGCAACCACTGTGGGGAAGTTCCACCGACTTGATCGGTGACGAGATCCAATCCATTTCGACCGCCGATGGCGTCTACACCGGCGATTTCCAACTGCGATTCGGTGGCGAGACAACTGCGGCGACCATACCTTTCGACGCGACCCCTGCCGACATCGAAGCGGCATTGCTAAGCCTTAGTTCGATCGGTACCGGTGATGTGGTCGTCTTTGGAGCTGGCGCGGATCTGACAGAAGGCCCGATCTTCGTTCAATTCACCGGTAACTTGGCGGACCGCAATGTCGCCTTGATAACGGTCGAGAACGACACGATGTTGAACACCGAGATCCAAGAGATCTTGATCCAAGGCAACCCCGATGGTGGGACCTTTGACATTGAGTTTAACGGCCCTGCCGCGAACAATCTTACCGGAGCGGTGGTGGTCGATTTCGACTTCACCGCCGCCCAAATTCTCACCGCCATCGAGGCGCAATTCCCAGCACTTGCGGGTAGTTTCGATGTCACCACGAACTACAAGGCCAACGGCTCTCTCAATCGTGTTCGAATCGAGTTTATCGACCAATTGGCTGGGGTCGATGTCGACGACCTGACGGTGACGAACAACCTAACCGACAGCACCGCCCTGTCCGTGATGGGAGAAACGATCAGGGACTTCCGGTTGGTCTCAAACACCATTTCGATCAATGAGGTTCGCCAAGGATCCACGGTCGATGTGTCGACGCTCACCGAAGCTGACGGTGTCATCAGTGTCCTCGACGCCTTGCTCGAACTTCCCGACTTCAATCCCGGTGATATCACCGCGGCGGGCGTCTTGCCATCGCCGGCAAATGGGGTTTCGTTGATCTTCGGTGGTGCTTATACGGGTGTTGATGTCCCGCTGCTGCAGCCCAACAACTCGCTCAATGATCCCACCTCGACGGCCAACGTCTTTCTACAAGCGGCGGCAGGATCCGGTGACGCGAACAGTTTCTTGATTCAATCCAGCGGGATGCTGGAAAGCGGCTCGGCACCGATCGGAATCGCATTCTCGCCATTGGACTTTAACCTTTGGCACCCGACGACCCGTCGCGGGACCGACGCCGGGCACGGTGTGAACGCCGCTCCCGATGACACCCGACTTTATACCGACCTTGACCGAGTCTACGACACCGGCGAAAGCCAACGTGTGTTCGACGAAGGCGACGGTGCGGTCAGCTGGCAGTTTGGTTTCGAACAGTGGCAACAGAACCAAAACAATAACTCCGAGCAATACCTTCAGTACCTGCCCGGCGTGAACGCTCAGTTCGGGATTCTGACGACCGAGTTCCATTCCGACTTGAGCAGTAATCCTGCGATCGTCGACAACGGCAAAGGCACCTACAACTTCCCGGGCGGAGCCTTGGGAACGCTGACGACCAATTCGTTTGACTTGGTTGACACGGCCGCGACCGATCGCCCAACCCTGTACTTCAATTACTTCCTGGAGACCGAAAACCACGGCGGATCGAACCTCGACAGCGATCGCAACGATCCGTTCCGCGACAGCGCTCGCGTGTTTATCTCTCCCGACGGCGGTGTGACGTGGGAATTGGTGGCGACGAACAGTTCGCAACTTAGCAATCCGAACCCGAACAATGGTCCGGGAACCGCCGAATTGCCGGGCTTCCTTTCACACTTGTCCGACGCCGGCCTTAATAGTGCTCGTCCGCAATCGGAAGATCGTCAGATCGTTCAAGAGCTGTTCGATAACACAGGCACCTGGCGTCAGGCACGCGTCGACTTGTCGAAATACGCCGGGATGACCGGTTTGATGATGCGAGTCGACTTCAGTACCGCCGGCTCGATGAACGATTCTTCGATCGTACGAATTGACGGCCAAGTCAATCCGAACAACGTTGCCGATGCGGCCCCCTATGGTGAGTTCGCTGCGAACGCGAACAATCGTCGTTCGATCCGCAGTACCGACAACTTGTTCGAAGGTTTCTACCTTGACGACATCATCATCGGATACGCGGAACGCGGTGAGATGATCACGGGAACCAACGCCGATGCGAACTTGACCGACCTGCAGTCGACCGCGAGAACGCAAGACCTAGACGGCATGGCCTTCCCCGACATTGTCACGGGGGCTTATCAGCTCGAGATCCGTCGCACCGGTGAATTCGCGGTGCTAGCGCCGGAAACTCCGGTCGTCGCACAATTGTTTGACACCAATGACCGCCACATCCTCGAAGGCGATGAGACGGCAACAGTCACATTCGAACCCTCGACGTTTGTGCCACCATTGAATTCGGTTCCGGGAACACAACCGTGGGCGGTCACCTCGACCAACCCCAGTACCGGTACGCAAAGTCTCGAATCGCCCACGATGACTTTTGATACCGCGACCTTCGAAGCCACATTGGCGGACCTCGGTTCGTCGCAAACAGAAGCCGGCGTTATCGAGTTCTCGTATAACGTCAGCAGCACGCTGGATGAGTATGGTCTTCGTTTCCTAATCGACGGCGTCCCTCAGTCGCTGTCGCTCATCACCGGGGAAACCCCGGTCGGTGATAGCACGCTTGCGTCAGGCGAAACCGGCTACCGAACAGTCCAGTTCGCGTTCGGACTTGGCGATCATACCTTCACCTGGGTTTACGACGGTGAAGGAAGCGGTACCGCGCCGATCGAAGGTCAGCACAAGGCCTTTATCGATAACATTCGGCTGATCCAAGGGGCGACTGGTTTGCTTGCCGATCGCAACCGTGAACGTCCGCAAGGTGTCCTAGTTTTGGATGCCAACCGAATCACCGATGCGGCGAACGTCGGCATTAACATTCAAGCCGGTGCGGCGGAAGCCCCTGGCGTTCCACACGCCGGTTCACTGATTAACTTCCCGCAACTCAATGCGGATCGTTATATCCCCGGTGTCGTCGTCCAGAACAACGTCATCGCAGGATCCTCTGCTATTCGCTTCGCCGGCGAAGCGAACAGCAGTGCAAACCGAACGGTTTCGTTCGGTCGAATCCTCAACAACACGTTGGTCGGGGAAAACCAAAGTGGCACCGGCATCGAGATCGTCGGTCAGGCTAGCCCGACCGTGATGAATAATTTGATCGCCGACTTTGGTACCGGCGTCATCGATGGCGGAATTGGATCGATCATCCGGTCGAACTACTACCAAGAAAATGCGGGCAACGGCGCAACGGGTATTTCACCGATCGTCGGCACCAACGGTGATCCGCTCTTCGTCGATGCTGCTAATCGAAACTTCTATCTCGTCAACGGCAATCAAGCGATCGACAATGCTCAAATTACCGAGCAAGATCGATTCGACTTCTTGAACTTCAAGACCGAACTTGGCATCCCGGCGTCGCCGATCTTGGCTCCCGACCGTGATCAATTTGGTCAACTGCGTATCGAGCCCGATTCGTCACCGGTCGCCGACCGCGGTGCGATCGAAAATCAAGACGTTGATGCTCCTTACGCGACGTTGCTCAATCCGATCGACAACGACGCCAATGACTTGGACCCAAGCCCGACGGTGGTCATGGTCAATGACCCGCTGCTGGACAACTTCACGATTCTGCTCGGCGACGGTCGCGGGCCGAACTCGCCATTCGAAGGGACCGGCATCAATGGCTTGACGGTCGACGACCCGAACGATGCGACGATCTCGGCTCAAGCGGTTCGTGTCGAACAGGATGGCCAACTGCTGGTTCAAGATGTGGACTACCTGCTCGCTTACAACCAAACCAGCGGTGTCTTGCGTCTGACCCCACTGTCGACGCTTTGGGAACCGGCGAGCATCTACACCATTCGGCTCGACAACTCGTTGATCTCCGACCGTGCGGGGAACAAGCTCCGATCGAATCAGGTTAACGGCGAAACCCGATTCACCATCATCATTCCTCCGGTCGAAATCGACTTTGGTGACGCGCCTGACAGCTACGGAACGTTGCTCGCCAGCAATGGTGCTCGGCACACGATCAGCGACAGTCGCACCCCGCGTCTGGGAGTTGAAATTGATGGCGAACCGAACGGTGTGCCTTCATTCGACGCGATGGCGGATGACTTCAGTGGTGACTTTGATGACGAAGACGGTTTCAACGTCGGAACGTTCTTTGGAATGGCTGCGACCGATGGGTTGTTCCTCGCATCATCGGCATCTAACCCGACAAGTAACCCAGCCGATGTCGTCGGTTTTTTGAATCCGAACGACCCGGCCGGCACCGTCCTCTCGTTTGATGTCGTCGGCGATGGCGTGCTTGATGCCTGGATCGACTTCAATGCCGATGGTGACTTCAACGACTTCGGTGAAAAAGTGATCGATGGTTTGGCCGTGACCGACGGCAGCAACCAAACGCGAATTGTCACGCCGAACACCGCGGCCCGCGGATTGACGTACGCTCGCTTTCGAATCTCTGACAACGGTGTCTCCGACCCTGACGGGATCGGCATCGGCGGTGAGGTCGAGGACTACCAAGTCCGTGTCTTGGATGTCGACGCGACTGACGCTCGGGACGACGACTTCTACACCGTCTTGGAAGACCATGTTCTGACGGTCGACGGCAGCAACTTCAGTGGCTTGATCGACAACGATGTGCTGCCGAACGTGGAATTCATTCAGCCCCGTGTCGTTGTCAACGGCACCCTGGTTGCCGGGACGACCGACACCTACCGCACCGCGAACGGTCAAGTCCGAATCGATGATGCCGCGGCAGGCCTGTTCACCTACACGCCTGACACGGACTTCGAAGGCATCGATACATTCGAATATGCCGTCAGCACGCAGCGAAACGAAGGTCCCGAGTTCCTGGCGACCGCCGACTTCGCCACCGTATCCATCGAAGTCCTGCACTACAACGCACCTCCGGTCTTTGACATTCCGGCAACGTTGGAGCTGAATGAAGATGATCCGGACAGCTGGACGATCGACCCGTTCTTCATGAACGTGGCCGGCGGAGACCCGATGTTCGGCAATGACGAAGGCATGGAGAATGTCACGTTCAGCATTGTCGAACTGACCTCCGATCCGGCTGGCCTGATGACTCAGTTGCCCGTCGTGACCGATAACTCGGCGATCCAATTCTTCCCTGCCGCCGATCAACACGGCACCGTGGTTTACGAAATCACGGCCACCGATGACGGTAGCCCGATTGAATCGACGACGAAGTTGCTGACCGTTTCGATTCGCCCGATCAACGATCCGCCGCGGATCGATCCGAACCTTGTCAACACCGGCGAAGTCAACGACGCCGATGACGCGTGGTCGGTCGACGCGAATGGGTTCATCACCTACACCTTGCGTGAAGACAACACGCCGGCGATCGGCCAACCGCAAGAGGAGTACTTTATTCCGCTCAGTCGTGATCCTTCCGTCGTCGGATACAACCCCATTGGCATCTTGGATGTCTTTACCGTTGGCCCTCCGAACGAAGCGGATCCGACCACCGTCGGTGGCAACCAAACCCTGTCGCTTGACAGCGTGCCGACGCAAACCAGCCTCGGCGGAACGTTAAGAATGGGCACCAACGGCGATGGCATCGTCGGTTTGTTCTATACGCCGCTAAAGGACTACAACAACCAAATCGGTGCGTTCGACGAATTCACCTACACCGTGATCGATGACGGTCAAAGCTGGATCAACGGCGGCTTGGTGGACGATCCGAAAACGGCAATCAACGTCGTTCGGTTTAACCTGAACCCGGTCAACGATCGCCCTGAGTTCGAGATCAACCTGCCACCGGCGAATCCAAGCGATCCGTTCGGTCCGCGTGAAACGATCGAAACACTCGAAGACGCCGCGCCGACGCTGATCAATAACTTTGTCTTCAACGTTGCGGCCGGTTCGACCACCAGCGCACTCGACGAAACCAATCCGGTTTCGGGCCAATCGACGACGTTCAGCATCAACCCGCTAAGCTTTGCGGCCGGACAGGGAAGCGAGTTCTTCAGCTTGTACCCGACGATCAGCCCGGAAGGCATTTTCGAGTTCCAAGCGGCCCCGAACGTCTTCGGCAGCTTTGACTTTGAAATCGTATTGACCGACGATGGGCCCAGCGACGCCAGCCGTGGTGACCTGACGACATCGATCGCTCGAACGATCACCATTGATGTGCTGCCGATCAACGACCCGCCGGTCGTTCGCCCCGACGCCGATCCGTTGGAATTCCGAATCGATGAGGACGGATCGGTCGAAATCATGGTCAACGGAACCGCTGGCAACCCAGGCTTGCTGGATGTCTTCTCCCCCGGACCGGACAACGAAAGCGAAAACATTGTCCCCGGTGGCAACCAGACGCTGTCGATGCGTGCCCCCATTCCGACCAGTTCGACCTTTGAAGGCACGATCGAAGAAATCCGTGAGAACGGCATCTTGGTCGGACTGCGTTACATGCCCAAAGAAGACTTCGTTGGCACCGACACGTTCACGTACACGGTGACCGATGACGGGGTGACGGTCGACTTCGGCACCGACGGTGTCGCTAAAGCTGACCCGCGTATTGCGACCAACACAGTCAAGATCGTCGTCGATCCGCTTAATGACATGCCTCAGTACAGCGGCCCCGCAAATGTGGTCGTCGACGAAGATGCCGGCACGGTCAGCATTTCCAGCTGGGCAAACAACGTCCTCGCCGGACCACCATCGGCCCTGGACGAATTGGAAACGCAAGACGTGTTCTTCACCATCACGCAGGTCGGTGGAACGCAAGGCATGTTTGCGAACGGACCGGTAGCCGTCATTGACCCCGTGACACGTTCGGCGACGTTGGATTTCGAAACGGCCCCCGATGCCAACGGATCGGCGATCTTCGAAGTCCAATTGACCGACGTTCCAGACGACGGAACCCCGTCGATGAGCACGGCGGTCCGGACCTTCACCGTCACCATCAACGCGGTTAACGATATCCCCACGTTTGATCGAGTCCCCGGAGTGATCACGGTCAACGAAGACAGCGCGCCGTACTCGGAAACCTGGGCGACAAATATTAGTCCCGGACCCGCCGATGAATCCAGTCAAACGGTTCGCTTCGAGGTCGTCACTCCGACCGACGCACAGGGACTGTTCCAGCAACTCCCGACCGTCGGCGACGATGGCGTACTGCGATTCTTGCCAGCGGCCAACGCCAACGGAATCGTTGACCTGACTGTCACCGCAATCGACTCGGCCGGGGCTTCTGCCGCACCGGTAATGCTACGAATCGAAATCACTCCGGAAAATGACATCCCTGTCGCCGTCGGTGATAACATCGCGACCGACGAGGACGCGTTGTTGACGATCCCCGAAGCTGACCTATTGGCCAACGATATCGATCCCGATATCAACAACCCCGACGATACCTTGTCGATCGTGTGGCCCGGCGGCCCACGTCTGTCGCTCAGCGGTGCCCGCGTGACCTTCAACAGCACCACTCGCGAACTGACCTACGATCCGTCGACGTCGTTCACGTTGCAGGCCCTGTCGGGATCCGAACAGGTCGTCGATTCGTTCACGTATCAAGTCGTCGACTCGGCGGGTGAGACGAGTAACGTCGTTACGGTTTCACTGACCGTTTCGGGAATCAACGATGCCCCCGTCGCACTCGATGATGCACCGACATTGAATCCCGACGGTCCGACGATCATCGAGATCCTTGACAACGACTCCGACATCGATGGCACACTCGATCCGTCGACGATCGAAATCACCTTGCAGCCAGCCTTTGGCTCGATCTCAATCGACGACGAAGGTGTCGTGACCTTCAATGCCTTTAGCAGCTTCGCCCAAGAAGATGTCTTCCGATATCGCATCCGAGACAACGATGGCGTCTTTAGTCAAGAAGCAACCGTCACCATCCAAGCCAACGCGGCACCGACGGTCCGCGATGACCAAGCGGCGGCGTTCTTGGATGAGTCGGTCGACATCAACGTCGTCGTCAATGACGAAGATCCCGATGCGGCCCCCGGGGCTCCCAACAATGGCTTGGACCTTCAGTCGATTCAAATCGTCACCGAACCGCTTAACGGCGAAGCCGTACCGCGTGGTGACGGAACGATTCGCTACATCCCGGCCGATGGGTTCCTGGGCATCGACACGTTCCAGTACACCATCACCGATTTGGAAGGTCGAACCAGTAGTCCTGCGACCGTTCGCGTTCAAGTATCCGGAAGCCGACTGCAGAATCCGGACCTCAACGCCGACGTCAACGACGACGGTAATATCTCGCCGATCGACGCGTTGCTTGTCATCAACCACTTGGCTCGTTCGGGTCAAGGAAGTGTGCCGGTAACCAATCAGGATGTAGGCCCGCCATACTACGACGTCAACGGTGACCAGTTGATCTCACCAGTCGATGCCTTGGCGGTTATCAACGAACTGGCACGTCGTCAGAGCAGCGGCGGATTCGGTGAAGGCGAAGCGACCACCGAGGAGTTGTTGGACGAAGCGATTGAAGCACCATTCGCGATGGACTTCATCGACCAATTTGTCACCGACGATGACGACGAAGATGATCGACTGAATGCTCTCGATGCGGCCTTTGGAGATCTTCTTTAAGCAACGGCATTGCCGGAAATCATCGACGCAACGATCCAACCGCCGTGCGAATCGCTCGGCGGTTGTGTTGTTTCGTTACGCATGACGGTCCCCCATAGGACACGTCATCCGAACCCTCTCGAATCGCTTGACGCGGTGTTCTCTTGCGATCATGGTTTTTGGAGAGCCCCAAGCACCACCAGAGGGATTCAGACCAAACTGATACAGCACCAGCGTGCTACAGAAAACTTGGGACATCTGGCTACTTGATCACACGGGGTTTTGTGATTCAAAGCAGGCTCTAAACGTCGACTTCGGCGTCTCCCGCCCGATCCATGATGAAACGAAACCGTGCGGAAGCATCTCGTCCCATCAGGTCACTGATCACGCGATCGGTTTCTAACTGATCGTCGACTTCGACACGCAGCAACTGGCGATTCGCAGGATCAAGGGTTGTTTCCCAAAGCACCTTCGGCATCATTTCACCAAGCCCTTTGAACCGCGTGATTTCGGGTTTGGCTCGGCCGTTATGTTCGGACAGGATCTCTTCACGGTGGGCATCATCTTTGGCCCAATGGGTCTCTTTTCCGATGTCGATTCGATACAACGGCGGGACGGCGATAAACAGTCGCCCGTCTGATATCAGTTGCGGCATGTGACGATAAAAGAATGTCAACAACAGCGTGGTGATATGGTGCCCATCGGAATCCGCATCGGCGAGCAGAATGATCCGACCATAGCGAAGCTGCGCGACATCTAATTTGGGTCCTATGCCACAACCGAGCGAAGCGACGACGTCTTGGATTTCTCGGTTGTCGAGAATCTTTTTCAAGGTGGCGCTTTCGGTATTGAGCACTTTTCCGCGAAGCGGCAAGATCGCTTGATAGTTTCGGTCGCGGCATTGCTTGGCAGTTCCACCCGCCGAGTCGCCTTCCACGATGATCAGTTCCGATTCCATCTTTCCACCGGAAACACAGTCGCTGAGTTTCCCAGGAAGCATCGTGCGTTTCGATCCGCCTTTTCGTGACACCGCTTCGGACGCCGCCCGTGATGCGGCACGGGCACGAGCCGCGGCGATAATCCGTGCGATGATGGCATCGGCAATCGATCGATTGCTATTCATCCATTGCTCGATCTCGCTGCGTACCGCGGATTCAACCAGACTGTGTGCTTCCGGATTGTTCAAGCGATCTTTGGTCTGCCCTTGAAACTGTGGTTCGCTGATAAAGATTGAAACGATCGCGACCATCCCTTCACGAATGTCTTCGTGCGTAATTTTCACGCCGCGGGGCGTCAAGTTATGGGTATCGATATAGTTTCGAACCGCCTTGTTTAGTCCGCCGCGATAACCGTTTTCGTGTGTCCCTCCGCTGCCGGTTGGAATTCCGTTGACGTAGCTGCGGACATGCTCATCGGTTGATTCGGTCCACTGCATCGCGACCTCCAAACGGATGTCATCATCGACCGAGTGGGTGAAAGGCGACTCGTGAATCGGTTTGGCTTTGCGTTCTTTCAGAACCGCGGCCAGATAATCGACGATGCCCTGCTCGTGCAGAAACGTCTCTTTGACGTTGTCAACTTCGTTATGAAAGACAACTTTGACACCACGATGCAGAAAACTAGCCGTCTCCAAACGAGCCCGGATCGTGGCCGCGTCGAACGTCGTCTTGGGAAAGATCTGCGGGTCGGGTGCGAAGCTGATCGACGTTCCGGTACCACGGACCGCCCCTTTAAGTTTCTGCAGCTTGCCTTGAGGCACCCCGCGTTCAAATTCCATTTTGTACTGAGCACCGTCGCGACGGACGATGGCAGTTAACGATTTACTGAGCGCGTTGACGACCGAAGCGCCGACGCCGTGCAGACCACCGGCGGTCTTGTAGTTCTGGCCTTCGAATTTCCCGCCCGCGTGCAGTACCGTGAGTACCATTTCCAACGCCGGCTTTTTCGTTTTGGGGTGCTTATCGACAGGGATGCCTCGACCGTTGTCAGAAACGGTCACCGACTGACCATCCTTGTGCAGCGTGACGGTGATCTCGCTCGCATGACCATTCATCGCCTCGTCGACCGAATTGTCGACGATTTCCCAAATCAAGTGATGCAGCCCGGCGCTACTGACACCACCGATGTACATGCCGGGACGCTTTCGGACCGGTTCGAGCCCTTCCAGAGCGACGATCGCTTCGGCGTTGTATTTCTTTGCCATGGATGTATGAGATACGATAAGGTTGTTTCGTGATAGAAAAGCGTCGGCTCAGGAGTCTTCGAACGGCTCGGGTGCGGCCGGGGGCGGAGAGAGAATCTTTGCGATTTTTCCGTTCTTTTGAATCTCAACGCCGCGACCGCCACGACTGGTCTTGCGATACTTGGCGGTGCTGATCGTCTTCTTCGCGCCGCGGTTGGTTTCAACCGTCAGTAAATCACGGTCTCCCGAACTGGCTTTAAAGCCCAATAATTCGTCATCCTTTGCCAACCGAATCAATGTCACACCTTTTCCCGGTCCGGAGAGGTAATTGACCTCTTCGCTGTCGCAGACGATCGCCCGGCATTGATTGGATACCGCCAAGATGACCTCGCTACCGCTGATCGCGATCACATCAACGATCGATGCGTCCGTTGCCACGCGGGCATAGCGGCGACCGCTGCGGGTTGACGGCTCGGCATACGGTGCGAGACCAAATCGCAACGCAAACCCGTTGGTCGATGCGGCGAGCGCATGGATCTCGGGACAGTAATCGGGATGCTTCGGGTCCTCGTGAATGTTGCCGCCGACGACGCGGGGATCAAATGACATCACGGACACGATTCGTTCGCCGTCTTTCATTTTGAACAGCTTTTGAATCGGTTCGCCAAATCCGGTCGATGCCGGCAGATCGATAAACCGCGTGGTGTAACAAACCCCCAGGGAAGAAAAGAACCCAATCGTCGCCCGAGTGTCACCGGCCAGGACCGCTAAAACTTCGTCCCCCTGACGGAGACGACTTTTGGACGGATCGGCGATTTGCTTTTGCCGTTTGACCCAACCATCGCGTGTCACCAGCACGTGGCAGTCTTCGGCGACGATAAAGTCTTCCTCGCTGTATTCGATTTCCGTTTCGTTGGAATCGATCGCCGACAGACGTCTCGACGTCTGGTCCTTGCCATACGTCGTGACCAACGATTCGATCTCTTCGCGAACGATTTTCCAGCGTCCAGAAGCGTTCGTATCCTGGGTGTCTTCACGCAGCAATTTGCGGATCTGCCGGGCGCGCTTGTTCTTGTCTTTTAACTCGTCCCGGATCAAGTTGATTTCCAATCGCGCCAACCGGTACAGTTTGAGTTCCAAAATCGCATCGGTTTGGTCTTCGTCGAGTCCGCCTTCTTCGGCCGGAAACCGCTTCATGATCTTTGTCGCGGCGTCCGCCTTACCATCGGAATTGCGGATAATCTTGATGATCTCATCGAGGGCATCGAAGATCAGTGCGAAACCTTCCAGGATGTGCAAGCGGCGTTCGAGTGCGGCGAGTTCGTTCTCGAGCCGACGCGTCACAACCTCAAGTCGGAAGTGCAGGAAGTGCCAAAGCATCTCCTTGAGCGACAGCCGCTCTGGCGTTCCGAGTTCGGGATTCTCGGTCGGCACCAAACAGGTCATGTTGACGCTGAAGTTCTTCTGCAAGTCGGTGTGCTTGTACAAGAACGCCAACACCTTGGATTCATCCGCGTCCTTCTTTAAGAACAGATCGATGCGAATTTCGTCGGTCGAGAGGTCACGAACTTCGGTCACCAGCGGGAGCTTGCCGTCAAAGACAAGCTCCGCCATCCGCTCGACCAGCAGGGCTTTGTTGACGCCATAGGGGATCGAATCGATTTGCAGAATACGGTTCGAGCGGGTCGACTGCTCGCCTTCCTTTGCCGTGCCTCGCAGTTTGATCGTGCCCTGACCGTTTTGGTAAATCTCCCGCAACTCCTCCTTGGTGTTGATGATCTGCCCGCCGGTGGGAAAATCAGGACCTTGGATCGCATCGTTGGCGACCAACTGATAGTCCTTGATCTCAGGGTCACGCAACAGTTTCAAAAGCGCCGCACAGATCTCTTTCAAGTTATGCGGGGGGATGTTCGTTGCCATCCCGACGGCGATCCCGGTGGTGCCGTTGAGCAACAAGTTCGGCAAACGGCTCGGCAGAACAACCGGCTCCTCTCGCGTCCCGTCATAGTTGGCTTTGAAGGGCACCGTTCGGGTGGCCAGATCGGCGAGGACCTCGCTGGCGATCGGCGTCATTCGACACTCGGTGTACCGCATCGCCGCGGCGTTGTCACCGTCGACGCTACCGAAGTTTCCGCTGCCGTCGATCAAGGGCATCCGCATCGAGAACGGTTGGGCCATCCGGACCAACGCTTCGTAAATCGAGCTGTCGCCGTGGGGGTGATAATTACCCATCACGTCGCCGACGACCTTGGCACATTTGCGGTGCTTGGCCGTCGCGCTGAGTCCCTGCTGGTGCATCGTGTACAGGGTTCGTCGCTGGACCGGTTTCAGCCCATCGCGAACATCGGGAAGCGCGCGGCTGGTGATGACCGAAAGCGAATAATTGAGATAGCGTTCCTGGGCGGCTTGGCGAAGCGGGATCGCTTGCAACAGCGACTCATCGACGGAATCAAAGAGTGACTTTCCGTTCTTGTTCGCCGATTTACGGGGACGTCGTTTTGCCACGAGGTTCGGGTCCTTTTCTCGCTCGAAGAGTCATCGATTAGTGGGGCCTTGCGATTGATCATCGGACACAGGTCTGGTCGTCGCTCGCGAACAAATTGCCAAAAACCAATGCCAGAAGACAGTCGTCAGCCTTCGGGGATCGACCAAGGTAGGCCAGCGGCATTAGTTTTTCTAGATAGGCGAGCGTGGTAAACCGTACCGATTGTGTCGTTTTGAAAGAAAGCGTCGATTTGTGCGAAAGCAACGCGTCTGGCGGTCGCTAGGGTGGTGCTCGATGAATCGGTCGGAACAGCGAATCGCGAACGTCTGCGGTGTCCCCCCACGACGGACCGAACTAGGACGTACGTGTCAGTCTCGATTGCCAGCGTTTGTGTCGCTTGCGGGCCCCATCACGGGTGTCAGGCAATGAATCGCCCGCAGTGAATCTTCGCATTGAATCGCCTGCACACCGATGGCCAGCGTCAACGAGGTGACGCAGGAGTCAGGCTTGAGGTCCCCAAGTATCCTCATTGCCAAGAACGGAATCTTTGGCTGAAACAACGGTTCGGAGGAACCAACGGATGAAACTGCAAATTAAAAACTACCTAGTCGCCTCCGTCGCCCTGGCCGCCGGCCTTACCGTGGCGACCCTCTCGGCCCCCGCCGAGGCTGACGAGGGCTACATCGTCAGCGCCGAAATTGTCAGCGACAGTGTGGCCACCAGCAGTGTGGCCGCCAGCAGTGTGGCCGCCCCCGCGGTCGCTCCGGCCAACTATGTCGGTGACATTTCCTACGAAGGCGACGTTGTCGGCGGATGTGCTTCGGGAACCTGTGGCAGCGGAGAATGTGCTTCCGGCAACTGCGGATCAGGAAGCTGCGCCGACGGATCATGCCTCGGTGGCCTCGGCCTCGGTCGTCGCAACAACGTCGCCGGCTGCCAGCCACGCAAGTACGATCGCTCCGACCTGTTTTACAACTACTACTCGCAAGGCAACTGCAACAGCGCCAACGCGCAGATGTACGTCTCGCCCCTGCCGGTGCCCCAGTTCGTTGGGAACACGTACTTCACGTACCAGCCGTTCTATCCGCACGAGATGATGTACAAGCACAAAGATCGTTACCACAACCACTACGATAACGGCCGCGGACTCAATCGCACCAAAGTCAAATACAGCTACCCGCCAGTTCGTACGGCTGTTGAAAACCTTTACTGGAACAAGTTGCGGTTGCCACGCTAGTTCGGGTCGCAATCGATCGACATTCACTTTCACCCCAAATGAACAGACTGATGCGAAAACTATTGCTCCTCTTGGCAGCCGTGGCAGCGGTTTCGGTCACGACCGGCGAATCGGCGTCTGCCGAAGGTCGAAAGTCGTTGACTCAGCGGTGGGCCCATAACTTTGCCATGGATCGTCCGTGGCACGGTGGCTACTACAACCAAACCTATGGCCAACCCATGGCGGTCGTGGTTCCACCAACCGCCCACATGCGAACAAACTATTCGTGGGGCGTCGGCCAAAACACGATGTACCCGATCCACCACCAATTCGGTCGCAGTGCACCCGGGACAGGCGCCGCCGCACCGGGGACGTTCCGCCCCACGCCGGCGTGGCCCAGCCATACCGACCAATTCGGGTATTACTACATCCGAGCACCCTGGTGATCGGATGCTAAAAATTTGCATCTGATCCCCATAGCGTTCAAACTAGGTTGTAGCGGTTCACCCGCTGCAACCTTTTCTTTTTTTAATGTCGGCGGTTATGAACGAGTCACAATCTCCCATCCGCTCGGTCGATCGCGACCGTGGTGACACGCTCTCGGGCGACGATGCAGCTGCTAGCCACGCTTCGCAATCGACCGGAGAAGCAGGCAACCCCAATCTTAGCCCGCTCGAAGGCGGACGCTGGCGGCCGGTCTCACCCGATGAATTACTTCGCCGCAACACCGCATCGTCCGATCCAGAGAACGACGAAGCATCACAACAGAATCAACAGCGCGTCCGGCTTCAACGACGGCAAGAACTCGAACATAAACTCAAAGCCAATCCGACCGACCTGGAAGGCTATTTGGAACTCGCCGCCATTTATCGGGATGAGCATCGGCCGATCGAAGCGAAACGCTTGCTGCAGCAGGCCAAGCAGATCTTCCCAGATGATGAACAGATCACATGGGAATTAGAAGAAGCCGTCCTCGCACGATCACTTCAACAACTCCGTGAAGTCTCCGACCTCGCCAAGCGAGTCAATTCGGCCGACGCCGATCGAGAACTCGAGCGTAGCCGAAGCGACTGGGCACACCGCCGAATGGAAGTCTGCCGCGCTCGCTTGGAGCGTGATCCGTCACAGGTGAATTATCGTTTGTTGCTTGCCGAAGCAAAGTTCGACGCCGAATTGTTTGACGACGCCTTTGATGACGCCGGTCGGTTGGTCGAATTGGATGAATACTCGGCGGCGGCACACTTCCTCCGCGCCCGGTGTCTTCTATCGAACGGAAAAGATCTCGAAGCGATGAAAGAACTCCGCGCCGTCGCACTTCGACGCGCAGTAGTCGCGCCACCCGCATTGAGGCGAACGGCGTTGCGGCATCTGGTCGAGCTTTCCGAAAAGCTCTCTTTGCCATCGACCGGCAAACTGTACCGCGAACAATTGAATCACGTCGAACAAGCCATCGCCGCCGAACAACAATCCGCCGCCAAATAACCACAGGAACTCCGATGAGCCAAGCCGTCGTCGACCCCGAACAGTTGCGTCAATTTGCGTCCCACCTGCACCGATTTGTCGAAGAGTTGAAAGAGCGTTCGACCGCCCTGGGGACCCAGATGAATCAACTCGAACAAACCTGGCGTGACGAACAACAACGTAAGTTCGCTGGCGAATTCAGCGAACAAATGCGGCAACTCGGACGGATGGTCAAGACAACCGAGCAGCACATTCCCTACCTGCTCCGCAAGGCGGAGCAGATCGACGCCTATCTTGGCAGATAGCCCTATTTCTTCAGCGGACGCTTGCCGTTTCGAACCGGCTTGACCATAACGATGTCGACGTCATTGTCGAGCGTTTCCCCCGGCGTGGTCCGTCCTTGGTCGATCGCTTCCCGCATCATCGCAGTCATTTTTGCCACGCGTTCGGGATGCTGTTCGATTAGGTTTCTTGATTCTCCCGGGTCACTGCCCAAATCGTACAACTGCATCGGCGGAAGGCTGCTCATATCATCCCGCCCCGGCCGCGGTTGGCTCCAACCGCCCGATCCCGGACAGAGACAAAGCTTCCAGTCACCGTCACGGATCGCGAATTGACCACCGATCGATTGCGAAACGATTGACCGGCGAGGCGGCGAACCCGCTTTGCCAAGAAGCGTTTTTAGGAACGAGACACTGTCGCCCGCGGCATCGCCTGGCACGTCCGCCCCACTGATCTCGGCGGCGGTCGCGAAAAAATCTAACTGCCCGACCAGATGCTCGGTTCGTGAACCGGGTTTGACTTTTCCGGGCCAACGAACGATGAAAGGCACGCGATGGCCGCCGTCATAGATGTCCGCTTTATGACCGCGGTAAATGTAGTTTTGGTCGTGGCCGGCGGCTTCTAACTGACCGATTTTCGCAGCCGGTGAACAGCCATTGTCGGTCGTGAAGATGATCAATGTTTCTTCGGTAATCTTGTTTCGATCGAGTGCTTCCAACACTTCGCCGACCGTCGCATCAACCTGCATGGTGAAATCACCGTAGTCATTGATTCCACTTTTGCCACGCCATTGTTTCGTCGGAACGATCGGCGTGTGCGGTGCGTTCAAGGGAAAGTACAAGAAGAAGGGCTTGTCACCGTTGGCGTGGGAGTCGATGAACCGAACCGCTTCGCGAGTGAACGTCGGCAAAACGTCGACCGCTTCGAAGCTTTCGCCGGCTGGCCCCTTCCGGTGGAATGCTTTCTCGACCGTCGCCTTCTCCGTTGGCACTCGGTCGCGGACATAGACGTACGGCGGCATATCTAACGAGGCACTGATCCCAAAAAACTCGTCGAACCCGAGATCAACCGGCCCGCCTTGGATCTCTGCCTCGTAGTCGACCGCCCATCCTTTTTCATAAGCATCGGTGAAGTTACCCGCATCGTCGGCGAGTCCGCCACCTTTCAGTGGCCAGTTCCAGCCGAGGTGCCACTTACCGACCGCCCCGGTTCGATACCCCTGCTGCTTTAACATTCCGGCGATCGTCAATTGCTCCCGATCGATCAGCGGCGGACTGAATCCACCCAAAACACCTTTCTGCAATCGCGTTCGCCAGTGATACCGGCCGGTCAGGATGCTGTAGCGTGTCGGCGTGCACACCGATGACGAAGTGTGTGCGTCGCCAAAGATCATTCCCTCGGCGGCGATTCGATCAATGTTCGGAGTGGGAATTTTTGATTCCGGATTCAATGCCCCCACGTCGCCGAAACCCTGGTCGTCGGCGAGAATAAAAATCATGTTCGGATGACCGGATGACTGGGCGTGGGCCGCGGACACCCAGAACACCTGAAGTAGCATGGCGATCACCACCGCCATCGCACCACTCATCGCCACAGCTTTCGTCGTCAACAAACCGTACGTAAGCCGATGCCAGATTCGTTCTCGACAAGCCGGTGCCGAGACTAACAATTGATGCATACTGATTTCACTCGTTTAACGGAGGGCACTGCAAATTGGGGAAAGCCACAGTGTCTTCGACCACCTCGCCGGAGTCAAACTCAGGCACTTCAACCGTGTGTCAATCGGTACACGGCCCATCCTCTGCGAGCATCAAACGACATTCTCGATTCAGCGCATTTGCTTGCCGACCGTTAGAGAGACATTTCTTGCGTGCTCGCTATCGGACGTCGCCGAGAACTCAACGACGCTCGGCCGCGATGGCAAGAATTTCATCGCGTCGATCACGGCAGCGAAATTGCATTCGCCGGAACGTGAACGATCGCGCGGAGACAAATCGTGACGCCGAAAGAATTCAACAAGATCTACCGAGAACACACCCTGGTTCGCAATTCGTTCGCGAAACAGTTGCGTCACCAAAGAATTCTGGTCGCGCCGATAGAGCAAGTAGCTTGCATCACACACCGAAAGTGCACGGACATTGACAACCGCATAGTCCAGATCATCGTTCGGCACCACCACGCGCAAATCCGCCTCTGGAAAATACGAACACCAAAGATCCGCGGTCGCCTGATCCAAAGCAACAATGACCGGGCCCGTTTTCTCTTGGGCATCCACCGGCGAAAAATCGACCAAAGCGATCGCGGCAAATACCGCCTGTATCATGACGAAGAACCGCATCAGATCTCTTCCATGTTTGAGTGAACACTGCAAATCAGACAACCGCACACTTGCAATACGAATGCAACTAATGCTGGTTCGATTGATTTTGTTTTTTTGTCCAAGAGTGCTTCGCGGTCAATCGGAAATCCGCCGTCAATTCTCACGAACTCTGCTCGGTAGCCCCTTGGCCCTCGGACTCGATCTCAATTTGTGGCAACGGGTCTTCGTAGCCTTGCCAGACGTTGGGACCAGCGGCAAACTCTGCATCGGTCAGCAAACAACGATCAAGGATTGAGATCACTCGTGCTTGCTCCATCGCGTTACCAATAAACACCAGTTCCTGATGACGATCTCCGTGAGGTCCATTTAGTTTGGCGTTGATCTCTGCGATCGATTCGTCATCCTCCGGCCATTCGTCTTTCGGTGCCGCTGCCCACCAAAAGCCGGCCGGATTCATTCGGATTGAGCAACCGGCTTGTGACCAGTCGTACGCCCAATCATTCCTCGAAGCGATCCACATCAACCCCTTGCTGCGGAGTACTCCGGCGAACAAGCCCTCATCAAATTCGTCGTCCAACATCTCAGTCAACCGCTTCGGGTGAAACGGTCGCTCGGCACGGTAAACAAAATGACTGATCCCGTACTCTTCAGTTTCGGTCTGCTCCTCGCCACGTGGAATTGCCAACCAACCTGGCATCGCCTCCGCTTCGCTCAGCTTGTAGCGCCCCGTTCCCATAATCTCCTCCAAGGGAACACGACTTTCCTTGGACACCAATAGTTTGGCGTTCGGGTTCAATCGCCGAATGATCTGTTCAAGTTGTTCCAAATCGTATGGAGAGACCAAGTCAACTTTGTTGATCACCACGACGTTGGCAAATTCGACTTGATCGACCAACAGATCGACGATATTTCGGTCATCTTCGTCGCTGAGGCCGATCCGTCGGTCGGTGAGATCATCCCAGGATCCAAAGTCCTTCAGGAAGCTCCCCGCGTCAACGACCGTGACCATCGTATCCAGTTCGGCGAGGTGAGAGAGACTGTTCCCGTTTTCGTCCTCAAACGTAAATGTCTCGGCAACCGGCATCGGTTCACTAATGCCGGTTGATTCGATCAACAAGTAATCGAACCGGCCTTCCTGGGCCAACTTCGCAACCTCGATCAACAAGTCTTCGCGAAGCGTACAACAAATGCAGCCATTACTCATCTCGACCAATTGTTCCTCGGTCCTTGAAAGGTTTGCGCCCCCATCTCGAACCAATGCCGCGTCGATATTGATCTCACTCATGTCATTGACGATCACGGCAACCCGCAATCCTTTCCGATTGGCCAGAACATGGTTTAACATCGTCGTCTTCCCCGCACCAAGAAAGCCAGACAAGACGGTGACCGGAAGACGATCGAATTGGTGAGATAAATTCATAGCGATCATTGGATGGGAAGTCGTTTGCCTATATGACCAAGAGTCAAATTGCGCCAAAAGAAACAGGCAACAAGCGGGCAAGAGAAACGCCCACCATGTAATCACCACAATACTGCACTTGCATACCCACTGCAACTACTGGTCTTCTTTTTGATCTCCCTCTCCTCCCGCCAGGTTGATGCCTTTGCCCCGTGTTGACGTTTCTCGTGCAGCCAGAACATGGAAAAATAGTAGGGCGCATCCACAAGGATGCTGACCGAAGAAGACATCGCCGAGATCGCGAGAACCTATCTCGCTTGGCAAGGGGAGGAAATGTCGTTCGACTCCCCTAGTCGAAAACGCAAACGACTCGGAGAGTCGAGCGACAATAGACAATCACGCTCACGGCTCGCAAAGCCGAATGCAAAAAGATCAAGCCGATGGAGGGGAGCAAAACGATCCTGACTCGTGACGAAGACGATGCCAAGGAATTGCACGATCGACGGGGCAGAAAAGAGTATCGCGGTGAAACTGCCCTACCCAAACAACATTTCGGCTTTGATACACGAACCAATGTTTCTGCGCCACGCACGTTCTGTCTTGGTTCGTTTTTAGAACGACAATGTGCTCGCCGTCCATCTCCAAACCGGATGGTGCAACATCGCAATCGCGAACAAGAGTGCGGTCGCGGTCAACCAGCTTGGCCGAACCTTTCGTCCGTGTTGTGAGGCCAGCAGTTTCACCGCGATCAACCAAACGACTGCGATGGTAAGGATAGCCTGCCAACCTAACGCCATCCCAAGCAGTACGAATGCGAGTGTCAACGAAGAAGACCTTTTCAGTCGCAGTCGTCGGATGGTGACGATGAATCGGGCGAAGGCCCAACCGAATAGACCGCCGCCCAGACTGTTCGCGGCACGATCAAGCCACGAGGGAAACGTTTCTGAAACCTGGAACGGCGTCTGATCTGCGATGGAAACGGTCAACATCGTCGGCGAAGCAACGACGGTTGCCAGACATAAAACGATTAGGGTTGCGACCAACCATGGTGGAGCATTCAGCCGATCCCGTTCGGTCAAAGCAAGCATCAAGATGCAACTGAACAACAGACAGTGAAAAAAATAGATGCCGACGACGGGCCATTTGGTGTACAGGATGATCCAGAGAATTCCAGCATGATGATAGAGCTGAAATCCAGGAACGTTCGCCGCCCCGGTGACGAGTTCGTACAGAAAGAGGGACGCGAAGATGACAAGCCCCACCGCTTCGGTGATGAAGTAGCGGATCGGAATCTCGGCACTACAGTCTCGGCAGCGACCGCCGAGCGACAAGTAGCTCACGATCGGGAGATTGTCGATCCGACGAATCGGTGTGCCACACTGGGGACACGCCGACGACCGAAACGCAATCGATTCGCCCCTCGGCGCACTTGCGGCTACGACATTCAAAAAGCTTCCTACGCAAGCACCGGTGTAAGCGAAAATCGCAAAGACAGCCAGTTTAGAACTACGAACCCGGAGCGTCTCCGCCAGCGATAAATCCTCGATTCGATAGGATTGTGGTTTCCCTTGCTGGCCCCCTACGACCGCATCGACCCCGGGGATGACGATCATATAAATCATTGCCGCCAAAACAAACACGACGATCGTTTTGCCACGCCAAGTCACCTTTAAACGCCCCCCGATCGCAAACATCAAGTCGCGATACATCAGGACGATCAGCGATACCACCGTCACCGCGGGAGAGAACATCAACGCGGGCTGCCACCAAGAAACCGAATCTTTCCCGGCTACCATTTCGAGGGTCACCCAGGACGCCAATCCCGCCAATAAGATCAACCGCGGAAAACCGGCAAACCACTGTCCGACCGCGGCCCCGATGATCAATAGATTCGCAATCACCATGGTGAAAGCGGTGGATCCGAGTGCCCCTGAATCCAGCGACCACTGTGCGGCCCACAAGACCGCCGTGATCCCTGCCGTTCCGAGTAGCAAACTTCTGGCATATTCCCCCAACAATGTCACATCGAAGGGATCCCGACCGACCGAAACGCCGTCGCCACAATGTTCGTCCCCGTCAACTTTGGAGGCGGTTTGACAAGACATCATTCACGGTCACATTGGCAAGCAAGGCAGAATCGAGAGAAAGCGAAACGGAGATATCCGCTGCCGGATGACCAGCGATGGTCCCAGATCGCCCAAACACCCTTTATGCAATTCTACTGCAACCGCATATCGGGTGCAACCAAATCCTTCTCCATCGCGTCGGTCGTTATCACGGGCCCAGGCCAGCGCTTCATCTCGGCTGACGGATCGTTCATAAAACAGTTTGGAATCAGCCGCGAAAGCTGTAACTCGATAGGGATGGCGAGTCGATTGTGGGTCCGTCGTGCATGGTCCAGCTCCATCAGGCCGCTAGCCAACGCCATCAATTGTGCGTCGTTGGGAGAGACCTGGTCGGTCACGATTCGAAGACGTTCGCGGCAAAACCGAACCCAACTCGCCGAGTGAATGTATTCGCTCGCGGGATTCGCAGAAAGGCGAACCGTCGCGGCCGCATATTCGAGGTACGGATCAGCGAGTGTCACACGCGGTCCCCGTGATTGTGTTGCCGGGTAACTCCCCAGGTAGAGCATTTGAATACCTGGAAGATGCCTAAGGACCGGGTCGGCGATCGCATTTTGTACCCGTAATGCATCACAACGTTGACTGACTTGTTTCCAATTCAGTCCTCCCGGTTCTTTGCCACCGACAAGAGCGAGCATAGGCGAGACAACGCGAAAATGATTGACAAACAGTTCGGCGTCACCAAATTCGCTGACAAAAGTATCGACGATCATTTGGAATTGATCGTGTGTCAGTTGATACATTGGCAGCCATTGACAAAAGATACCGCCGGGCCGCAGCGAACGGCGGACCGCGGCAAAGTGCTCTTTGCTATACAGTCGTGCGGTCCCGGGAGCCCACGGTAAAAACAAATCCCCGGTCACGACATCAAAGTAGTCTGCTTTGGAAGCGATCACGGTCCGCCCGTCGCCAATCACGACGGATGCTCTCGCGTCGAAACAGACGCGATGATTGAAGTCACTAAAGTGTGCTTCTGCGGCCTTGGCAACCAAGGGAGAAAGCTCGATCGCTGTGACTTCGTCGACGGACTCAAGCGTTAACGCCGCACCGGGTGTGATCCCTGTCGCCAATCCGATACATCCGACACGCGTTGGCTTTTTGTGAAGCACCAAGGGAAGCAGCACTTGCCGCTCTTGGTCGTAGCGAACCGCTGTGCCTCCCAGTAAATATTGATTCGAGACCAGAATCGAACGGTCACCATTTTCATTTTCGATCACGGCAACCGTGCCTTGACGGCCCGATTGAAAATCCACGAGATGAACCCCGGGTGTCGGGTTGAATACCGGTAGGCTGGCGTTTTCTCTACCGACCACCACACCGACAACGATAGCAATCGAAGCGAAAGTCCCCGCAATGATCCGGTCGGTTTCTTGCCCATGCAGGCTGGTCATCAGTGCCGATGTCGCAAATCCTAACCCGATCACGGTCATCGTACCGTAGACACCGAAGATCGGTAGCAACACCTGATAAGCGACCTCCGCCCCAACCAATCCCCCCAAACCGTTGATCGCAAGCAGTCCCCCCAATCGCTGACCAGAGCGGACGGGCGAACAGTCCTTCCCGGCGCAAGCAACGGCAAACGGAAAAACCAGCCCCGAAACCAACCAAGCCGGCCCTACCGACAGCAGAGACAACGCGCCTAGCTTGAGCGCGAAATCGAACACACCGTTGGTGGCAGCGAACCAATTGGACTGCCGGGAAATCATCATGAATACCTGGGGCGCAAGGATCACCAAGACACCGCTGACCGCTAGCACAACAGCGATATTCCTTCGTCTCGCTTGCCCAATAAAGAATTTCTCAAACCTCGCAAAAATCGCGGCGGAGACAGCGAGGGATGTAATCGCACAGAACAAAACGGCCGCCGGTGAAAACAGCGAAATCGTCGCCACCAACTGAAACATTTGGAAGGCAACAACTTCGAGAGCTAACACTCCCATTCCAGAAACAAATGCCAAGCAGATCATCCGCGCGAATAGACGTCGATCGCGGGCAGAAACCGACCGAGATTCCGAATCCTGCACCGGCGTCGGTGACGCAACAGTAAACGCACTGCCAAAACACAAAAGCATCACGCCGACCAATCCATCGACGATTGCGGCCGCAACCATGGTCCAAAAGTAACCCAAAGCGGGCAATGTCAAGACCACAGTCAGAAGGATACCCAGCGCCCCACCGAGAGTGTTCACTGCGTATAGAACAATGCCGAAACGCCCAACGGAACGTTGACGACGGCGAAGCACTCCCGCAACGATCAGCGGAAACGAAATCCCCATCAGCATCGACGGCGGAAAAACAAACGCTAACGTCAACGCTGTCTTCGCGACACGTCCCAGAAAACCGTCCGTCGACCAAACGCCAATCCATGGCCAAATCCAATCGGTTAACGTTGGCAAGAACAAAATTGGAGTGACAAGAACGGGCACGGAAACCTGCACCCAGCCGGCGATCCTGATTGGGTTGCGGACCCGACCGACCAAAAACGCGGCAAGGGCGGACCCACAGGACAAACCAAGAAAGAACGTCGCAAAGACGCGTGCCGAAGACTCTGTGCTAGCCCCCAACAGATCAACTAAACGTCTTGTCCAAAGCAACTGATGCGTCAGTGCGGCCATCCCGCTGAACAGCACCAGTGTTGCGACAAACAGATGAAGAGTGTTGCGTGAAAAAGGCCTAGAATCGGTGTTCATTTCAGCGATTAACCCCGCGATCAACCCAGTGATCGACGTCGCGAACAACATCGTATGACAGCATGTCGGCCACTCTCAAATTTTGTTGATCCGATAGTCGTTGACCCGAAAGAACGCACAGAGATCATTTTTGATTCAGGACATGACAGCGGTCAGCGATAACGAAGTTCCTTGAGGCTCGGATCACTATTGTTCCTGCCCCTTTTTCTCGCTCCCTCTTTGTGATTGACCTTGGCCTGACGTGCCCATGTCCTTTGGTGGTGGGACCGGAGCGGTCGCGACACCTTGATTAAACAGCATCGAGGCTTCCGCCTGACGTACCGCCTCTGGATCGATTCGTCTTAGGCGTTGCAGTGTTTTGGCGGCCGCGGGCAACGGACACGCCTTCAAGTAAAGAACCACGGTCGGCTTCACGAACCTTGATTCGTCGTCCGCCTCCACGAACAGTTCCGCTACGCGATCGATCACCGTCCAATCCTTCCATCGCGCTAAATCTGGAATGACAAGGTCAGCGAGTTTTGGCCGCCTTAATAGATGTCGCAGTGATTCCGCCAAACGATCTTGCGAAATCAGATTCAGCTCTGTCCCATGAACCCGAATCGCGCTGATCGCGGCAAAGGTATCCAAATAGTCAGCGTCGTTGTTGTCGAAATAATCACGCTCGATACGTTTGAGTGCTGCTTCACCGCCGAGCGAGAGCAAACAGGAGATCGCGGCGTCCATTCCAGGATCGAACGATGCATCTTTTTGTTTGATTTCGATCGCTTGATCAAACAGCCGCCGATCGTCTTGCGTTCCACAGAAACTCAGAAAAGTCCAACAAAGACGTCGTCGATAGACCGGCACCGTCGCGTCAGTGAGTTGTTCGATGGACCACTGACGATCTAACTTGTCTTTCAGTTCCGCAATGTCCTCCAAGGACGCCAGGGCGAATTCGTTGTACGCATCGGCGGCGATTGTTTCGTCCTGATGTGCAAGAAAAGGCAGGAAATACTCCAAGCGTTTCACGCCACTTTCGGGAACCGTCTTTAAGTCACTTAAATAAGCAACTGCTTCGGCAGATAGTCGCATCGGCGCCGTCCATTCCACCGGTGACTCTCCGTAGCCGACGAGCCAGAACTGTTCGTCGCGAGCAGCATCGGCCAACAAGACTTTTTCGATCAACGTCTTCTTTAGCTTCGGGTCGCCTTTCATAACCACGGTGACGCGTAGTTGCCCCACACGAAACCCAAGCTCATCGGCATCAACCGATTCACATCGTGTGATAACGGCAGCAGTCGCCGCTCGCAAATCGTCACTCATCGTCGGCGCTAGCGCCGAACAAAACGGACATGACAAAGCGATTGTTGCCGATGCTAAGAAAAGACAAACCATCACCGAACCTGCGACGACGTGACGAACCGAAGCACGTCGCGTCGACAAACATCCTGCCAAGCATTGATGAATGTTGATCAACAACAGTTCGCCAAGCGGTGACGTTGATTGTTTTTGGATCAACGAAACACGCCATCGGACCATCAAACAAAACGCATTGGTTTTAGACTTGATCATGATGTTCCTAACATCACCGTTTCACGATCGCGTCGTGAAACGGTTCGGTGATTGCACTTTCGAATCAGCCGTGTCGGACGACGCCTTGGCGAATGCGACACGTGTTGCGTCGTCGATATCGCAATAGCGACATTCCCGCGACAACGGCCCCTAGGACAGCTGCACTACTAGGTTCTGGAACGGCAGTGACCGAAAGCAAACGCGAACTTGAAAATGATGTGGCCGCTACCGGTAGTGTAGAAAGCATGCCGTCGTCGAGAAACATCGTGTCGGCATCGTTGATCAGCGAGATTTGAAATTGTGCCCCAACGGCCACTTGCGAAGCATCAAATTCCAACGTGGTCAGCAGTCGATTCTCTGTCGGGACGATGACATACCCGGTCGGCGCAATGGTCCCATCGCCGGCAACAATCGTTTGTGGATTCACAACCGTGGACGACAATCCGTCGAACGTCGTTCCGGCAAAGATATAGTTCGGTGACTGGAAGTGTGGGTCCGTGGGCGATGTCGAAAATTCGAGCCCACCACCGGTGACCGTGTCGATTTGGAATTTCGCCGAGAACAGACTCAGATAATCTGACTGTGCGGCATCGCTGCGGATGAACACATCCAGTTTGCCGTTACCTCCTGCGGTAATCGATTCTTGGGGACCAAAGGTGATGACGAGTTCTGCAGAACAGTGGGTCGTCGTCAAACCGATGCCGACCAAGGCGGCGAACAGAATCAGATAGTTTCGTTTAAGCATCATTATTTCTTATTGAGTTCGTTAGCAAGAAGGTGTGTTAAAGCCACCCTCCTATCGGGAGGGTCTAGATGAATGATCGGGGAGATCGGGTTCACAGAATTCAATCGTCGAGTAAGCCACCGTCACCGAGCTGTTGGCCGAGTGACCGTGATGCGAGAATCCGGTCGATAGCATTCACACGATGGTTCCCATCAACGTCTGACTCGGGATCGTTCGTACCGATGGCAGAAACAATCTGATCCAGATCGGCTTGGGCAACGACGCCGTCTCCATCGACGTCCCCAAACAAGCGATGGAAGTACTTGTCGACGTCATACTCGCCGTCGCCATCGACATCCACCGAAAGTCGGTACATTCCGTTGCCAAGCACGGACGAGCGATTGCCACCAATCCCATGCGTGCCCCAATCGAGGTGAATCACATTCTCCGAGACTGAAATCGCCGGCCGGCGCGCCGGGTCCAAAACGTCAAACCCGTTTTCACCGTTGACGTCATACTGGGTGAGGCGAATGCGGCTGTGATCGGCGATCTCATCAATCGCTTCGTCACCGGCGAACACCAAGTCCAAATGGCGGACGAACGAGCGTTGCGTCTGGCCGTTGGCGACATCGATCGCCGAAACCGTGTTCCCGACCTGGAAGAAGTACGTCACGTCTTCGCTGACGACGACGTCTCCGTCGGCCAACGTCCCCGTCGCTTGAACGGTGATTTCATAGAACCCAGCTTTTGAGAAACCAAAATTCACGTGACGATGAACGCTTTCCTGAACAATCACGTGGTCCGACCCGTCGACACCGTCAGCGGTTGCCATGCGGACCTCGACGCCTTCGATGCCAGATTCCCAGATCGAGAAATCGCCCGGTCCGTTGACACTTTTCAGTTGCAGCGTTGCCGTACCATCGAGCAAAGTTCCGACGGAGATTTCTTCGGTCCCTAAGCCCAAGTACAGCAACCCCGGTGACTCGATCGCCGGCAGGACGTAGAACGAACTTCCCGGGGCGGCCCCCAAGAAGTCGTACTCGGAAGACTCGATCGCACCGGTTCGCTGCGTGTACCCGGCCATACCGACGTACAACAATGCTTCATCGGCGTGGTACTCAACGTCGTTTTCCTCGTCGTGCACATGCAGATTCCACTCCGGATCGCCTTCGGGGCTTCCATGGTCGTGTCCATGATCATGCCCGTCGTCGTGATCATCGTCGTGGTCGTGGGCCCCGAGAGCCAAACCGATATCAACGTGGCCATCGGTCAACATCGCCTCAAAGGTTCGTTCTTCGGCGGCATTGATGACTACGTTGGCGGTCGACACCAAGCCATCGCTGTCAGTGACCGAGTACACAAAGTGATCCGAACCGTCGAACCCCGATTGCGGCGTGTAAACGAATGATCCATCGGCGTTAAAGTCGAGACTGCCTTTCATCACCGTCGCACCGAGCGTCGTGACAAGCGCGTCGCCATCGGCATCAAAGTCATTCATGAGCACGTTTCCATGCACCGAACTTCCTCGACCGACGACATATGTATCGTCAACGGCGGTCGGGGCATCCGACTGTGGTTGAACGTTAATCGTGACCGTCGCGACATTGCCGAAAAGTTGGTCATCTTCATCAACCGCGGTCGGGGTCAGCAAGAAGGCTCGTGTCGAACCGTTGTATTTTCCATACCCGACGACGCTACGTCCGTTGTTGATTCCTTCGGCAGATAAGAACGTCCAATCAGAGCCCGCATCGACTAAGTCGTTCAGGTCGACGATCGCGGTCTCTCCGTCGAGCAATTCGCCCAAGAACGCGGCGCCACCGAAGGATGGATACTTGTAGAACCCAGCGACATAGCCGACAAACTGGTCGGTGGCGTTGATGTCCATCACCTCACTGTGCTTGTGACCGAGGTGAGAGAGCGTTCCGACGTCGATCATTTGCCCGTCGTGATAGACGAAACCGTGATACAGACTGGTCGAACTGGTCGGCGAAACGGTACCGACGACTGAAGCACCGACCGCGTTACCCGCATCGTTGACGGCATAGGCATAGCTGTAGTGGTCTTGATCAAACAGCGCGCCCATGTCGACAACCGAATAGCTTCCGTCTGCCTGACGTTCCCACATCGTGGCGTGCGACAAGAACGCCGCATCGTCGGCGCGGGTGACACCGACGATGAATCGTCCGTCGGGGCTGATGCCCCAAGCCCGACCGGTGGTTGCCGCGTTCCCCGCGATCGTCGGTAGCTCCAACATCACGCCATCGACGTAAACAAACGGTTTACTGGTCGTCCCGTTGCTGCTGCTTCCGACGATTTCCCCGGCGTTATTAATATCGCTTGCGACGGCGGAGGATCCGCCGAGGGTCCCCAAGTTGGCGATCACACCGTTTTCCCAGCGAAATGCTTTTGAGGCACTGTTGTCGCTTTCCCCGACAACGACCCCAGCATCGTTGAGCGCGTAGCCGCGGCTGAAGTTATTGCTGCCGGTACCTGGGACGACGCCCAAATCCTCCATCGAACCGTCGGTCCACAAAAACGCATGCAGCGGATTGCTAGATCCGACGACGATTCCCGAATTACCAGTGACTTGATTCAAGTTATTGACGTCGAGAGCGTAGCTGGTATTTCCGGCGAGTGTTCCTAGCGGCGTCACTTCATAGCGGACATCGGTCGTTGTGTAGGTAAACGAGTCGGTGCCGTAAAAGTTATCGTTTGGAACGTAGGAAAACGAGCCATCGGGATTTAGTGACAACACGCCGTTTTGCGGTCCCGACACGACTGCGGTTGTTAGCATGTCACCGTCAGGATCGACATCATTTTCAAGTACACCGGCTCCACCGACATTCAGCGTCTGGTCTTCGGCGACGGAAAAGACGTCGTCGTTGGCGACTGGCGAATGCGAGTCTGTCAAAGTGACGCTTGCGGTGGTGTAGCCACCACGCGGGTTGCTCAACCGATACTCGAATGAATCGATCCCTGTGAAGTCATCCGCAGGTGTGTACGTAAACGTTCCATCGCTGTTCAGATGCAGTTCACCTTGTGCCGGTGCCGTCTCGACAGTGTAGGTGGGTGCCCCAACGTTCTCGTGCCAATCGTCGTTGGCCGCGAGCGAGCCTTCGATCGTGTCTGAAGAACCCACGTAGAACGCGTCATGACGTGCCCCCAACGTATCGACATGGAACACCAGTGTCTTGATTCCGCTTTCGACATAGACGTCGCTCGCGTCCAGCGAATCATTGGCGTTGCTGTCGAGGTAGCCACTGACGACCACGTCAATCTCATAGGTACCGGGTTTGGTGAACGTGACATTGCGATGCAAGTGCGTCCCGGGATACAGCCAAAACGCATCGCTGGTGTCATCATCACTGATCGTGATTCCGTCACTCGTCGCCATCCAAACCGTCGGAGACGACCCCGAGTACATCGAGAAATCACCATCGCTGCTGCTGCGGAAGCCGACCATCTGCACTTTCACATACTCACGCAATCGCGAGGAAGTGATTCGTGAATCCGCCGTCGGCAGGTAATCGGAAAAGACGTCTCTTGGCAAACTGCCGCCTTCCCATCCCAGATAAGGCACGGTGGCGACACTTCCCGAACTGTCACTCACATAAATCAACTCACCATCCGGAACGCCCAAAAAGTCATACGTTTCTCCGCCACCGCGAGTCACCAGTGCGGTGTTGTCGAGGTAAGTGATGACTTCGTGGCTGGGATAGGTCGGTTCGGGCAACAAACTGTCATCGGGATTGATGATGTAAGTGAATTCACCGTTCTCGTACACGGGACGGTAGTCGGCATGCCCATGGGTGTAGTAGGTATCGATGTTGTCCGTTGGTTGCTTCCGAACGGTGTAGACTTCGCCGCCTTCGTAACCACGGGCAAGGATGTCGCCGTCGGAGTCCGTGATGCCCGCCGAGTCGTTCACACTAAGCCCCAACGCACCGGTTCCCTCCCCTGTCGAAACGGTGACTTCGTACAGGCTGCCAGAGAGAGCATGGACGGATTCGACGACCGCGTTCGACAAATCGCCTTCGCGCATTCGAACGGAAAAGTCACTCACGTCAACGTCGTTGACTTCGGCAGAGAACTGCACATTAAAACGCACCGAGCCTGACTCTGTCGGCGTCGCATCGACTCGTGAAATCATTTCCACGAGTGGTCCGACCGCGTTGACAATCACGCCATCGAACGAAAGGTTCGGAAACTCAAGGACCGCTTCGCCGCCGATCGGATCGGTCAGTGTGCCACCGTTGAGATCGATCAGATTGCTGGCGAGTTGGACACCATCCAAGTCGAGATCCGATTCACCGACGGTGTAGCGGAAACTCAGCGTCGGGGTCCCCGAACCGGACAGGTATTCCGCGTAAACAGTATTCTCGCCGACCTGCAACGCGATGCGTGGCGTTCCAGTCACTTCGATCGGAAAGCCAAAGTAGACTTGCAAATCGATCGGATCACCGTCGATGCGAGTCCGCGTCGCCGGTGGCACGAGGACCATCGGATTTTCACCCGTCTTGTTGAGAAAGACGCCGACGGGACCGAGTCGACCGCTCACGGCACTGCCGACATTTATGATGTCAGGATAGGTGTCGTTGTCGACATCACCGACGTTCAGACCTCCGTTGCTGCTTTCGGTCGAAATCAAAATCGTCTCGCCGAAGACCCCGCCCCCTAAATTCGGAGACCACGCTAAACGGTAACCACCGTTGAAATAACCGTAAGTGACAATGTCCGGAACGTCGTCGCCGTTCATGTCCGCGGCGACGGAGAGCTGCGAATACAGGTATCCCGGCGTGAGCGTCACACGCTCGCCGAAGCTGCCGTCGAGCAACTGCGGGTAATAGCCGACATGGCTTTCCGACGCTCGATCATAGACGAGTAGATCCTTGCGATCGTCGCCATTGAGATCAACGACCTGTTGAACAGCTGGATTTGCCGCGGTGTTGACCGGCATCGGTGCCGCCAACGTTCCGTCGCCGCGACCGAGGAAGACCTTCAACTCGGAGACGCTACTGTAGGGACTTAGCGTGACCATGTATCCCGAGGTGACAATGTCTTGGTTTCCATCCCCGTCAACGTCCTCGATTTGCATGTCTCCGTACCCGGCATCGGTCAACTTGGTCGTCGCCCCAAGTTGGCCGCCCGCTTCTTGAAGCGCGAAAGACTGTGACGCGAGAATCTCCGGGACCGAACTGTCATAGCGGTACTCGCCCCAGGCGACATCGGCACGTCCATCACCGTTGAGATCGCCGGCAGCAATATTCAGTCCTTGCAGCAGCCCTGTCTTGACGACTTCTCGCGTGAAGTTTGCGTCACCATCATTTCGGTAAACGGCGATGGTTCCTTCGTCGGCCGTTCCATCGATCGTCGCTTGGTTCCGTTCGATGGAAAGGATGTCGAGATCACCGTCCCCTTCGTAGTCGATTGCGACGATACCACCCGAAGAAACGTCGGTCCCGGCATTCAACAGAATTTCGGGCTGGAACGTCCCATCCCCGTTGCCTTGCAAATAGGTCATCGAATTGAAGGAGGACCCGCCCAAGATTAGGTCCAGATTCCCGTCGCCATTGAAGTCTTCGCTCAGGCTCCCCCAAGAACTCGTATTAACCTCGCCACCGAAATAATCTGGCAATGCGAACGGGACGACTCGATTGGCATTTACATACACATCGAACGACTCATTTGTTTGCATCCCACCAGCATCAATGACTGTGATGGTGATCGTCGCCACTCCGATCTGATCGGGATTTGGCATAATCGTCACCGATCGGTTGGATCCATTACCGGAAAACACGAGTCCTGAACTGGGAATCAAGGCAGTGTTCGAAGACACCGCCGTCAAGACCAAGTCTTCCGCAGCAGTTTCCGTGTCACTGATCGTAAACAAAATCGGATCAGACGACTCGTTTTCCGATACCGACAGATCATCAAACGTTGAGATCGCAGGTGCGAGATTAACGGTGCTGTCTTCGATGGTGATTAGGGTTGATGAAGCCTCTCCCAACAATCCATTCATATCTCCTTCGATATCAGTCACATACTGGTCTAACTTTTCTGGAGTCGGATTCGATAATGTGACACGGAACGTCTCGTCACTTTCGTTTGCCCCGTCATCGACCACGGGGATCGTGATCGACTTTACGACTTCACCGTCAAGGAACTCCAGTGTGCCGGACGTACTGGAGTAATCGCTTCCCGAACTAGCCGTTCCGTCGACTGTCGCGTAGCCAGCTGTCAAACGCCCGTCGCTTCCGCCGGTTCGGATGACATCGATCGATGCCATCCCGCTGTCTTCGTCGACGCTGTAGCTGTCCGCCGCAAACTGGAGCTGACCGACGCTCATGACCGAAAAATACAATGAGATTTCTTCGCTCTCGCTGTAGCCGGATACGTTCGGGGTCGAAAGACCATCGTCACCAAAGAATCCCGAAAGTGTGACGCCGATTTCGTAACGACCGGGATCACTGAAGGCAAAGTTGTAATGCGAATGGCTGTCATCCAAGATCCATAACGCATCGTCGTCGGAAATCCCGTCGCTGATATCAAGCCCGTTTGAATTGGGGTTCGCAACGCCATCATCGTATGACGAGACGAAGACATTCGCACCGCCAAAGATCCCCGCCTGCCAGATCGAAATGTCACCGTCGCCCGCGGTGCCATCAGGATGGGTATGCGTCACGCTATTGAGCGTTAGCTTTAGCCAATCGCCGTTTCCGTTTCCGACGCGCCCTTTCGACTCCGTAAAGGCGTTGTACTTATCGAGCGTCTCGGTCACCCCGGCGGCCGCAAACCCCAGGAACAACAAATCCGGGTCTTGACTTTGTGGCAGCAGGTAAAAGCTCTCGCCCCCCGCAACGCCGATAAAGTCGTACGCGGAACCTGCCGGACGAGTCATCTCGGCAGGACTTCCGACGTACATCGCCGCCGCATCGTTGGCATACTCAATGACGGGCGAAACCGATGAATCACGTGGCCCGATTGACCACTGCGAGCCGTCGGTATTGATGTTCAAGTCGACATGCTCGCTGGCCAGCATCGCTTGCAAACTTGCGACCATCGGCAACCGTTTTTCCAATGTCTCAACCACGATTTGGTTTCGACGCGATCGACGCTTGTGATCGCGAACTTGCTTTCGCTGACGGTTGACTCGCTGTGAAATTCGACGGAGTTGTTCGGTAAGTTTCATGTTGTTTTGAATTGTGAATCGGAACCTTTCCGTAATCCGTGAGTCCAACGCGGTGCGGAAGCGCCGGACCCGCGTTGCCCCCCACGCAATGCGGGGACCGCGACCAACGCCGTTGACACCAAAGTGGACATGAATGGATTTGTGGATCAGTTCCCAGCAATGAAGGTGCGACGGACACGGCCCGCTGACCCCGCACGGCGATCCCATTGCCAGAGGGCAACGAGGGCGGCGCGGACGTCGCGAAGAGGCATCGCATCGCCAGCAAGACGAAAAACGCGGAACACTCAAGCCGCATCGACACCCGACCAGATTCGCAACGCGATCCAGGCAGACGACTCAGCCACTTGAAACGATCAGGTGATTCCGCCGAGAAGCGGCGGAGAAGAAAATGCCTTCGACAACCCTTAGCGCTCGACGACGCCATCTAGCACTCGACGACGACGATCAAACAAGCCGAGCCCACGACGGCTCAGCATGCTGACGCATCCGCAATGCAACTGCAAAAAGGTTAGACGAAAGACACTCGGCCAGAAGCAGGCGGAGCACGCGGAATCGCGGTCGCGCGCTGGCATGACTCAAACGCCTGACGCGAAACGGCAACCGGTTCATGTCTTTGCAACGTACCACAAGCCGGAACGGCAACCTGGACGATCTCGCCCAGAGGACTCGTCCTGGAGTTGCACACGAAGCAATGACACGCATCATGGCCGGTGCCATCGTTCGTCGTCAGTAACACACCATCGCGACACGAGCGTTCCGACCGAAGCTCGTTAGCGGACGACTTAACATCGTGACCGCAACGGCAATCAAGATGTTGGAAGGCACGACTTCTAACGTCGTGATTCGCCGTCTTTGCTTTTTTGGCGCGAGTAGCCAGCGTTTCAAGCTGACGCGTCGAAGAGCGACGTGCTGAACCTTGTTCAAAGCACGAACCGTCACCGCACCCATGACTCCCATCATGGCGATGCTGAGCAACATGCAACAGAACGGGAGCATGCCCCACTAGCTGGGCGACACTCAAGAGCATGATGCAGAACGGACGGACCCAAGCGACCATAAAGTCTCTAGACTACGAAGCATGGTAAAATGGAGTGGTCCGACCAGGACGAGGCGTAGATTCGTCCATCTCCACCGGACTGTCAAGGATGCTCCAGACGAATCGAATGGGAAAAAGGTGGCATGGCGCCCGCTGACCTCGTTACACTCAAGGATCCCGCCTACCTACCCAAGCGGTCTCACGGCGTTTTCAGCCTGTGATTCCTGCCTGCCTACCCACCCAACTGCTGATCGTGAGATTGTTGAAATTCTCTACCGGTCTCTGCTGGCTGCTGATCGCTATCCCTGCGCCGATACGATCCAACGCCTCCGAAGCAAACGCGAGTGTCGGTGATGCTAACGCCAGCGACGCCGACGTTGCCTTTTTTGAAAGCCGCATTCGCCCGGTGCTAATCAAGCATTGTTACGAGTGCCATTCGGACGATGCTGAAATCGTCCAAGCAGGGCTACAACTCGACTACTCCGACACGACGCGGCATGGAGGCGATTCGGGCGAATCGATCGTGCCCGGTGACCCCAAAGCCAGCCTACTGATCAGCGCCTTGCGCTACGAAGAATCCGAGATGCCGCCGGCGGGCAAGCTTGACGAGCGAATCATTCGCGACTTCGAAACCTGGATCGAAAAAGGGGCGATCGATCCTCGCGACCGACAGAACGCCGCAAGCGGTCAGCCCATGCAGCCGGCCGACGGATTCGACTGGGAACGCGAACGTGAGTTCTGGGCCTTCCAAAAGCCGGTCGCGACACCGACATCGATCGATGACTTGGTCGAGCGAAAACTTGTCGAAGTCAACCTGCGTCGGAATCCACCGGCGGACCGCCGAACACTGATTCGACGCCTTTCGTTTGACCTTCGTGGCCTGCCTCCGACGCCGTCTGAGGTCGCTAGCTACGTGCATGACCGACACCCTGCCGCGACCGATCGTCTGATCGACCGATTCCTTTCCGACCCCGCATTCGGAGAGCACTGGGCGCGACGTTGGCTTGACGTTGCCCGATACGCGGAAGATCAAGCACACAAGGTCGGCAACAACGATTCGCTGACCTATCCAAACGCGTATCGCTATCGCGACTGGGTCATCGATGCGATCGCAAGTGATATGCCCTATGACGAGTTCATTCGGCTGCAATTGGCCGCCGACCATGTCCGTCCTGATGATCAAGACGCCCATCTTGCGCTCGGATTCCTCGGCCTGGGTCCGAAGTACTATGCCCGGAACAGCCCTGAAGTAATGGCCGATGAATGGGAAGACCGCGTCGACACGGTGTCGCGCGGCCTACTGGGACTGACCGTCGCCTGCGCCCGTTGTCACGACCACAAATACGATCCGATCCCCACCTCGGATTACTATGCCCTGGCTGGCGTGTTTGCCAGCACGCAGATGTTTAATCGTCCGATCGATGAGACGGTGAAGACCAAGAAGGGGCAAAGTGAAAAACCGCACGATGGCGTCCACATCGTTCGCGATGGCAATCCCCGCGACTTGCATGTGATGGTGCGAGGAGATGTCAAACGCAAAGGCGATCTCGCCAAACGACAGTTCCTGACGATCCTTTCTCCGAATCAGCCGATCCCTCTGAACCGAGGCAGCGGCCGCGCGGATCTGGCCGAAGCGATCGTCGACCCAACCAACCCGCTGACCGCACGCGTGATGGCGAATCGGATCTGGCGACAACTGATGAGACAAGGAATTATCGAGACGCCCAGCAACTTCGGAAAGCTAGGGGAGCCTCCCAGCCATCGAGCCTTGCTCGACAACCTGGCGATCCGACTGATTGAACAGAACTGGTCGATCAAACGCTTCATTCGTGAAATCGTACGGACCGAAACCTATCGCCAAAGCAGCCTTCCCAACGAAACCGCCATGCGCGTCGACGCAGACAATCGCTTGTACTGGAGAATGTCACCAAAGCGGCTGTCGATCGAAGCCTATCGCGATTCGGTTTTGAAGGTGGCAGGCAATTTGGACGAAACCGTTGGCGGGCCTTCGATCAAGCCTGACGCACCGGACGAAAACCGCAAAACTCTGTATAGTGAAATCAGTCGCATGGATCTTAATTCCATGTTGGCTCGCTTTGGATATCCCGATCCGAACGCCCACTCGGCGAAGCGGTCGGATGTAACAACGCCGCTGCAAAAACTGTTTTTGCTTAACAGCCCGTTGATGCAAAAGCAGGCGAAATCACTCGCCGCTTCTTTGGTCGCAACCGACGGATCGATCTCCGATCAAGTCGCACTGCTTTATCAGAAACTGTTCGGTCGCGACCCTACTCCGGAAGAATTCGAATTGGCTGAGCAATTTGTCAGCACCGGTGGCAGCGCGGACGAGCACATGGCGACGTGGACACAGTACGCCCACATGTTGCTGATCAGCAACGAAATGCAATTTATCGACTAAGAAGGAATGCCAACCATGAACCATTCAACGTTGTCACGGCGCCATTGGCTGCGGCGTTCCGGTGCCGGTTTTGGCACGCTGGGTATGCTCGGCGCGATGCAATCGTCGGGCATACTTCAGGCCGGCCAGGGAGAACCGTCGGACGCCGGCCTGCACCACGCGGCCAAGGCAAAACGTGTGATCTTTTTGTTCATGAACGGCGCTCCCTCTCACGTTGACACCTTTGACCCCAAACCTGAACTGCAACGACGCGAAGGCGAATCCCCACCTGACGATATCTCAGGAAAGAAGCGTGCCGGTGGGATGATGCCGTCGCCGTTTAAATTTGCCAAGCACGGTGAGTGTGGCATGGAGATGAGCGAGTTGTTCCCCAATCTCGCCGCGCACGCCGATGACCTGTGCATGATCCGTTCGATGCACACCGACGTCCCGAATCACGAACCGGGATTATTGCTGATGCAGTCCGGTCACCAGCAGCCGACACGCCCGAGCTTGGGTTCGTGGCTGTCGTATGGCCTGGGAAGTGAGAATGAAAATTTACCAGCCTTTGTCGCTATCAGCCCGGGCTTACCAGTCGTCGGACCACAGCTTTGGTCGAACGCGTTTTTGCCCGGTCAACATCAAGGCATGGAAGTTGACACCAACAAGAAGGCGGTCAGCGAACTGATCGCCAACATTGAAAACCCTAATCTCGATCCGCAACGCCAGCGTCGATCGCTCGACCTGCTTGATCAAATCAATCGTCTGCACCAACAACAACGCTCTGGGGACCGCGCACTGGAAACCCACATCCGCGCGATGGAACTTGCCTTTCAAATGCAGTCCGTGGCGTCGGAAGCCTTTGACCTCAACCGTGAATCCGCCGCGACACAAGCCGCTTACGGTGACTCGGTCTACGGACGCAGCTGCTTACTCGGTCGACGCCTACTCGAACGGGGCGTTCGTGTGGTCCAAGTGTTCTACGTTCACAAAAACAGCAAACAACCATGGGACACGCACAGCAATAACAACGCCGGGCATCAAAAACTCTGTGCCGATAGTGATCGTGCGAGCGCCGCGTTGCTGACTGATTTGAAACAGCGCGGCTTACTGGAAGACACGCTGGTCATTTGGGGCGGGGAATTCGGACGCACCCCTTATTCGCAGGTCGACAAATCAAAAGACCTCAAAAAGGCGGGCCGCGACCATCATCACACTGGATTTTCGATGTGGCTAGCCGGTGGTGGCGTTCGAGCCGGGACGACCTATGGCGCCACCGATGACCTGGGGATGCATGCCGTCGAAGACCGAATCCACGTGCACGACCTCCATGCGACCGTCATGCATCAAATGGGGATCGACCACACGCGGTTGACCTATCGATACTCCGGCCGCGATTACCGCCTAACCGACGTTCACGGCAAAGTGATCGAAGGATTGATCGGATAGTCTCGCAGCACCGAGTCGAGACGAATCACATACCGTTGCTCATCTTCGTCGAGCGGCTCGCGCGTATAAATCTGATGTTCAAGTACATCTAAAGTCGCGTCGGAAGGATCGTTTTTTAACGCCTGACGTTTGCGGACTCGCTCACGCAGCACGGCCGGTGGGGCGTCACACTCAAGGATCTCGAATTTTGCTCGCTCACCTTCCGCAAGACGCCGAAACATCTTGCGTTGGATTCGCGTCAGAAACGTCGCGTCAATGATTACCGGGTAGCCGGCGAACAGGATACGCTTTGCCAGACGCCCCAATCGTTCGTAGTTGGCCTCGTTGATCAAGTCAGAATAAATAGTCCCCGTGTCACCTTGGGTCGGTCGCTGCGTCGGAGCAAGGCCGAACAATCGCTTTCGCTCAACATCGCTACGCAGTCGGATACCACCGATCCGTTCAGTCATCTGGCTACTCGCGTACGACTTACCGCTGCCACTGACGCCATGCGTGATGATCAACCGAGGCTCAGAACGGCGAGTGAAGTGTTTGGCCAATCGAAGATGGCGCAGACAGTCTTGCCAAACCTCGCTCGTCGACTCTCCGATCACATCTTGCTGCTGCGCCCGTATGCCGGCAACCTTGGCACGGACCAATGACCGATAAACCAGGTACCACCGAAGCAACGGTAGCGCCGCATGATCTCCGGTCCGATCCAGATACTCATTTACCAAAGCGAAACAGAAATCGGGCCGCCCGTTGGCGGCAAAATCCATCGCGGTGAATGCCACATCGGACAAAACGTCTATCCAACGGAATCGATCGTTGAATTCGATACCGTCAAACGGCATCAGCTTACCCTGGTAGTCAACCACGTTATCGAGATGCAGATCGCCATGACACTCGCGAATGAACCCCGCCCGCACCCGGCCCTCGAACAAGATCACGTGATGTTCAAAAAAATGCCGCGTCCAATCTTCCAACTCTCCCAGCGTCTCACTCTCGCTGGGCAGTAGTTCTTTCAGCTCGGTTAGATTTTCGATCGCGTCTTCGAAAGGCGTTTGTTCGTTAATTCCTCCCGTCTCTCTGATTTTTCCGGCCAGTGATGCCGATCGACGGTCGGCGGACAATGGCTGTCGTGCGGCGGTACTGTGGCACGCCGCAATGACGTTCGCTAATTCGATCACGCGGTCGCGCGATAGCTGTCCGGAACGCAGTTTTTCGCCGATGAGATTGGCTTGGTCGAAACGCCGCATCTTGACCGCATAGTCAATAATCGTCCCTGGGGGATCTACGGACTCGCCGAACAAGATTTTGTCGTCGCACCTTCGCACGGCAACGACCGAGTCATAAAGCGGAGCGGCGAAGCGACGATCCAACCGCAGTTCCTGTTCACAATAATGCCGTCGCTTGTCGATCGTGCTGTAATCAAGAAACGCATTTCGGATCGGTTTCTTGACCTTGTACGCAAACTCACCGACCAAGAAGATCCAAGAGATGTGAGTCTCGATCAACTTCACTTCCTGCGCGTCGATTCCGACAAAGCATGCCGGATCGCAAGCTTGATCAATCGATAGGCACATCGACGTTTGAATCTGACTCGGTTGTGCCGCGCTACTGTGCATAATGGTGGGTGAGAGGTGAACACAGATCCCGTGAAGCTGGGGATGCAACACTTATTCCCCTTTTTGCGTTATCTTTCGTTTCAACGCAAACGAGAAACCCGGTCGTTAACCAAAAAAACGCAGGAGAATCTTCCCCGAGTCCTTTTGCTGTGACGACTCGCACACCTGACAACAAACACGGTGTGCCACGCGGGGGCAAACCGAACCGTTCTCGACGGATCACCCTCTGACGCGGCACGACTGATACGGCTGACCGAACGAACCGGAAGGTTCCGAACAGACAGCGGTTCGCCAAAATCGATCGAGACAACGTCGCGTGCCGCCCCGTCACGCCGCTAAACCAGAGGCAGGATTACTTCCTGAGAATCGCCGTTGTCATCCACATTGACCGGAGACTGAAATCCATCAGGCTTCACCGCCAAGATCGAGCAGGTCACGTTAGACAGCAGGTTTTCGGCGGTGTTGCCGATCAGGAACCCGGCGACTCCGGTACGGCAAACCGTCCCCATCACGATCAAATCGGCTTCTACTTTTTCCGCGACCGCGAAGATTTCGTTCGCCGCATTGCCACGAACCAAGTGGGTCTGAACTTCGATCCCATCGGTGTCGACTTTGCCAATCAGGTCATTCAGGCCTTGCGCGATGCGTGTCTCCTGAGCCCGGATCGCTTGATCAATTTCATCATCACCGGCGCGACGGCGCAGCGATTGCTCCATCCACAAACTCCAGGCACTACCGACGTGCAACGTTGCGTTATCAAGACGCGCGATCGCACTGGCAAGTTGCAGCAACTGATCATTTAGATTTCGGTGGGTATCATCGGTCGCATCCAAGTCGACCGCCGCCAGTATCTGGTCAAAATCGCCGTGAACTTGCGGCTTTAGCAGCCAAACCGGGCAGGGGCACAATCGCAACAACGAACGGGAGATACTTCCGAACAACTGTCCGGCGACGGATTCGCCGTCGGCGGTCTTAATGACCAAGTCATGGCCGTGACGCATCACGCGTCGTGTGATTTCGTGGGCCGGATCACCGCTACGGACAAGCACAGTCACTTCGGCATTGCCAGATTCAAACTCGCCGGCCAACTCTTGCAACTTTTTGGCGCGATCTTCTTGCAGCAGACGCTCCATTTCATTCGGATCGATCTCCGATGACAGGAGCGCAATGGCCGAAGGCACGGGCTTGATAACATCCATCAGCGTGACCTTTGCACCGTTCTCTTTTGCGATCTCAAAGGCACGGCCGAGAGCGTTTTTTGAATCCGTTGATCCGACGTAAACAAGGATGTTGTTAAAGCAATGCATGACAGGGAGACGTCTTCGAATGGGAAATGACAACGCGCCGACAATGCGTCGTTTCGTCTCTCGTAGTATCTCATGAATCGCACAATTTCGAAACGGACAGACGGCTGATTCGGCGTCGATTTTGATGACAAACCGTCGCAGCAAAGTGGTCCGATCATGCGACAAGACGCTTCATGACAAATCAGCATCGGCAAGGTAAAACTAATGTGTCAAGACAGCGCTACGTCGAGCCCCGTTCTCGTGCGCGTCTCGTCCGACCCTGTGTTCCCCCTCGTCTGTCCGTTTCCTTGTTCGGTAGCGAAGTCTCACCATGACTGATTCGACGCAAGCGTTATTTACACGACTTGGCGGAACGTCCGCCATGGTTGAGATTGTTGACCAAATGTATGCCCGAGTGCTGGGTGATCCTGATTTGGCACCGTTTTTCGAAGGGGCGGAAATGGATCGTGTACGGTCGATGCAGTACCACTTCCTGGCATCGGCGTTCGATGGCCCGATCGAATACAGCGGTGCGGAATTGACGAAGATCCATGCCGGCCGCGGGATCAAGGCGACTCATTTTGCAAAATTCTGCGGTCACTTTGCGGACGTCTTGGAGGAACGCGATGTCGCCCCACGTGACGTCGATGATGCCCTGGGACGATTGGCGATGTTTCGGGATAAAATTACCGGAGACGCCAACGTCGACGGATAAACTTCGTTAGCATCAGCGTTTCGGCCTGCCCCCTCCCGCCTCTCTGCACTCCTCCGATTCGCTATGTCTTTGATCGACTACGTCGTTGTCGCCGCCTATTTCGTTGTCATGATCGCCATCGGCATCTGGGCGATGCGACGCGTCAACGATCAAGAAGACTACTTCATGGGAGGCCGCGGATTCGGAAAGTTACTCCAGACGTTCGCGGCATTTGGCGCCGGGACCGGAGCCCACGAACCGATCCAAGTCGGCCGCACCGGGTGGACGAGCGGACTGAGCGGTGTTTGGTCGGCGCTGATGTGGTTATTCGTCACCCCAGTCTACTGGATCACGGCGGTGTGGTATCGCCGCATGCGACACCTGACCCTGGGGGACTGGTTCGTCGAACGCTACCAATCGAAATCGCTGGGCGCCGCCTACGCGGTCTTCGCGATCGTGTTCTATATGTTTTACCTTTCGACCATGTTATCGGCGATCGCCAAGTTCGCCGCTCCGTTGGTCGGGGCGGAAGAGATTTTCGGCGTCGAACTGAAATTTGTCCTGGTCCCGGGGCTTGCCGCGGTCGTCATCGTCTACGGCGTCCTCGGTGGCCTGACGGCGGCTTACTGGACCGACTTGATTCAAGGGATCTTTATCATCCTGCTCAGTGTGTTGCTGATTCCCTATGGACTATGGGAATTGGTCAAGGAGTACGGCGATCCAGAAACGCAGGGTTTTCTCGACGGGTTCCGGATCATGCATGAGCGGGTTTCGGCCGACTACTTCAACCTATTCACGGGCCCCAGTGCGGGCGAGTTTCCGTTGCAATACATCGTCGCGTTGACGGTCCTGGCGCTGGTCGGCATCGTCGTCCAACCTCACTTCATTGCCACCGGTGGAGGCTCGGCCAAAAGTGAGAACGAAGCTCGAATTGGCTTAGTCGTCGGTAACTTCCTCAAGCGACTTTGCACGGTCGGTTGGGCGATCACCGCGTTGATCGCGCTGGCGCTACTCGCCGGCAGTCCCGAACTTGCCAAAGATCCCGATTATGTTTGGGGTATCGCGGCGAAAGAAATCCTAGGACCATTAAATCTTGGCTTGGTCGGATTGATGCTCGCATGCCTGATGGCCGCGATGATGAGTTCGGCGGATACTTACATGATCGTCAGTTCTGCTTTGATCACTCGCAATATTTACGTTGCCTACATCAATCCCGATGGCACCGAGCGAGAGAACGTTCGTGTCGCCCGTTGGACCGGTCTGGCGATCATCGTGGGTGCGTCGATCGTTGCCCTAACAATGGCCGATGTCTTTGCCCAGTTTTTATTGGCGATTCAGCTTCCGATTATCTTTGCGGCACCATTTTGGGTCGGCATGTACTGGCGGCGTGCCAATGCGACGTCGGTCAAAATTACGATCACGTTTTCGGCATTGTTCTTTTTTGTCTTGCCAATCGTGATCCCTCTGATTTCACCGTCGTTGACCACCGATTCCAAGTGGACCACGACGACCGATCGAATCACCAAAACGCTGACTCGACCGGCGACCGCCGCCGATGTTGCCAAGCACGAAGCCTGGGTGCAAGCGATCGAGAATGCGGACGGTGACCAAGACACCATCAACCAGATTGGCGCCGAACCACCAAGCGGTGCACTCGGCGAAGAGATCGAGATTGTCTTGCGCTCCGGCGATAAAGCGATCTTCTGGAGCGATGGCGTGAAAGCCGTCGACGGCGAACCGACCTATGAGCAAGTGTCGCTTGTGACCGATGGTGACATGACGATCCTCACCGAACGGCGCACGGGTCCCCAGAAGGGCGTTGGCCAATTCAATCTGGACATTGTGATCTACCGATTCTTCGGATTCGATTTTTCGGATGTGACCAAGGCGACTTTAGAATCATTGAAACTGCCGACCCGAGTACTACTGCCGTTCCTCGTCTTGATCATTGCCAGCTACTTGACCCCACGCGGTAATTCATCACAACTCGACCGGTACTTTGCCAAAATGAAGACCGAAGTACACCCCGATCCTGCGATCGATCGCGCCAATCTTGAGGCTGCGTACCGAGACCCATCCCAACTGGATCATCGCAAGCTTTTTCCGAACTCTGAACTCGAGATTCAAAAGCCTCGCCCATCTGACTGGATTGGCTTTATCGGCTCGGTTGCGATCTGCTTCGTGATTGTTGGAATTCTTGTTTGGCTGGCACAGATCGGGGCTTAAGACATCGCTTCATGGTCGACGACGAAGAAACCATCACCGCCTACCACGAAGCCGGCCATGCGGTCATCGGATTCCTGCTCGGCGGGACAATCGAATCGGTCGGACTCTACGCGGAAGCCGACGATTGGCTCCCCGAACGATTTGGTGACTGTCATGTCAACTGGGGGCGTGTGGATCCGAAAGCCAACGAGCAAACCGAACGTGAAATCCTGACCGTCCTTGCCGGACCGGTCGCCGAGATGATTTACACGCAGGAAATCATGCATCCGGCTGAAAACCCGACGTGGCAATACGACTGGGTTCTGGCCGAAAGGCTTGGTCGCCGCCTCTTTCCAAATCCGGCCCAACGCGCCGCGTTCTTAACCGGGGCCCTCACGGTCCTTCACGATCAGATCTGGCGAGACCAGTGCTGGGCCGCCATCGCCGCGATCGCCGACGAACTTCTCGCCCATGAATCACTGGACGCCGAACAGTTGGCAGACACGTTGAAATTTTGGACTTCACGCTGAAGATCCCCTATAACCAAGTTTCTTCAAGAGACGACAACTGGATCCGTTTACCGGTGCGATCGAGCTGGTAAGAAAGTGTTTTAACATCGGAAGTTCACCTCCCTGCTGGCGAAGGGGTCCGACTCAATCCAACGATTCGCGTCGTTGCCCTCGGCCGACGAGAGCGGCCGGATTCAGAATTGAATTCGGTTTAGCCCGGTTAAGGACGGTCTCCCCAAGTCTTCTGGGCTGCCTTCTCGGAAGGAAGGCGATCTTAAAACACGATCCAAACCATCGCGACGATTCACGCTTGTGATGCGACTGCGTCGCAGCCGCAGTGCACAGCGGCACCGGTCTTTTCAGACAAAATGGTTTTGGATCGGATCATGAAGAATTGCCCGCGTCGATCGGCGTTCACACTCGTCGAACTGTTGGTGGTCATTGCGATTATCGGCATCCTGGTCAGCTTGCTGCTTCCGGCGGTGCAAGCGGCACGCGAAGCCGCGCGCCTACTGCAGTGCCAAAACCGCCTAAAGCAGATCGCTCTTGCTTGCCACAACTACGAATCAGCGTTCAAACAGTTGCCCGGCTACGGCGGCGAGCATAACGGATTCCTGATTCGACAGCTGACCAATCGAACTCAGCGTCCGATCGGAGGTGGAACCTGGATCACCCAGTCGATGCTGTTTCTCGAACAGCAACCACTCGCGCGATCGATCCAAGGATTCGCCCGTTCGTTTTCTATCGCACCCAATGATCGGGTCCAACGTTTGGTGCAAGCGAGCGTTTCGACCTTGCATTGCCCGACCCGGCGCGACGCCGAAGCGTACCCGCTGCTTCCTCCCTACCGCGAACGATACGGTGAATTTGGTGCGCGAACAGACTACGCGATGAATGGCGGCGCGGCGGTGATCGACGAAGACGCCTCACCCAATTCAAACGAAGCACCGGCGATCAAGATCACACGCGATGGGGTTTGGGTCCTCGGACGTCGGACACGAATGAATGCCATTCTTGACGGACTTTCACAAACCTATCTTGTCGGCGAAAAGGCGATGGACCTGGGGAAACTAATCACGGGCGATGGCTTCGGTGACCGCTCGCCGATCGCCGGCTACCATGACGTCCCGATCTCTTCGCACTCTTACGTGCGTTATGCGGCGCGTTCCCCGGCGATGGACTCCCATGGAAACTGTCTCGAATGCCACGACTTTGGGTCCACGCACGCGTCCGGTTGGAACGTCGCGTTTTCTGACGGTCGGGTCACGCTGATCGATTACAGCCTTGACCTTGGGGTCCATCGTGCGCAAGCATCGATTGACGGTCGAGAAATCGTTCCGTACCAACACTAAGACGCCTAAATCTGCGGGGGGCATGCACACGATCGCCGTTGCCGTTGTGTATGCTGTGCCCCGTTCAACAGAACTGAGATTTTTCGCGACGGGATTAGACTTTTATGTATTCGGCGTTCTGGTTTCGGCGAACTGCCATGATGGCGGTGCTCTCGCTGGTTTTTGGTGGAGTGGCTTCTGAAGTTCTGCAGGCCGCAACGATTGACGACCCTGACTTTGCGGTACAAGGCGAATACAGCGGTGAGCAACGCAGTATGCAGGTCGTCGCAATCGGCGATGGTGAGTTCGAAATCACGGTGTTCGAGGCGCCGATCGAAAAACGATTCGCGGCATTGGAACCACCACGAGAACTCGATGGCGACGAAGACACGGTTGCCGACCTAGCCGATTCACTCGGACTACGCCGCGTCGAACGAAAATCACCGACACTCGGTGCACAGCCGCCCCGCGGTGCCCAGGTGTTATTCGACGGATCAGAACAATCCCTGTCCAATTGGAAGAACGGCCAACGCGATGACGGTGGGCATCTTCAACAAGGCACCCAAACGGTCGCGACCTTCTCCGACTACCGTTTGCACCTCGAATTCCGTACGCCGTGGATGCCGACGAAGTCGGGCCAGGCTCGTGGTAATAGCGGCGTCTATCACCAAGGCCGCTACGAGACACAAATCCTTGATTCCTTTGGACTCGCAGGCAAGGACAACGAAACCGGCGGGATCTATGGAATCAAAGCCCCCGAGGTCAACGCCTGCCTGCCGCCGATGAGTTGGCAAACCTACGACGTCGACTTCACCGCTGCCCGCTACGATGGAAAACGAAAGGTCGCCGATGCGCGGATGACCGTTCGTCTAAACGGCGTGGTGGTGCAAAATGATGTTGCCGTCAGCTCGGCCACCCGTGCGTCGAAACTTCCCGAAGGTCCAACGCCGGGTCCGATCTATCTGCAAGATCACGGCGACGAGGTCCGCTTTCGGAACATTTGGATCGTGCCACGTGATCCCGTTCGTGAGGCAAAACGACCGATCGTTCCCGGCTTCGAACGGTTCTTTACCGCCGGTAATCCCGATCCCAATGCCCTCGGCGGCGAGATGCTGATCAGCAGTCTTGGCTGCACCGCATGCCACAGCGCCGATGAAGGTCCCCTGCCAACCAAACGCGGTCCTGACCTTTCAAACGTGGCCAGTCGAATGCGACCGGACGCCTTGCTGTCCATGGTGATCGATCCGCATCAAACCAAACGTGGAACAACGATGCCGGATCCTTGGCCAGGAGCCTCGCCATCGCAACGCAACGACAACGCATCCGCGATCGCCAGCTTTTTGTTGCTCGAGTCCGATCGCACCGAATGGAACGACCGCCCCTCTCGGAAATCGCAAGTCGCGATCGGTAAGGAACTTTATCATGCGGTCGGTTGTGTCGCTTGTCACGAAGCGTTCGACGGCCGCAAGACGGCGGCAAACATCACCGTGCCACTCGGCGACCTCGCCGCTAAGTACACCGTCGACGCCCTGGCCCGATTCCTTGGCAATCCACACGAGATCCGCAAAGGCGCCCGAATGCCTGCCTTGGTGGGATCTAAAGCGGACGCTTACAGTATCGCCGCCTACCTGACCCGAAAGGTAACCGAACGAAAATTCACGGTGAAGCTGCGGCGCAGTTTCTATCGCGGAAAGTGGAACAAGCTTCCTGATTTCAAATCACTCCAACCAGAATCGGTCACCACCGTGACTCGCTGGGATGACCAAAAAGCACTGAGTGAGAATAACATCGGGATTGTTTACGAAGCCAATCTCCGTGTTCCCGCTGACGGCGAGTACGAGTTTTCTCTGACCAGCGATGACGGCTCGCGACTTGTCATCGGTGGTCAAGAAATCCTTAACGATGGGATCCATCCTGCGACGACGAAGCAAGCCAAGTTTTCACTCAGAGCTGGCGTTCACCCCATTCGGATCGAGTTCTTCAACGGGGGCGGTGGGGGCGAACTTTCAGTTCATATCCGTGACCCGTTGGCCGGCAGAGTGCGTCTCGAAGAAATGCTCGACTCGGGAGAACAGCTTCCCGATACTTTGCTCGAAAGCGACTTCCAACCCGAACGATCATTGGTCACCAAAGGACGCGTGTTGTTTCAGACGGCCGGCTGTGCCGCCTGCCACTCGTTCGACGCACACGCGTTGGGTGCGGAGGTGACATCCAACACCAAGGCTCCCGAGTTGGCGGACGTCAACACCGACCGAGGATGCCTTGCCGATCAAGTTCGTGCCCCCGCTGTCGATTACTCGTTGGGCGACCGACAACGTGTTGCGATCGCCGCGGCGATCGAACGACGTCAGGCCAACGGTGGAACACTTCCCAAAGTATCTCAGGCCGACGAAGTGCATCTCGCTATGGCAGGAATGAACTGCTACGCCTGCCACACACGAAACGGACTTGGCGGCCCGGATGCCACCCGAGACACGGCCTTCCAAACGACGACCATCGAAATGGGATGGGAAAGCCGGATGCCACCGCCACTCGATGGTGTCGGGGATAAGTTGCGCGACGACTACCTTCATCGTACGATCGCCGAGGGTGCGAACGAGCGACCTTACATGCTGACACGAATGCCCGGCTTCGGCAAAGACGTGCTCGGTCATCTGGCCGACTCGTTCGTCAAACTCGATCGGATCAATGCCGGCGATCTGGCGACGGACCTATCGGAAGAGGTGATCCATGATGGGCAAAGCTTGGTCGGCGCGACGGGGCTATCCTGCATCAAATGCCATGCTTACGGCGGCGAGAAAGGCGGCGGGATCGGCGTGATCGATCTCCGCTCCATGGCGAAACGACTGCGGTCGGATTGGTTCCATCGCTACCTGCTCGATCCGATCAAATACCGTCCCGGAACACGGATGCCGAACAGTTTCCCCGATGGACGCAGTACGTTTACAAAGCTTTACGACGGTGACGCAGATCAGCAGATCGGTGCAATTTGGTCGTATCTCAATGCCGGCGACTCGGCACAAGAACCACTGGGCCTTCGGGCCGGCTCGATCCTATTGACCGCCACGGAAAAACCTCGCATCTATCGGAACTTCTTCGAAGGCGTCTCCGGTCGTGGTATCGCCGTCGGTTACCCCGAAGGAATCAACCTGATCTGGGATGCCGAACGGTTCGGACTCAATACGCTCTGGCGAGGCGATTTTATCGACGCATCGCGTCACTGGAACGGCCGCGGTCAAGGACGCACCACACCGATCGGAAACGGTGTCACGCCACTGGAAACGCGGACGCCAATCGTAATCGGCGATTCGGTCAATCTCCGATGGCCGTCCGAAGACGGTCGCGCCCAGGGGTATCGCTTCAAAGGCTATCGATTGAACGCCGCAGGCCAACCTACGTTCCGGTACCTGATCGGCGGAGCAATGATTGAAGATCATGTTCAGCCGCTCAGTGAATCATCGCTGATCCGCACGATCAAGGTACGCTGGAACGATGACGCCACCCCAGAATCTCTCGTCTGGCGGGTCGCCGATCGCGGTGATGTCAAACTGTCAGACTCTGGCTTCCAATTCGGAGCGGTGCATCTCAAACTCGACACCAAAGCCGAATTGGTTTCTGTTGACGGAAAGAACGAACTGCGTGTTCTGCTACCAGCCAAGCGTGATGTCGAAGTCACCGAGGTGATTCGTTGGTAGATGTTGAAACAATAAGCGTTCGCATCGACTCTGCCCGCCCGACTTTTTTCCACTTTACCTTTGCATCTGATCGCAACCATGATTGCTTCCACATCGAATGATTTTCGAAGCGGACTATCGCTCGCCCTCTGCCTTATCGCGAGCCTGGTGATGGCGCAGGCGCCCCCCAACGCACCTCAAGAATCCGACTACTACAAGATCACGACTTTCGAGCCCCCGCTTGGTGAAGTCATCGAAGCTTGCGGATTCCAAATGATGCCGGACGGCAAGCTAGCCGTGTGTAGCCGACGCGGTGACATTTTCTTAATCGATCGCCCGTTGGCCGATCGTGTTTCCGCCGAACAGTTTTCGATCTACACGCGCGGCCTGCACGAACCGCTTAGCCTGGGGTATCGCGACGGATGGCTCTATGCGACTCAGCGCTGCGAAGTGACTCGGATGCAAGACTTCGATGGCGACGGTGCCGCCGAGACATTTGAAACGGTCGCCGATGGATGGGGTGTCTCAGCTGACTATCACGAATACGCTTTTGGGTCCAAACCTGACGCCGATGGCAACCTGATCGTGACATTGTGTTTGACCGGATCGTTCAACAGCGACGTGCTGTACCGTGGCTGGGCCGTCAAAGTCACCTCCGACGGCGAAACCATTCCCTTTGCGAGCGGAGTTCGATCGCCGGGCGGAATCGGTGCCGATGCGAAGGGACGCCTGTACTACACCGATAATCAAGGCCCCTGGAATGGGACCTGTTCGATGAAGCCGCTGATCGAAAATCGCTTCGTCGGTCACCCGGGCGGATTCCGTTGGTATGAACAAGCGCAGTCCGTGATGGGGCCGAAACCGACCGAACCCCAAAGCGGTTCGCGCATCGTGACGGAGATGGAACGGATCAAAGAACTGGAACCTCCGACCGTCATGTTTCCCTACGGCAAGATGGGCAAGAGTGCGTCGGGAATCGCATGTGATACGACCGCAGGCAAATTCGGTCCATTCGAAAATCAACTGTTTGTCGCCGATCAATCCGCCAGCACGATCATGCGTGTCTATTTGGATGAGTTCGACGGAAAGGTTCAGGGCGTTTGCTTCCCATTTCGGTCAGGCTTTGCATCCGGAAATGTCGGCGTTGAGATGACCGAAACGGGCGCATTGTTCGTCGGCGGAACTAACCGCGGTTGGGGCAGCGTCGGCAGTCGCAACTTTGCGATCGAACGGCTGGATTGGACGGGGAAAACGCCGTTCGAGATCCTTGCGATGCGATTGCAAGCCGATGGGTTTGAACTTGAATTTACCGAGCCGGTCGACGAGAAAACGGCAAGCGATCCCGCCAGCTATTCATTGGAAACATACACGTACGAGTACCGTTCCCAGTACGGTAGCCCTGAAATCGACCACACCAAACCAACGATCCAATCAGCCACGGTTTCAGATGACCGCCGACGCGTGAAACTGGTCATCGATGGCCTGCAACGTGGACACGTTCATGAATTGGTCAGCAAAGGAGTTCGAAACCAGCAAGGTCAATCGCTGTTGCACACCGAAGCGTATTACACGTTGAATTACCGTCGTTAATCGCGAGATGCCCGAACGGTTCCCGTCTTTCGCTTCACCGGACATCGCGGTCTCGCTTCCTACGCAAGTACATCTTTGACGACGTGCGCTTCTTCCACACCGGTCAGACGAAAATCCAAACCTTGGAATTTATAAGTCAATCGGTTGTGATCGATGCCCAATAAATGGAGCATGGTGGCATGAAAGTCACGCACATGCACCTTGTCTTCGACAGCGTTGTATCCGAATTCGTCGGTCGCCCCATGGGTAAATCCAGGTCGCACGCCACCACCGGCCATCCACATGGAAAAGCCTTTGATGTGATGATCGCGGCCGGTCCCTTGAGCCATCGGGGTTCGACCAAATTCACCGCCCCAGATGATGAGCGTGTCATCCAACATACCGCGTTGTTTTAAATCGAGAACCAATGCCGCGGTCGCTTGGTCGACCAGCCGCGAAGTGGTTTCAACGCCTTTCTTGACGCCGCCGTGATGATCCCATCCGCGGTGATAAAGCTGAATAAACCGAACGCCACGTTCGGCCAAGCGGCGAGCCAACAAACAGTTACTCGCGAACGAACCATCTCCGGGTACACACCCGTAACGATCGATCGTGGCTTGGGTTTCGTCGGACATGTCGGTCAATTCGGGGACCGACGCCTGCATTCGGAAAGCCATTTCGTAAGCCGCCAGACGCGTCGTGATTTCGGGATCACGAAGATCCGCGTTGCGACGAGCGTTGATGGAGGCAACCGCGTCGATGATCTCGCGTTGTCGCGACCGATCGACGCCGGCTGGGTTTTGGACATAGTGCACGGGACTACCGCTGGCATGCATCTGTACGCCTTGAAACCGACTGGGGAGGAACCCCGAATGCCATTGCCGGGAACTAATCGGTTGACTCTGGCCGCCGCCTTCGCTGGTCAACACGATGAATCCGGGCAGGTCTTCTGTCTCGGCGCCGAGTCCATATAGCACCCACGCGCCCATCGACGGGCGCCCGCTGATCGCGGTCCCGGTGTTAAAAAACGTGTGTGCCGGGTCATGATTGATCTGTTCGGTGTGCATGGATTTGATCACACACATTTGATCGGCCAAACCACCGATGTGTGGCAACACGTCGGAGATCATCAATCCGCTTTCGCCACGCGGGGAAAAGCCATGCTGTGGCCCCATGATTTTCAACTCTCGCCCTTGTAGCTGAGCGATCGGTTGTCCGGCGGTGACCGATTCCGGCATCGGTTTCCCGTCAAGTCGCGCTAGCTCCGGCTTGTAGTCGAATGTCTCCAAATGGCTTGGGCCACCAGCCATACAAAGGTGGATGACGCGTTTAACCTTGGGGGAATGATGAGACGAACGACGAGGATCGAAATCGGCAAGCCCGCTACGTGAGAGCAGGTTCGCAAACGCTACCGAACCGATCCCGGTCCGCCGTAAGAACGTTCGCCGCGCCAATGTAAATGGATCGGAATTTTGCATGGAATTAATAACGTGTGATCGATTCGTTGAGATTCAACAAGACGCGTGCGACGCTGGCCCAAGCGGCAACTTCGGCTGCATTTAAATTAGGATCCGCCGCCGCGTTACCTTGGGATAGGAGCGCGATCGCTGCGCCATGATCGCGTTGGTAATGAGCGAGATGTGATTGAAAAAGCTGCCGAAGCGTCATGGCGATCGCCTCGTCTATCGGTCGGGAGAGCGCAATTTGATACGCCCACTCGATCTTCGCCTCGGTGTTTTCGCCACCCTCGCGCATGATTCGTTCGGCGAACACTCGCGCGGCTTCGACGAAGGTCGGATCGTTCAGCAAAACGAGCGCTTGCAGCGGCGTGTTTGATCTGGCACGCGATGCCGTGCATTCTTCACGACTGGGCGCATCGAACGCCTTCATCATCGGGTGCAAAAACGTGCGTTGCCAATGGGTGTAAAGCCCACGGCGGTATTGAGCGTCGCCTTGATCGGCGACGTACTGACGGCGTGGAAAATTAAGCTGGGCGTAATAGCCGGCCGGTTGATAAGGCCGCACGCTTTCACCGCCGACTTGCTCGACCAACAATCCACTAATCCACAACGCGGTGTCGCGAACCATCTCGGCATCCAAACCGAACCGCCCCTGACGGGCAAACCATTCGTTATACGGATCGTCCGCGAGTTGTTGGGGTGTCGGGGTCGAACGACGCTGATAAGCATCGGACAAGACAACCGATCGTATCAACTGTTTCACGTCCCATCCCGATCTCACAAAGTCGATCGCCAACGCATCCAGTAGGTCCGGGTAAGACGGATAAGTCCCTTGCCCGCCGAGGTCATCGACGCTTTGGCAGATCCCTCGACCGAACAACAGTTTCCAAACCCGGTTGGCCATCGTCCGCGCCGTCAGTGGATTGTTGGGATCACAAATCCAGTCGGCTAAGTCCAATCGAGTCGCACGTCGATCACCGATCTCAAGACGTCCCAAGAATTCGGGGATCGCCGGCGTCACCAGTTCCCCCGAATCGTCCATCCAATTTCCTCGGGGAAGCACGCGAATCGGACGCGGATCGACCGCTTTGGAGATCACGGTTTGCGGAGCCTGCTTGCGAATCGCTTCGAGCGAGGATTGAAGTTGATCGATCGAACGAAGATGAGCCTGCATCGGTTCGGTCTGGGCGACAAACGTGTCGTGCAATTGCTTCGTTTGATCTGGGTGACGCTCAGAGGCCGGGGTCTCGATGGCTTCTCGAAAGGCCTCCGAACGACGCATGTCTATCTCGACGCCGGCTTCATCCCAATAAACGTTGCCGCCAAACTGACTGAAAGCGATACCGTTCACCTTGTCCCCCGCTTTCAAACCGACTTCGTCGGCGTCAACCTCCAACCGTACCCAGGTTCCGATTTCGGGTAATCCGCCGGCACGGCGATACGCATTATTGCTTTGGGTCTGACGACCGTAGCTGATCGCGTCACTGCCCCAAACTTTGCGTTGATTCCAGTCGCCGTCATTGATCTGCAACATGATCGCATCGGGCGGAGACTTGGGATCCAAGTACACCCAAGAAAAAAATCGTGTTCCGGTTTCAACGTCGACGGGCTGGGGCAATTTCTCGAAAAAGTGTTGCGTTAGCCCGTCGGACGCTTGGCGACGAACGAACTTTCCCGAATGCGGCGGAAAGTCCGGTTCGATGAACTTCCATTCGCCGCTCAAACGCGCCCCGGTTGGCTCGGCTTCGTCGACCAACGACGTCGTTTGCAAACGTGGCTGATCGAGGTTCGCGAGTTCGTTTTCCTCCCATTCCGCAAAACGCCGTAACAATTCCTGACGCAGTGGTTCCGTTTGTTTCCGTAGCGACTCGATTTTCAGATCGATCGCTTCGATCTGTGATTGTTGTTCGGCGGTCGGAACCGGAATCATTGGCGGTCGGCTGCGGGCTGAGTAAACGCCGCGTTCATCAAGGTCGGCAAAGAACGCGCCGAGCGAATAAAAGTCACGCGTCGTGTACGGATCGTACTTGTGATCATGACACTGGGCGCAGCCCATCGTTGCCCCCAAAAACACTTGCGACACATTACGAACACGGTCGGCAAAGTAAATCGCCAAGTACTCTTTTGCCTGCGATCCGCCTTCTTCGGTCGTCTGGTTCAGTCGGTTGTAGCCTGACGCGACAAGGGTCTGAAGATCCTGGTCGGGAATCAGATCGCCGGCGAGTTGTTCGCGAACGAATTGATCGTAGGGCTTGTTGGAATTGAACGACCGGATCACATAATCGCGATACGGAGACTGCGAGACATTTTGATCCCCGTGATAGCCGACCGTGTCCGCGTACCTGACCAAATCAAGCCAGTAGACGGCCATTCGTTCGCCGAACCGTGGCGAATTAAGGTACTGGTCAACCAAGCGAACATAGTTGGCTTTGCTGGGGTCACGGACAAACGATTCGACATCGGTTTGATTGGGAGGAAGTCCGTTAAGGTCGAACGACAACCTCCGAATCAATGTCACCGGATCGGCAGTTTCGGCGGGGGAAAGCTTCAGTTCAGCTAGCTTCGAATCAATCGTCGTATCGATCGCCATCGTCACTGACTCCGCGCGATCAAGCGCATCGGGGCGCATCGGTTCGAACGCCCAATGCTGCTCATAGATCGCACCTTCATTGATCCAGCGGGCGAGAACTTTCTTTTCCGCGTTGGTCAGTTTTTTGTGCGAGTTCGGCGGCGGCATGATCAAGTCGGCATCTTCGGCGAACACGCGCGCGATGACTTCACTGGCTTCGGCATCGCCGGGGACGATCGCTCCTGAGTCTTCGACCGCTTGTTCACGAAGGTCCAATCGCAACCCGCCTTCGACGGTTTGCGCATCGGGCCCATGACAGGCAAAGCACTTGTCGGTCAAGATCGGACGAACGTCTCGGTTGAAGCGAAGCATCTCATCCGCGGTCGCCGACGGGGCGAACCATACAAACGCAAGCACAAACAAGATTGGCCGCGTCGATCGAATGGACGATTGCAACGCTCGCTTAGCAGAAGACATGAGTGCGAAGTTCATCGAGAGAGTCTGGCGGGATAGCGAAGATGCCGAAGCGGTACACACGATGGAAATGCGGAACGCGTCACATCAAGACAACGCTGGAAGGAAGGGAGCTAACACGACGGATCGGTGTCAGCGGCGCGCCTTGAGTTCATTGTAATTGTTCCTAAAACTTCACGGGTTTGCAGGATTGCGAAAACCGGATGCCACATTGCATCGTCATGTTTGATGTGTTCTGCTAAATCCTTCGGTATCACTGTTTTTGATTTCTTGGAGACTTAAATGTCCAAACTGAAGTTCGTTTTTGCCTTGGCCGTCATGCTCGCACCCCTCGCTATCGCAGGATGCGGCGGTAACGAAACCAACGTTGTCCCGCAGGACCCAGAAATGGACGCGGCCGCTGAAGAAGCGTACGAGCAAGAATCGTACGGCGAAAACGCTGACGACGCTTCGCAAAACTAAGCTCTCCAAAAAAGAGCGCAGTTGCATTCGCCGTCCTGTGGGTCAACCATCCGGCGAAGCAGACCGATCGAGCGATAATTCCGTCGATCCAATCACCAACCCACCAGCACCCCCATGCTGGTGGGTTTTTTCGTGAAATGTCAGATCAAACACAAACGGTGTCGCTTTCGCACGGACGCAAGCTGCTTCGCTGAACCGCCGAACACCACCCCTAAGAGCGGGTTCTCATGTTTTTGCACATTTTTCAAGTTTCTAATGCTCAGTTGTCGTTAACGTGCCACGAAATTTCGATAGGATGATGTGTAGGGAGGGTTATTTGCCCTCGCACTTTTTCATCTCGTCTTTTGGAGTTCTGTGTATGAAGGGAACACGCAAACAGACCGCCGGTTTCACGCTTGTGGAGCTGCTGGTCGTGATCGCGATCATTGGCATCCTGGTGGGGTTGTTGCTACCCGCCGTTCAGGCTGCTCGCGAAGCGGCTCGTCGCATGAGCTGCAGCAATAATTTCAAGCAAATTGGCTTGGCATTGCACAATTATCATTCCGCATTTAAGAACCTACCGGCCCAAGCTGGCGGTACATTCCACGAAACCAGCAACGGTAATCCGGGCGGAACTGACTTCACCGACAACAACCGCCGCCGATTGAGCTGGTTGGTGCCGCTGACGTCGTTCATGGAGCAACAAGGCTTGTGGGACAAGATCCGTTCGGCATACGACCGCGACGGCGACGGTACGTTGGACTTCTCCGCCAACGGGCCGCGTCCCTGGGCAACCAACTACGAACCTTGGATGACTCAAATTCCAACGCTTCGTTGCCCTTCTGATCCAAGCATCCCGCCTCCGGGAATGGCGCGTACGAATTACGCCGCAAACATTGGTGATTCGACTGACTGGGTGAACCACGGGTTCTGGCGCTGGCAAGGCGGCACCTGGAACCAGGGTCACATCAACAGTGCGAATGCCAGTAACCGCGGGTTCTTTTACAACCGCCGTTACATGAAGTTCCGTGACGTCCTTGACGGCTTGTCCAACACGATCGCTGCCGGCGAGATCGCCAACAGCCTTGGTGACCGCGACATCCGTACCGATCCGTACTATGGAATCGGTTGGAACACGATTCACGGGCGCGATGGTGCTGCCGGCCCAAGTGCTTGTGCGGACGCTGGCTTGATCGATCCCGAACGACCACGCTTCTGGGACGAATCGGTCGGAAACACCAATCCGGGTCTACGCAATAACAACTGGAAACGTGGTTACCGCTGGTGTGACTCGGTTCCCGTTTACACCAGTATCACCACCATCCTGCCTCCAAACCGCGAGGTTTGTATGGGCGGCGGCGGCGACTTCGACACCGGTGTTGAACCGCCAAGTAGCCGTCACCAAGGTGGGGCACACGTCCTGATGGGCGATGGTGCGGTGATCTTCATGACCGATTCGGTCGAAGCCGGTGACCCACGTCACCCCGTGGTTCAAAACCACGGCGGAACCAATGCGGCTTACCCAGGTTCGTCGCCAGGTTCGAAGAGCCCCTATGGTTTGTGGGGTGCTTTGGGAACTCGTGCCAGCAACGAAGTTGTTGAAGAAGCGTTGAACCAGTAATCTCGGGTACGCCCAGATATCGATTAGGATGCCCTGCGTGTCGATACCGGCACGCAGGGTTTTTTGTTTTAAGAGAACAACATGCGACTCGCCTTACGTTGCATCAGCTATTTCGCTGTCCTGCTACCTATTGCACTTGGTGGATGTGGACGCGATTCCCAAGACAATTTTGCGTCTTCGCCCGCCCCGAATGCTGCCACCCAAGCAAACGTTGCCACCCAAACTGATGCTGCCCCAATCAAATCCGCCGAACAAGCGTTTGAGCGTGGAGACTTGGAGGCCGCAGAGCAAGTGGTTCGGCAATTGATGCTGCGTCAGCCGGATCACCAACAAGCACGCCAATTGCTTGTTCGGATCAACGTACGGCAATCCAAATTCAAGGAAGCCGCCGAGATCCTTCTCACAATGGCTGCCGACGAAGCCACAAAAAATGAGCTTTCTGACAACGATTCCAATGAAATCGCATTTCGAATGCAGGCAGCAGAACTTTTGTTTTCCACCGAGCCGCTGGAAGCGATCGAGACGTTAGCCGACGCGGTCAAACGCGCCCCGGACCATCTGGTCGCACGGCGATTGTATGCCGGGATGCTTAACGAACAAGGATTTCGTTTCGACGCCAACGAACAGTTGCGCTACTTAGCTGCTCGATCGATACTTACGCTTCGCGAACTGATCGCGCTGGTCAACCCGATGCTGACTTGGGTTCAATTCAGCGAAAAGCCCAACATCGATGACCCGCAAACGGTCAAACAAAACGGCGTGCTCAATGTTGTCGCGGCCCTCCGAGCCAATGGCGATGTCAGAGAAGCTAGACTAGTTCTTGAACGTAGCGAACTACTCACGAAGCGACGCCACCCCGCTGCCGTCGCGATGCAAGGTTACTTGCTGGTGCTCAACCAAGATTTCGATGCACTTCGGCAATGGGCATCCGAACCATCGCAGTCACTCCGGCGATACCCCGCTTACTGGCTCGCGATCGGAAGCTTGCTTGAACAGCAAAACGATCCTTCTTCTGTCGGCTGCTTTTACGAGGCGTTGCGTCGCGAGCCCGGCTCCATGGAAGCGGCAACCGCGCTCACCCAAGCCCTGACCACCCAGCAGAAACAAACCAAAGCAGATCAACTTCGCGACTATCAAAAGTCGATTAACGAGTCCCAGGCATTGGCCTACAAAATGGGATCCGGTGGCCCCCCCAATCCCTACCTCGCTCGCGAGATGGGACGAGTCATGAAGACGCTTGGACGACCGGTCGAAGCAATCGCTTGGCAAGAAACCGTGATTCAGGCGACGGCGCCGACAGCACGCCAACTCGCGGTCTTGGCCAAACACAAACAACAGTTGTTGCGTCATCCGAACCATTGGAGCTTACCTCCCCTGGAAACGATTGCAGCCACGGTCGATCTGAAGCTGTTAGAGCGGCGACTCCGAGAGTTGACTCGCCAATCTGATCCTGCTGAAACGAGGGTGTCAAGGAATCCAACAAGCCATCCGATACCGCTTCGGCCAAGGTTTGTCGATATCGCCAAACGGTCTGGCATCACGATGCGACACTTCAATCGGCCCGAACGGATCGAAAAGGAGTTCCGTCTTTTCGAAGCACTCGGAAGTGGTGTCGCGGCGCTGGACTATGACCTTGACGGAAAAGTCGATTTGTATCTCGGCCAAGCCGGTAGCGATCCGCCGCACGGAGTCAGCCTGCATTCGAACTCGTTGTATCGAAACCTTTACGACCAAACTGTCGTCGGTAACCAGTCCTTCATCGAGGTCAGCAAGACGGCGCATTGCGAGGACAATCAATACACCCATGGCGTCACCGCTGGGGACTGGAACCAAGACGGAATGATCGATCTTGTCGTTGGCAACGTCGGCACCAATCGGATCTTGGTCAATCAAGGCGACGGAACATTTCGTGAGATTGACGACGCAAGGTTACCCGAAAACTGGAACCAAGCGAGTGTAACCATGGCTATCGGAATCGCCGATCTAACAGGCGACGGGTTGCCAGATCTTTGCGAAGTCGAGTATGTCGACGACCCATCGGTCTTCAACGAAATTCAATATCATCCCTCTGGCGAGCCCATCAAGCTTCCCGGCCCAAAACATTTTCGCCCTGCTAACGCCAAAGTCTGCGTCCATCAATCCGATGGAACGGTGAAGCGTCAGACCCTGGGCCGCCCAGAGGCCGATGCCAGCACCGGCTTAGGGCTTTTGATCACGGACCTGGACGGTGATCGAACCAACGAAGTGTTTGTTGCCAACGATCAAAACCCAAACCATTTGTGGAAACTGAATTCAAGTGATCAAAATCCGACTTGGTCGGAGATTGCCGTGCAACGCGGCGTCGCTTTTGGCACCGGGGGCAAACCGATGGCGTGCATGGGAGTCGCTGCCGCAGATTTCGATGGCAACGGACACGTCGACTTGCACATCACAAATTTCAATGGCGAATGCTCGAATCTATATCTACAACAAGACAACGAGTTGTTTGTCGACCAGGCGATCGCCTTCGGGCTCGACCAAGCAACCGTTCCGATGGTGGGCTTTGGCACCCAAGCATTCGATTACGACCACAACGGTAGTCTTGACCTTGTGATTGCCAATGGACACATCGAAGACCTTCGCCAAAAAGGAAAACCATTCCGAATGCCCACCCAAATATTGGCGCGGCGGGACAATCATTTCCATCCGATCGACGTCGAGGGATCCGATGACTATTTCCAAGCAGAACATCTCGGTCGATGCGTCGTCACCCTTGATCACAATCAAGACGGTCGGTTAGATCTTGCCATCACTGATTTAGTGGATGATTTCGTCTTGCTCGAAAACCAAACCGAGTCAACCGGACAAGCGATCATGCTTGAGTTGATCGGGACGAAGTCGGAACGTGACGCGATCGGAACCAGAATAGAATTGACCGCCGGTCGAAAGCGGCACGTTGCTTGGGCTCAGACCGGCGATGGTTACCTTGGTAAAAATGAAGCGGTCATTCACATCGGCATCCACCAAGCGGACGTCATCGACAAATTGGTCGTTGATTGGCCGAGCGGACAACGGCAAGTGTTTACGAACATTGCTCCCTCCCAGCGAATGCTGGTCATTGAGAACCAGTCGGAACTGTGGCCGCGGTGAACAGGATATCTTGAGGACAACCTCAAGAGGTCACATCGATCGCGGCCACCAAGATCAACTCCCGCTCCTCGTCAAACCTCTCCTTTTCTTCGAATCATTTGCATCGAGGTCAACATTCCCATGGCAACTTGGTTCATTGCGATCGCGATCCTCGCCGTGGCAGTATGCGTTTTTTTAGGAATTCGATTCCGCAGTGGAGTCATGTTTCTCTCTGCCTCTGTGCTCTGCCTTGCCGCCCTTGCCGTCTTGATGCCGCGTGAGGTGAATCCGATCGCCGAGCAAAGTTTATCTGATCCGCCAGAGAGTGCCCCATCGAAGGTCGGCGAATTGAGGAGTAGCGAAACGATACGGCAAGGCGAACGCTCGAATTCGTCGCCCGATCAAACCGTGTCGCCTCGGCCAAACGCTGCGAGAACGACCGTGCCGCCTGCCAGTGCCGGGGAACAACCAAGTGACGATACACCGGACGTCACGCTAGCCAAACTGGAAGTGTTCCGACCGATCGAAGTTCCGACAGACGGGTTCGTGGGTTCTGACGCGTGCGTCGACTGCCACCCCAACAATCATGCGACTTGGGCAGCGTCGTATCACAGCACGATGACTCAAGTCGCCGATCCCGAGATCGTGCTAGGTGACTTCGATGATGTGTCGATCACCAACCTTGGACATCAGTACAAGATGCAGATGAAAGACGGGGTGTGTTCGGTCGTAACAACGGACCCTGAAGACCCAAGCAAGCTGATCGATGCACCGGTCGTAATGACCACAGGCTCGCATCACATGCAAGTCTATTGGTTCGCGACCGGCGAACAACGCTTGGTTGGCATGTTCCCATTGATCCACCTAAACGAAACGGGAGAATGGATTCCCCGGCAATCTGCGTTCTTGGTGCCACCGGGAATCGATTCGTCATTCGAAATGGGCCGCTGGAACGATGTCTGTAGCGGGTGCCATTCGACACAGCGAAAGGGGCGACGTCTTGCTTCCGGACAATGGGACACACATGTCGGCGAATTCGGGATTTCGTGCGAGGCTTGCCACGGCCCCGGCGCCGACCACCTTGCCTTTCACGCTCAACCGTCTCGATCGCTCGAAGATGAAGGATCGGCAAATCGTCTCGCTAAGGATCCGATCGTCAACCCGGCCAACCTTTCGAAAGTTCGGTCGGGTCAAGTCTGTGGCCAGTGCCACTCGGTCATCGATCCCAAACGAATGGACTTACAGTTTCAAGAACACGGACACCAATACCGGCCCGGCAAAGATCTAACCGAAACGCATAGCGTGTGGCATCGCGATTCACCCGAATTCGAACGAACACGAAAGACACTGAACTATCCCGACTTGGATACCCTACTCAACGAAACGTACTATCCAGACGGAATGATCCGTGTCAGTGGCCGTGAATACAATGGTTTGATCGATTCACCTTGCTACCTCAACGGCGAAATGACTTGCCTGTCGTGCCACGATCTTCATCAAGACGCGTCCGACACGCGTCCCATCAAGGAATGGGCCAACGATCAACTGAGCGAAAAAGCGTTGGCCAACGATGCATGCACGCAGTGTCATGACTCGCAGCAATACGGAACAACGCACACTCACCATGCCCCCGAATCGGTTGGTTCGAATTGCTATAATTGCCACATGCCCCACACGACGTACGGATTGTTGAAAGCGATTCGTAGCCACCAAATCAGCAGCCCCGATGTTGGGAAAGACCATGCCGCGAAACGTCCCAACGCCTGCAATTTGTGCCACCTCGACCAAACGTTAGCCTGGTCGGCCGATCACTTAGATCAGTGGTACGACATCGAACCACCAACGCTTGACCCGGTCGAATCATCGATCGCCGCTTCGATCATTTGGCTGACGCGTTCGGACGCCGGCCAGCGGGCGATTGCCGCTTGGCATATGGGTTGGGAACATGCCCAGATCGCTTCGGGTAACGAGTGGCAATTGCCATTCTTGACCGCCCTTGTCGACGATGACTACGAAGCAATTCGATTGATCGCGCGACGCTCGATTCAATCGTTGCCGGGAGGGGCAGACTTTACCTTCGACGTGGTAACGTCAAGCACCTCGGACGAACGCCAACTCAAAGCACTGCAGTTATTACAAAGCTGGCTACAACGCAAGCGTTCGAAAGAAATCCAACGCCCCGAGCTGTTGATCCTCGGTGAAGAAGGGATCGCAGTCGATCAACTTCGAGCCTTGATCGATCAACGTGATCACACTCCGGTCAGCCTTAGCGAATGATCTTGATGTTTCGTCAAGCGATGAAACTAGGAGCAGTCGAATGGCGTCGGCCACGGTTTCGGTGAATTAACCGCAGCCAACACCGGTCGGATTATGAGCCACTTCCAAACATTGGCCCTAGCCACACATTAAGCCATCATGACCGATCGATTGGCAACCGACGGCGGGTGCGTCTCGATAGCTACCGAAGGTCTGCATCAACGCCACTGATTCTACAGCCTACTGTGCCGTCGGGTCGTTTTCGATTACCTCGGGGCTAGCCGGATCTTCTGGAGCCCGTTTACGAAGTTTCCGCTGCAGCGAGCGACGGTGAATGCCTAAACGACGTGCCGCTTCACTAATGTTTCCCCCGCAGTCTGAGAGCACGCGATGAATGTGCTCCCATTCGTTTCGTGCCAACGAAGGAGCCGGGAAACTGACTTCACCGGTCGGGACGGTGGGATCATCGCCCCGCGTAATTGCGGCCAGAATGTCGTCTGCATCAGCAGGTTTGCTCAAAAAATTCACCGCACCGGCTCGAACGGCGTCAATCGAGGCGGGGATACTGCCGAATCCGCTAAGCATGATAATGCGTGTGTTTGGACTCAGCTGCAGCAATTTTCGCAACAAATCCAATCCGGACCGTCCGGGCATTCGCAGATCCAACACGGCCAAGTCGGTTGGCGAGTGATGGAACACTTCGACTGCTTCGTCATAACTTCCCGCGGTTTGCACCAGAAAACCGCGTTGCCGCATGGCCATCGCCAACCGATCCCGCAAGATCACGGTATCGTCGACAAGAAGGATGCTGTCGGCACCGACATCGGCGGCCGTGTAAACCGGGGCGGAATCGTCTGTCATCATTTCTACTTCGGTGGTGGTCAGTGGATTGATTCGCGTACGTCTCTTCAACCGGACCAGCTCGCGGGCGTCAACGCCTCATTGTAGGTCACAGATCGATCGTCACCATCCCACCCCACGTTTGAACGCGTTGATTTATAGAATTCCTAGCGTCACCACAGGTCGACGCGGGCGGAGTCGCGCTACGCGAACCGGCGGCTGATCACGCCCAGCAAACCACCGCTGCAACATAGCCCTATCAGGGCAATGACAAACAATCCGCTACTCGCACGGAGCCGATCTTCCAGTTGATCGTTATTCATCGCCCGCTTAATTTTCGCCCGAACTTCGCTGTCAAACTCCAGTTCGACCGCAATTTCGTGAAGCTCTTCGTCGCCCTTGACAATCTTGCCCACGTAACGTCGAACGATCAGTTCGTCGTCGATCCATTGGTCACTTAGGAACGAGCCGTCGGAGATCCAGCCGGTCGATTCTTTGATGTAAAGTGCGACATTGGCACGCAGCAGCGCGACCAGTTTCTCTTCGCACTGTTCGATTGATTTACAGCCCCCGGTGCTGACCGGCCAAGTATGAACGCTACCGGAAAGGCTCGGTTCGGCGTCGGCCCACTGCGGCCAATCGTCGGGATACGTCACGTGGGTCATCGGGGCCACTGACAAGGGCGACGAACTGCTGTGTTTGCCGTCGGATTCATCTTGCGAATCGTTTACGCCAGACTTTCGCGCGGTTTCTTTTTCTTCGTCTAGGTTCGCTTTCACCTCGTTTCCTGCACCCGGTGTTTCGGTGTCCTCAGTCGGTGTGCTCGGTGTTTCGGTGATCGCCAACGTTCCTTCCGCTTTGTCGGCTTGAACCACTTCCGCATAGCCGACACTCGCGACCAAGGCGACAACGGCGACTGCGGTCATGGCGGGAAATAACTGCCTCATGAATTCACCTCCATGGCAAGCGAGTCATTGGCCCGAGTGTCACGTTTCCGGCGGCCGGTTTGCCGATCTGAGAAACGTGCGATTTCGGTTTCGTAGGAACGCGGGTTGATCCATGGGGCGGACATCTGCGTGGCAATCGCCAAACCTCCTGCGACCAATAATCCGATCGGCTGCGGGATGGGCAGCAATTGATGGACGCCCCAGGCGGCAACGCAGGTGACCGCGACGGCCCATAAACTTAGACGCGTGCGGCGCAAAGGATCAACGGTTTTCCACCATCGGATGCCCCCGAACAACAACGCAAAGTGCGCCATCATCCCGGATGCCCGGACGGTTCCGTTTTCATGATAAAGCGCTTGAGGAAGGTCACCTTGTAGCCAATCGCTTTGCGCCGGCATCGTGGACAACAAAAAGAAATCGGTCAGTGAATACGCCCACCAACCGACCAGTGCCCCGATCCCGGCGAGCACCAAGCGGCGTGGTAGGCCTTCGCCTTCGTCGCGTTCCCATAACTTGCCCAACAATAAAATGCCTTGGGCCCCGACGAGGACGACCAAAGCCATCCAAAAGAACGGGGCGAGTTCGATCGCTGTCACGTCCCCACTGCGAAGGCCAATGACCCCAGCGACGACAGCCATCGCAAGCACCGTCAAAGACGATGCCAACCAAGACGTATTCAACTCCGCCAAACGCACGAGGTTGTGCTTCGCACGCAACGTATTGCGAACCTCGGTCTTCCATTCATGCTTGCTTTTTGGTCGTTTGGGCTTTGCCGAAAGCGACGCGAGCTGATGGGCACGTGCATAACTGGGCTGCTCGTTGGTGTGCAGCACCATCTGGCGGATGATGTAGTACGGAACATAAATCGCCGCAAGGACGGACAACACCGGTAACAACCAACTGGTGTTGACAAACAGGATGAACGCTACAAATGCTCCGATCCAAAACCGTGAACGAGGCGATTGCTCGAGTGACTGCCACCACAGCCCTAAGTCGTACGTTGTTTTGCGGATCGCACGGAGCAACGGTTCTTCACCGGGCCGCTCGTAAGGAGGCCTTGTGACAGATGTGGCGGCGACTGTGGCAACCGGCTCGTGAAGCTGAGACTTGGCTTTGACTGCCCCCTTCGTTTGAGCGGTTGTCTTCGCGGTATCCACGCCGTTGACTTGATTGGGGTGAAGGCCGGGTAGAACGGCAGCGCTGGGCGCACCGATTTCAAGTGGACGAATCAGATCGGCAACCGTCGCGGGCCGTTTGGTGGGGTCTTTGTCCAAAGCCGAGGCGATGACTTCACGATAAGGCGACGCCACTGCGGAAAGATCTGGCAGCGCCGTCAGGTGCTTGACGATGATCTCGTGACAACTTTCACCGTCAAAGGGGACTCGTCCGGTCAATAACTCATACAAGATGATTCCGAGCGCATAAATATCGATCTCTCGCCCGTATTGCCCACGTCCAATTTCGGGTGCCATGTAGTGGAACGTGCCCACACTTTCGGTATGTCCGCCGCGTTGAGACGCGCTGATGTATTTGCTGAGGCCGTAGTCGCCGACCTTGACGATTCCCAGGTCGTCAAAAACATTGCCCGGCTTGAGATCGCGGTGGACGAGCCCGGCGCCATGCAAGTGCGAAACCCCGGCGGCGATCCCCGCAAACCATTGACGTGCGTCTGATTCGGGCAAGCCAGCCGGGTTTTGATCGAGTACTTCGCGGAGATTGTTCCCCGCGACATATTCCATCACTACCCAAGAGCCACCGTCACCGTCGCGGCAGATGTCATATAAGGAAACTAAATTGGGGTGCTTTAGATTTAGACATTGCGACACCCCTCGCAACTCGACTTCCAGGTTACGTTGAATTCGCTTGAGCGCAACCTCTTTGCCAGCCTCGCTGACGGCAAAGTAGACTTCACCGAATCCGCCGACACCGACCCCGCGCCGAATGGTATACGGCGAAAGCGGTTGTGCACCCGGTGGAAACGTGAAGGACATAGATTTCGATGCGCTGGAAGAGCTGGTGGCCGATTTCCCGGCAGTGACTCTCGGGGGGAACGTTCCCGCCGCTTGCCCTGCCGAAGTTTCGGCGAGCTCCATTTTATCGTTGATCGCGCCGCCGTCACGCGTTTGCTTTGAACTCTGCGCCGATCCGATCTGAACGAGCGGACTTTTGTTCGGTTTAAGAGACCCAAAAACAGCCTCAAACAGGTTCATTTTTCGAAAACAGCACTTTTCGCGACGCCCCGGGCCGTCCCCGGACAGTTTCGCCGACTGAGTTTCCGAAGCCGGATATCCCGGAACGCTGCGTCCTTTCGCGTGGCGCGGACCGCAGGAATCTGTACGAGGTTCTGGTGCGAGCGAGTTCATACTTCTTCCAACATCATGTCCAAAGGCCCGAGCGAGACACGCCGGCCAGGAATCAGGTCCACTAATTCGCGCGGCGTTTCCGACGCGAGAAAACGCGATGGTTCGCTTGTTCGGTTCAGCTTCGCCTTCCACATCCCGTCGCGGATCACCAAGACCGCCGAAACGTCCAAGCTGGCACAGCGGATGTGGTTGGCAGCCGTCGGCCCAATCAGCAACGTCTTTTCGGCAATCAAGATCTGGTCCACGTGGTCTGCAAACCGATGCGGCGGGTCGAGTTCCAGCACGGCTGACGCGGACAATACCGACGGTTTTCGAATCCGCAGCGATGCGGCGCCATCAATCGGCAACCGGCTTCCATCGGCCAACAATTGTCGCCCCACTCCCAATGGCGTTCGTGAAGCATCGCCCGTCGCGTTTGCCGCCGCCGGTGCCCGTGATTCGGGTACCGGCCCCCAGAAGTAATCTCCGCCGTGGCGGATCAATGTCCCTTCGATTCGCCGCCAATCCGTTTGTACCGCGACCTCGGCCGAGTTCCCCTGCTGGCGAACGCCGCCGATCGTCAATTGATCCGCCGCGAACACGGCGTATCCACCGCAGCGATCAATCCATAGACGCCAAGCGTCGGTTCGCGGTGAAGACTCGGTCGGACGGATCATTGAATTCATCAAGTACTATTGGGAAGGGAGACGCAAAGGGCGGATCAGTCGACTTGGATCGAAACCAGTTCCGACGACTGTTCTTGGTCACCGAAGTAGGTCGCGATGTCATCGAGCAAGTGCTCGTCACTGGGCTCATCCAAGTCGATCCCACCGAAGTACTCGACATCGACTCGCATGGTTTCTTCTTTGACGTCAATATCGGTCGCAATTTCGTCCAGCAACCGACGCGTTTGCGATAGGTGACTGTCATCCAAGTTCAAGTCACTCGCCGTCTGGGCGACACGCAATGCCCCGACGCGAGCCTGCAAGTTCTCGATTTCAACTTCCAATTGCCGCTTCGCGTTCAGCATTTCCTCCATCCGAGTTTCGGCGGACGCCAGCGAAGACTCGCGAGCGGAAAGCATCTGCTGCAGTTTGTCCGCAGTCGCGCGGCGAGTTTTAAATCGTTTGAATCGATTCTTAAGATCTTCCTTCACTTGGTTAGACGAATAGCTTCGTCCGGCGTAGACAAAGTGTTGGTCGCCGCCTCGCAAATCGTCGGTCAAGCGTTCAATGTCCGACTGAGCTTTGACAAGCTTCGTTTGTGTTTCTTCAAACTCTTTTTGCAATCGCACAACTTCAATTTTTTCGGTCGCGATTCGTTTCGCATTTTTGGTGATCTCGGGTTTCAAGTCGGCAATCATCTGCCGTGCTTGCTTGATCTTCCACTCCAGTGGTACCGCTTCACTGGCTGATTCCTTCAAGTAACTCACGCCACACTTCGTGTAGCTTGCCAGCGGTACACCGACTGCCAAACTGGACAACAGTGCGACGGCGCCGCCGGCGACGATGGCTTTTTTCAACATGAATTGGGTTCCCCAAATGTGTCGTAGGACAGGAGCCGAGGGTGTCATGGCTCGATTCACCCAGTTGTTCGGCTCGAAATTCCCGTTCTTGGGGCGTCCTAAGAAAATTTTTTAAAGCGATCGCCTGCCTCCGTGGGGTGACATCTGTTTAGTGACAAGAAAACAACCGCCGACTCAATGAGTCGATGAAGCACAAAAAAACGCAACCGAGCCGGTGGACTCGATTGCGTTTTGCGTTTGGTTTTTCGGGCAAGCGACTTTATTCGCCGTCGTACCCGGTATTGCTACGGACCAGATAGAACAGCGCCTGATCTTTCGCATCACGGCGAATGTCGGCGGCCAAGGACTCCAGCCATTCAGCCTCCGACGGGCTGGTTTCAGGAGTCTGGACCGCCATGCTTGGCCGATCGGTGTCCGTGTCGCCCGTCCTGGTTGGCCGATCGGAAGTGATTTGGACTGTTTTTTCTGCGATCACAGAATCAATCCTCTGCAAAAACGAAGGAAATGTCCCGTCGCGGAGGTGAAATGATGACGTACAAAAGCTCCTTCTCGGAACCCGCGACGAATGGAAAAAAATGAAGAGCCGTGGAAGCAATGTTTCGCTTCCACGTGCCCGTCATCTTAGCAAGCGTCATCGGCGAGTCGAATCCGCACGTTGGCCACGATTTTTTCGGATCACGATCCCAACGATCGGTTTCGGCCGCCCCCCCGCTTGGTATTCCTACGGCGTTACCTGGAGCAGCCGATACTGCCACAGTCACCAACGCCGCGATTGCCAGCGCTACTGGGGAGACGCCATGATGTAGTCAATGCCGCACATATACGAACGGATCGCCTTGGCGTTTGCCCCGGAAATCGTCAGTCGCAATTTTGCCGGATTTTTTCCGTCGATCACGACACTTTTCCAACGCACCGATTCCGCCAAACTGACGTTGGGTGAATACAGGTCGATTTCCTTGATGGCCTTCTTGCCTTTCGAGTCGGTCAATTCTGCCTTGATGATTGCATAATCCTTTGCCTTCGTTAGACGCAATTCGATGTCGAAGCTGCCTTCGGTTGCCAATGGCAACTCCGTCGTCAACGTCGCCCCGACTTTGCCGCCGGTCCACCAAAGCTGCTCGTTTCCGGACCAGTCCTTTCCAAATCCGCTCATCGGCTGCGGCCGAGTGCTGCCGGCGGTGACTTCGGTATCGGAAAGCATCTCGCCTTCGATCACAATGCTGCCGGCCGGGCCGACGACACGCGATGACGCGTCCATTGCGCCGGGCAAGCCAACCTGGGTCGGTGACATGAGGTACTTGAACAAATCGCGGACTTGTCCCGGCGTCATCGGCTGCAGTTGCCCCGATGGCATTAGCGATACGTTTGACAGCTTGTCCTGTTCAATGTCGTCTTGCGAAATGATAACGACCTCGGTTGCCGTTTGAACGGTGACGGCATCGTCGTTCTCTGATTTGACGACGCCACTGACCACACGGCCATCACCAAGCAAGAAGTTTTGCACTTGATAGGCTTTACCGATCAAGGCATTCGGTTCGAGAATGTTTTCGAGCAGGTAGTCGAGTTTGCTGCGGTTGGCTCCCGTGATGTCCGGACCGATGTCACCACCGACCCCAAACAGCTTGTGACACTTTCCGCAATTGGCTTCGTAAAGTACACGTCCGCGTGACGCACTCGCCGATGCGATCGCGGCAGGCTTTAGCATTGCACGATATTTGCTGTACTCCGCTTCCATCTCTTCACTCGACTGGGCAATCTTTCCCCAAGTTTTCTCAAGTCGTTGATTGATCGATTGATCGCCAAGCGAGATTGCCTGGCGAATGATAAACGCCGGGATGGTCGCAGGATCGACCTCGCCTGATTCCATCGCGGCGACGAATTGCGTTGCCGATCGAGGTCGCGAGACGAGGGTACTGTAGGCGGATACCTTCGCCGACTCGGACAGTTGAGGCAGAGCTTCGAGCAGCTTTGCCGGAATCGATTCGGTGTCAAAATCTGCGAGCGCGGCGACGACCTTTTCGTTGACCGCGGGGTCGTCCAGCAGCGACAACAGTGTCGCCGGCAAATCACGATCTTTGGCGGTCCGCAGTGACGCGAGGGCTTCGAGACGTTTCTCGGCTGCAACTGACCGGTCGGAGAGGATCGCACGGAAGCGTGGGAACACGCTCGCATCGCCGACTCGCATCGCAAATGACAAGGCGAGTTCACCGACACGTGGCGAGTCTGACTTGACCAAGTTTTTGAAGGCATCGGGCCAACCTTGTGGCATTTTGAATCCCGCGCGGCTTTCGGCGGCAGCGTTAAGTTCCTCCAACACCACCAGTTGGTCACCTTGCTTGTTATCTTTTGCCAAGCGATCAACGAGCGCGTCGCGACCTTGAGGTGTGGTCGTCATCCGGCGGATCGCAAATCTCGCCAGATTGGGAAGTGGGCTGGACTTTGCGATCGTTAGCGCCCGTGCGGGATCATCTTCGATCAACGGTTCCAGACCGTACCAAACCATCAACGGCAAATTGTGATCATGAGCATCGATCGCGGACTTAGCCAATGTCTCGACGATATCCCAACGCCGATCATTGGGCAGACGTTCGAGGATACTCGCGAGATAGCGCCGCACGATCACACTGGAATCTTGAATGATTTCGGCATCGAACTTGAAACTGGATTCTGATGCGGTGCCTTTGGTTTGATATGTTTCGCCGGCAAAATGGACCGCCCAACCGCGAACATATTCGTCGCTATGCGTCATCATCTGACGCAGATCAGTTTCGCCTAGGACACCGGCGGCGTGCGTCGCCCAAAGGACTCGCAATCGGTCTCGGCGTGATGAGGCGATGGAAAACGCGCGCCGCAGTTTCTTTGCGACGTGGTCGGCATTCAGAGTTCCTGCGGCGGCGCGCTCTTGCAGGACCCGCATCGCTTGACGGGCGATAAATCCATTGTCACTAACGAGTGCATCGACCAGGAATTCGTCCGACGCCGCCCACAGGTCAATCTCGATTGGTCGCACCGCGCCATAGCGGATTCGAAACAGCCGACCATCGGTGCGGTCCCACACTTCGTCGGTTCGGTTGTGGCAGGTTTGAACGTCATGCCAATCCGACGTGTAAATTGCTCCATCGGGGCCGACCATCACGCCCACGCCGATTTCTAAATGATCTTTGGCAAGGGCAAAATCCGGACGATGGCGGCCGATGTAACCACTGCCGTTACGATCCACTGATTCTTGAACGAGACGGTGTCCGTGCAGATTGTGAAACAACAATTTGCCGTTGTAATGCGACGGGAATACCCCGCCGTTGTAAATCGCCAACCCACAATGCGCGTGGCCTCCGCCGAGCAGCGATGTGCCGATCGGGGCCGACGGCTTGGTACGTTTGTTATCGCCCCAAAACGCATGACTGGCGATGCTGCCGGTGTAGTGCGCGTGATCGGCAATCGTCTTGATATCGTCGTAGGTAAAGCTGTTGAAATGATTCCCGGCTTGGCGTTGATACCGTGCCCCTTGGATCATGTGGAACAAATGCGGGATCACACAGGCGGTGACAAACCAATCGCCTTCGTCGTTGTAGTCGACACCCCAAGGGTTACTGGTCCCATGGGCGAAGACTTCGAACTGATGTCGCGTAGGGTGATAGCGCCAAACGCCGGCATTGAGCCTTTGCCGCTGGTCATCCGTAGCACCGGGTTTACCGACGTTGCTGTGAGTGAACACACCGTGGCACCCATACAGCCATCCGTCCGGTCCCCAAGTAAAACTGTTCAGCGTTTCATGGGTATCATGATAGCCCCAGCCATCAAGTAGGACCTGTGGTTCGCCGTCGGGGACCAAGTCGTGATCGGCATCTGGGATAAAAAGCAGCTCTGGCGCGGCACCGATCCAAACACCACCGAACCCGACTTCGATTCCACTGGCAAGGTTAATGCCTTCGATAAACGTGTCCTTAGTTTCAAATGACCCGTCGGCGTCTTGATCTGAAAACACAACCACGCGATCGCGGCCTTGACCTTTGGGCGCCTTGGTCGGATAGGTATGCCCTTCGATCACCCACAGTCGGCCTTTCGCGTCGAAACACATCGCGATGGGCTGGGTAAGTTCTGGTTCGGCCGCGATCAAATCGACTTCGAAGCCGTCGGGAACCATCATGTTCTCGGCCGCCTCTTTCGGCGTGTAGCCATCGGCATACTTGGACTGATCGCGTCCTTCTTGAAGATTCCATTTTTCAGGGACGAACGCAGTCACCGAGTCGACTTGCGTATGAATCGCTAACCCGCGTTTGCTACACGAGACGATGTCCGGACGCTGATCGTCATTCAGGTCTGCGACCAAGACATCCGTACCGACGCCGGAATCATGATCGATCATGCGGGGAACGAATTCGATTCCCGAGTCGGTTTTGACATTTTGGAACCAGTACAGAACCGGTTCTTGCAATCCGCCGGCGTCTTTACCGCGATGGGCCATCCAGCGTTTTCCGGTCACAATGTCTTGACGTCCGTCACCATCGATATCCGCCATGGCGACGACGTGCAACTGACTGAACGCGACGCCATAATCGTTTTCGGTCGAAGCTTGCCCCATGATGTTGTGATATTCAAACTGCCCCGGTTCGGTTTGCTCGAACCAAGCAAGCCCCCAACCGTGCGCGTTTAGTGATGTGACCAAGTCGGCATCATTGTCTCCGTCGACGTCGACAACACAGATCTGCGCACCGCCTCCGCCGAGTCGGTCGGTATTCCAAATTTGCCGCTGCCAGGGCTGGTCGCCTTTAGGGTCAGTGGATTTTTGCGTGCCGGATTTTTGGGTACCGGGATTTTTCCACCAGTAGACCTTGTCAAGTAAATCGACATGGCCGTCCCCGTCGACATCACCGGCGCCGAGTCCATGTGCGAAGCGACCTCCGCAAGCACCGGGACGCGTCACCGCGTGGAACGTCCAAGGCTGTGTCGCGTCGTCACCGGCTTGGAAAAAACCATAACGACCTTGGTTGCCACAAACGATTTCAGGAAGTCCCCCGGGGACCACTTCGCAGAACGCAGGCGACTCGTTATCAACGCCGCCGGTGATCTCGCTCATCTGCCAATGCGTGTCCCCCGAGCCATCGACCAACTTTCCGGGTCCGGGGTTGAGATACAGACGCGCCGCTTGACCGGGAAAGCCGACCACGAGGACATCGTTTGCGCCGTCGTTGTTGACATCGACGACGTGACTAAAAAATTGATCGCTATAAACTTCGACCGGGAATTCGCGAGGCGGTGCGAGTTCGAAGTGTTGATCGAAATCAGGTCCGCGAAACCACAGCGGACCGGCCACTATATCGGCGATCCCATCACCATCGATGTCCCCCCGCGATGCTCCCTCGGCATGGAAACTCTGATGAATTCGCTTCGTTGACCAACCGCTCGAGTCCGCCGCGAAGATTACCGGCGGCGAAAGAAACATGCCGAGGGCTGAGAGGGCCAAGAACGAACGGCCGAGTGAAATTCGCCGAGGCGAACGCTGACGACGCAGTGTCATACCGAGGTAACCGTTGATGTAGAAGGGCTGGGCGGTGGGATCGCTAACGCACCGCTAGCTAGCGATCGCCTGGAAGACGAGTGGGCCGGATAGCGAACGGGCGATAGCGGGGCGGAGGGACTCATTAGTACCAAACGAAGGCCGAATCGGGCGACCGTCGAATCAGAGCTAGCCGACCGATAGGCTACACGATTTCTATCCGGTCACAAGTAAATTGGCTCGGCCGAGCACTTGTAGGGGGGGACGCCGCATCAGATACTGCAACTTGCTGTAAACTGCCGATGAGTCGGAAGTGCGGCATATGGCGCCGACCGGCCCGCATTTTATTCCATCACTCCAATGAACTTTCCGAGGACTCCGATGTCCGAGTCGTTTGAATCCCAATTTGTCGATGCCGTCGAAAAACGCGACGCGGCGCTCGTCCGGCAAATGATGGCCCAGGCCGAGTTTGTTCTGTTGGCTGTGGCAGACGATGAGGACGATTCCGAAGAAGACGGCGCGGCGAATGTCTTCAGCACCGAAGTCGACGGCATGGATCTGCTGGTGGCGTTCACCAGCGATGAGGCCGCCCGCAACTTCATTGATCTGCGACGAGATCAATACGAAGAAGACGAGGAGATCGGCGGTTACATCCTTGGTGGCGAAACCCTACTGGAATACATGCCGCCGGAGCATGGGTTGTACCTCAACCCCGATACCGAATCCCCAATGGTGGTCGATCAGGAACTGCTAGCGCTTGTTCAAAAAGTGCAAGTGTAGCCATGATTGCGATGGCCCAATAAGAAACGTGGGTCGGACCGATCGGCCGACAAGTATTTGCCCCCGTGACTGAAACGCAACGGTGGATAGCGCCAATACGGTCCATTCAGAACCGCCGGCCTAAGGCTAGCTATTTCATGCGTCGTCGGCGATACCGCCCGCGGCGAGCGTTTTCAAAACCACCACCGCTTGGTTGGGCGCGAGCGTGCCGCCAAAATCGCCGCCTTTGGAATTGGCGATCACGTCTCCATCAACGTCAAATGCAATTGCATTGTCAATCGCGCCACTGCAAAGACGAACCGCGACGGTCAGAATCTGGGCCGCGTTGCGATAACGAAGAACGAAACATTGTCGTTCTTGATCGACGTCGACTTCCAGACAGTCGTCGACCAGTAAACCCGAGTCGCGAAACTGTCGTCGCAAACGAATTACCTGCTTGTACCAGTTTAACGTCTCGGTATGACCGTCTTCTCGGCGACCGATCTTGGCCCTTGTGAACGCGGCTTCATCGGTCGGAAGAACGCCCGCATCCCAATCATGCTGAGGGTATTCTCTTCGGCGACCTTCGACGACCGCTTGCCGCAGGTGATCGTCGCCGAAATCGACAAAGAAACAGAACGGTGCTTCACAAGCAAACTCTTCCCCCATGAAGAACATCGGGATCGCTGGAGACAACGTCATCAGCGCCACCGCGGCTCGATGAGCATCGTGTGATGTCAGACGATGCAGTCGTTCGCCCAGTGGATGGTTCCCTATGAAGTCATGGTTTTGGATCGAGTACACCATGCCGTGTGTTTCCACACGCTTGTCAAGCGTTCGACGCTCGGGTTGATCCCGCATCGTCCCTTCGTAGACATATCCGAACTGCAGCGTTTGGGCCAAGTCGCTCTGCGGGCGATATTCACGATTGGTCAGTTGCTCTTCGGGACGCAACACGGAGAAGGTGCTGTGCAAGAAATCGTCACACCACATCGCATCAAAGCCCAAACCACCGTCGCTTTGTTCGACCAGCATGTCCGGATCGTACACATTGGATTCGGCGATCAACAACGCCGGACGGCCTGTCGCTTGTGACCACTGCCCCACGGCGCGGGCCATCTCCGATACGACGTGTGGTTCGCGATCGTCCATCATGCAGTGAATCGCATCGACTCGCAGTCCATCGAGATGGAACTCGTCCAGCCAATAGATGGAATTGGCGATAAAGTAACGCCGAACTTCGTCACCAAATTCGGGATCATCAAAGTTCGGGGCTTCCCCCCAAACCGTATGATGGCGTTTGGAAAAATACGGGGCGAATTCGTTCAGGTAGTTGCCTTCCGGGCCGACATGATTGTAGACCACATCTAACAGGACGGCTAAACCGGCCCCGTGCGCTGCATCGACAAACCGCCGAAAGTCATCGGGCGTTCCGTACGCTTCGGTAGGCGCAAAGAAGTTGACTCCGTCGTACCCCCAATTCCACCGGCCCGCAGATGCCGCGACCGGCATCCACTCGATCGCTGTCACACCGAGATCGACCAACTCCGGCAGGCGATCGATCGCAGATTGAAATGTCCCGCCTTCGGTGAACGCGCCGGTGTGCGCTTCATAGATCACCAAGTCATCCCGCCGTACGCCCTTCCAGTTTTGATCGGTCCATCGATACTCGCTGTCGATCACTTCACTGGGGCCGTGAACGCCCTCGGGCTGAAACCGTGACGCCGGATCCGGACGTCGGTCGCCACCGTCGACACGGTAGAAATATCTTGCTCCCGCGACAACGCCGGCCACCTCGGCATCGTGGTATCCGCTTTCACGCCGCCGCATCCTGACACCGGTGGGACCGCCGACAATGTCGATCGTGACCTGCGAAGCGTGCGGGGCCCACACGCAAAACGTCGTGGAGTCGCCCGACGGCGTGGAGCCGAGACGGCGATGAAAATCGATGACGGATTGAGAGTTGATTTTAGTCATAACCGCCGATTATCACCGCTAATCAAATCAGTGCCTACCCAAGCAAAGAACAAACAAAAAAACGCTCGCGTGTCGAATCGATACGCGAGCGCCGAAATGAAAATGACGAAGAAATCGCTGTTTAGCAAAGACTACTTGTGCTCGCTGTGGCATGCTTTGCAGTTACTTGCTTTCTTAAGCATCGCCACACCGTCTTCTTTATCTTCTTTGACTGCCTCGGCCGCTTTGACAAGCGCCGTCGTCAGCTTTTTCCAGCTTTCTTCGTCACCCTTTTTGGGTGTATTCTTGGTCATCGCAACCATCATCTCATGAAGCTTCTTGACTTCTTCATCAGAAGCGTCACCGGCAACGACTTTCTTTACCAGCGGTCCCTTGAACGCTTCCTTCATCACCTGCTTGATCGTGTACTTAGGCTCGTCGCTTTCTTCGGCGGCCAGAACAGGCATGTAGACGGTGAGAGAGGCAAACGCGGCAACGAGCGCTAGAGAGAAACTTTTTTGCACCATTACTTGTCTCAAATACGTGTCGCGGAAACCACGCAGCGAAATTGCCGCGCGGGGCAAGCTAGATATAGATGATGGACAAGTAGACTGCCACAAATAGCAGGTTCACTTTATCCGATTGCCGAAAAATCTTTTTGGAATAGCGTCGATAACGCGAAAATTTAATGACATCTGGCCGGATGACGACCGGCCGGACTAAAACGGTCGATCACTCGGCCGCGTCTGATCGGGGACGAACATAGACCCGCAGTCGTGCCTTGGCGTAGCTCGACGCGTTGGAGCTGAATGTCCAATCGGAGTGTTCGGCATCGCGATTGCCAATGCCAAGATCCGCATTCTTTCCGGACTTCCAATTGTTGACCGCGAAGATCGTTTGTTTCGCACCCGGATTATGAACTTGCATCGATCCATAACCATCGTTCGGAGGTCCCGGGTCGTCACCAAAGTCGTACGCTGTATTAGACGCCCCGGTGACACCACTCCGGTTTCGTTGGCCATAGTTGCTTGGCCAAAATTCGATGTTTCCCGTCGCGATCGAGCGTCCGCCGGTGATCGACGATTGGTTGGAAAAGACGTCCAGATTACTGACCGACTGTTGAAACACGGCCCCCGAGTCGATCGTTGGGACGCCCAGCAGTTTGGCTTGATCGGTAAACGCATCCATTGCGACAAAGACCTTTTGCCCTTCGCCTTCACTCGGTGTCAGTTCGACCAAATAACCGACTCGGTCGAAAGTTCCGACTTGGTCACTTTTGTCGACGTCATAGCTGATCGAGCGACCAAGCGTTTTAAGGTTCAAGTCATAGACCAATGTGAACTCACGTTCGATCGCCGCCGTGGTCGGAAATTCGGGAACTTCACCGCCACGAAATGCACCGACGGGTAGGCCGGTTGCGCCGGTCAAGTTTGGTTCGGCAAGTTTGTGCCATGCGAACCGAAACGCGGTCGGCTTAGAAACGCTAGCGGAACGAAGCGAAACACGATTGCCATCGATCGTGGCTGTAGCGTCTTGAAAGCCATAGGAATCGTTGCCAATCAATTCAAAATGAGACGGTGGCTGACCATCGCGTGTCTTCAGCGTTCCGCCGGTATTTTCAAACTCGATGATTACTTGATCACCTTCGATCGTCATCGATTTCATCGAAGGACTTGCCGCGACGACCTCTGATTTCCCATAGTCATGCTTGAGCGCCCACAACGCCAGTCGCTCTCCGACGTCCTGTTTGTTCGGCGGATGGATATCGTTTAGCGTTGCGATGTCGTTGATGACAACCATTCCGATATTGGGCAGCGACTGAACCGCGGCTTGAGCTTCCCAGAATCGCGGCAAGATCGTGCTGTCTTCGTTGCCGTATTGGTACGGGGCGATCTGAACGAAGTAGAACGGAAAATCACCTTGATTCCAAAGCTCACGCCATCCGTTGATTAACGCCTTTTTCTTCTCGAAATACAGCATTCCCTCGTTGTGATTCGATTCGCCCTGATACCAGATCGCACCACGAATCGGGTAGCCGACGATGGCATGGATCATACCGTTGTAGAGCATCGTCGGATCCTGGTGGCTCGTGTACGGCTTCAAAGCATTTGGAAACGAAGGGCTGGCCGTCACCCGTTCCCCCGCTTGTAAACTCGATTCTGCTTTAGCGAGCCAAGTCTTCGTCGATTCGAGATGCCGGCTCAACAATTCCTTGTATCGGTCTGTTCCCGGAGTCTTTGCGAGAACGCTCCGATACAAGTCCTCGAGAGCTTCGACTTGTTGGAAACCGATCGGTGGCGTCCACGGTTCGACTCGCGTTCCGCCCCACGACGAGTTGATCAATCCGATCGGCACGTCGAGCTCGTCGTGCAGGCGCCGAGCCATGAAGTAACCGCAGGCGGTGAAACCACCGACCGTGTCGGGTGAGCATGTTTGCCAGTCACCACCAACATCGTCGAGTGGATCGTTCGACGGACGACGGGCAAACTTGATGTGCCGTATCAACGGGAAATCTGCGGCGGCAATCTCTTGCTCGGCATTGCTGCTCGACCGAACGGCCCATTCCATGTTGGATTGCCCCGAGCACAACCAGACCTCGCCCACCAACACGTCGTTGATTTCGATGCGATTCGTTGCGGCGACCGTCAGCGTTAATGGTTTGGTGCTCGCAGTCAACGCATCAAGCTCAACGCTCCAGGAACCGGATTGATCAGCCGTCGCGGTCGACGAACGATCGGGCAAGGTTCCCGAGGAATCGAGCAGTGTTACGTTGACGGTTTCCGATGGATCGGCCCATCCCCAAATGCGGATCGGCTTTTCTTGTTGGAGCACCATGTGATCACCGAAGAACCCAGGTAAGCGAACTTCGGCGGTGGCGTCAAACGCAAAGCCAAACATGGCAATCACGACAAACGCCAATTGCGAACGGAGATAGAGATTCATCACGCAGTTAATCAGGTAGGGGGATAAATAGGTAGGATTGAGTGCGTTGTTTAAGCTCGTTCTTTACAATCACCGCATGACGCCATGCCCCGGTAGTTTCACGGAAACCATGGCGTACGCTATGCGGCAATTTCTAAAACCGAACTGGAACAAAGCCCTAGGGAATTAAAGCCTCGACGAGTGGCTTGTGAAACGTTTCTGTCTGTGGATCGAAGATGCCAAAACCGGCCGCGAGTTCCCAATAACACCAGTCAAGATCAAGGGATTCTGCGGCCTCACGAACGCTCGCGGTCCAGCGTACGCGAGATCGCAAGTCGCCCGCTTGGTACGCCCCGAACTCACCGAGATAAATTCGCCGCTTGTACTGTTTTCCCCAGTTCGCGGCTCGCGATAAATCATGGTGAATCGCCTCGGCAGCCGTGCTCAGCAAACTTTGCGAGCGACCATCATAAACCAACTCCAAGGCGGCGATGCGAAACGGCGCGGTCGGCTGGTCTGATTGGCTTTGTAGGTAGATCGTAGTAAACGATTGGCCGGGCAGGCTCTGCGGTAGCGCGACGCGAATTGGCTTCCCCGCTTCGGTTTTGATGACCTTCGCGAAGATCGGTTCCGGATCATCACCGTCGTCCGAGGACCGTTTGGCGGGGACGAGCGCGAGCCTTAGTTTGATCGACCGATCGGTGTGAATTACAAACGCTTGTGGTACGTTCACATCTGAGGACGCGCGCAGCTTGACGCCTGCCCAACCAGCTTCATAGTCCACCGACAACCCCGATTCGCTGCCTTCGATCTTGGTATTCCAGGATTCGTTTTTCCAACCGCCGGCGATCATCAAACTTTCCGGAACCCAGGCCACGCCGGTCGGCTTCATCGGCGACACCCAAGACGCCCCCTGATGTGTAAAATCAAACGGCAGATAGTAGTGAACCGTGACGACGATCAAGGGATCGTTCGGCAACGTCAGCTTGTGAAGTGAACCGATCGCATTATAGTCGACCGGACCGATCACAATCGTTCGGTGTGGGTTGGTTCGCCGTACCACGCGGATCGCATCGACCACCATGGCATCCCAAGTTGCCGGCGTTTGGCCGAGTTTTCCGTGTGGCTCGTTCAACAACTCGAAGGCAACCGATTCGTTGGGCAGATCTGCGAACCGATCCGAGATTTGATGCCACATCGCCAAAAAGCGGTCTCGGTCGGCGAGCGGTTCTTCGTTCAAGCTGGGATCGTGGTGGCAGTTGATCAACAATTTCAGATCAGCCCGCAGACACGCATTGGCTAACGTTTCGACTCGGCTAAAAAAGCGTTCTTCGATTTTGAAGGGAGGCGACTTCTCGGTGTGATAGCCCCAACTGATCGGCAGTCGTACATGATCGAATCCGGCTTCCTTGACCTTCTTGAACCAACCCACGTCGGCCTTCAGTCCCCATGCCCCTTCGTGTGGGGCTTCGAGCATGTTTCCAAAGTTGACGCCTCGACCAAGCTTGATCGGCGAGACGACCTGGGCGGTAACATCGGGGACAAACGCGGCCAGCAGCAACGCCAGAGACGCGAGGACGACAGAGGGAGTTTTCATAGAACCCGGGCCCGGGGAATCAATCGTGAATCGTACAATCCGCTAAACACAGCACCATTGTATCTCGGTGCCCTCCCACCGTTCGTCGTTGCCGACCGCTACGGTTTCGCCTCTTGACGGGCTGACTCCGATCGCCAACGCTTTGACAAAAGACATTTTGTGACGTTAAACCCTGGACAACTTGATGAGCTTTTCAGTTGCATTAAAAGCGTTTTTTGCCGCAATCGGCAACAAAGACAAGTCAAATGCGATCCAAGCGGCGATGCAGGGAACGAACGTCAAGGCGATTGATGCCCCCAAGCAACCCGAATCGTCGCCTCAGCCGGTCGTCCAACCGCCCCCGAAACGGGATTCGGCGCTAACGTTGCTCGCCGCACTGCAACGCGAAGCACGACTTGTCGATCTGATTCACGAAGATTTAGATCAGTACGCCGATGCCCAGGTTGGTGCCGCCGCCCGCCCGTGTTTGAAACAGTGCGCCGGCGTCCTCGACCGTCTGCTGGGAATCAAACCGCTGGTCGAAGCGGGCGAAGGAGAAACGGTGACGGTCGGGCCTTCCCCCTCCCCGATGCGTTACCAATGGATCGGCGAAGGCGAGGCTGACTCTGCCAAACTGGTTCACCACGGATGGCAAGCAAGCAAGGTTGAATTGCCGAGTTGGTCCGGCGCCGATGCGGATGCAAACATCATCGCACCGGCACAAGTGCAGCGCAATTGACCGCGCCACGCTCCTAGATCGCGTCGCCGCCGGCAGGCCAATCCGCCCCAAACTTTTTGATCCACAAAGACATATCGATGGCTCCCCGCTTTTGTGTTGGAATCGACCTCGGCACGACGAACTCCGTCGTCGCCTTTTCCGAACTCCCGCAGGATAATGCTTCGGCAAAGCAACAACCGCCGCCCGAGTTGCAACTCCTGCCGATCCCTCAATTGGTCGGCCCGGGGCAAGTCGAAACGCGATCGGCGCTGCCTTCGTTTTTGTATCTCCCGCGAGGCGGCGAAATCGATTCACTCCAGCACTCACTGACCTCTGACCCGGCGAGCGGAATCGCGGGAGTGTACGCGCGACAACAAGCGGCCGAGAACCCACAACGTGTCGTCGTCGCCGCCAAGAGTTGGCTATGCCATGGAAGTATCGGACGAACCGAACCGGTTTTGCCATGGCAATCACCGCCGGAAGTCCCCAAGGTATCGGCGTTCGATTGCACACAGAAATTTCTGGCACATCTGGTCGCCGCTTGGAACGAAAGTCACGCCGACGCCCCGCTGAAACATCAACAAGTCGTGCTGACGGTCCCCGCTTCATTTGACCCCGCGGCACGCGAATTGACCCGCCAGGCGGCGATCGAAGCCGGCTTACCTGACGACTTCGTACTACTGGAAGAACCGCAAGCGGCCGTCTATAGCTGGCTCGCTTCACAATCAGAAACTTGGCGTGGTGAACTGACCGCCGGCGACTTGCTACTGGTTGTTGATGTCGGCGGCGGCACGACAGACTTGACGCTTGTCGCGGTTCAGGAAGAGGGCGGCGAACTCAGCCTTCAACGTCTGGCGGTCGGCAATCACCTGCTGCTCGGCGGTGACAATATGGACTTGGCTCTCGCGCATCAAGTCGCCACCGATCTTCAAGAACAAGGTCATTCGCTAGATCCTTGGCAAAGCGTTTCACTTTGGCACGCGTGTCGTGAAGCCAAAGAAAGCTTGCTCGCAAGCGACGGCCCGAACGAAAAAACGATCTCCGTTCTCGGCCGAGGAAGTTCGTTGATTGGCGGAACGATTTCGACACCCCTGACCGCCGACCGTACCCGTGAAGTCATCGTCGAAGGCTTCTTTCCGAAGTGCAGGTCAGATGTCCGACCGGAGCGAAACGCGGCATCCGGGTTTCAGGACATTGGCCTGCCCTACGAAGCCGACCCCGCGATTACTAAACAAGTCGCCGCGTTCTTGTCTGATCAAGCGGAAACAATTCGCCAGGCTCAGCCAAACGCCGGTGGCGACGTCCCCACCGAAGATTTCATCGGGCCGACGCACCTGTTGTTCAATGGGGGAGTGTTCCGCGGCGAAGCCCTACGGGATCGCATGCGAGAATCGATCAGTGACTGGTGTTCGAGCGAACCGAAAGTGTTGGGTGGTCACGAGGAACTGGATTCAGCCGTCGCGTTGGGCGCCGCGTATTATGGTTGGACGAAGCAGACCGGCGGAATTCGGATCCGTGGCGGTACCGCAAAGTCGTACTACATCGGAATCGAAACGGCAGGACTGGCGATTCCCGGAGCCCCGCGACCACTTCGGGCGCTCTGTGTCGCTCCCCAGGGAATGGAAGAAGGGACCGAATCGGAAGTCCCCGGCAACGAAGTCGGCTTGATCGTCGGAACCCCCGCCAGATTCCGATTCTTCGCTTCGGCGAAGCGTGGCGATGACGCCGTTGGGGCGCAGCTCGATCGCTGGCTGCCCGATGAGTTGGTCGAGAGCGAACCGATCGAACTGACGCTACCTCGGCAATCCAGTGACGAAGGCACCAAAGATCCCTTCGTTCCGGTGCGTTTTGTTAGTCGGGTGACAGAGCTTGGAATGTTCGAACTCTGGTGCCATTCGACGCGAACCGACGAACAGTGGAAGATGGAATTCAACGTGCGTGAACCCAAAGATCCATCAGCCGACGGCCGTTAGCCCCAGTGAATCAGCTCAGCCGTGGCAAACCCTATGCGGCTAATCTCGAAAACATAGCAACGAAAGACGTTTCCACGAACGGATTTCGGTTCATCCGTTTCACCATCGTTTATTCATGCCAGCGTCTCCCGATCGATCTAACGACACGCAACAGGACCACCAAGATCCCGATTCAGTAAAATCGCGATACGTCGTCGGGATCGATCTAGGCACTACAAATTGTGCGTTCTGTTTTGTTGATACCGACCAGTCCGATTGGCAGGTCGAAACGTTTACGATCCCTCAATGGGTCGACTTAGGTCAAATCGAACGACGCGAAACGCTGCCTTCGTTTCACTACCAACTGACGGCATCGGAATCGTCGGCGCTCGATTCGGGACTGCCGTGGTCGAGCGAGCAGCGTCAGTCAAAAAAATCGACTCCCGGTTGTGTGGGTGTCCTCGCTCGTGAAGCCGGGGCGCGTCATCCGGGACGCCGCATCAGTTCGGCGAAGAGTTGGCTTTCGCATGACGGTGTCGATCGTAGTGCCGACTTTCTTCCCTGGCATGGCGATCCCGACGTACAACGCATGTCGCCCCTGGAAGCTTCGGCGGAGTACCTAAAACACTTGCGTCATGCCTGGGACCACGACCATCCCGATGATCCGCTTAAGGACCAGGATATCGTGATCACGCTACCGGCATCGTTTGACGAAGTCGCGCGTGAACTGACGATTCAAGCGGCCAAGCTCGCCGGTTTGCGACGCGTCTATTTGATCGAAGAACCGCAAGCAGCCTTCTATGCCTGGATCGATCGGCATCGAAACGAATGGGCGGACATGGTTCGTCCCGGTCAGTTGATCTTGGTTTGCGATATCGGTGGCGGGACGACAGACTTGACGTTGATCCGAGTCCAGCCAGCGGGTGAATCCGCCGACCAAGTTCAGTTTCACCGGGTCGCCGTCGGTCGACACCTAATTCTTGGTGGAGACAACATGGACTTGGCGGTCGCCAAGTTAGCCGAGCAAACGTTTACCAAACAGAACCCCGAAACGACGCTCTCGTCGACGCAGTGGGACCGAATGGTCCAATCGGCCCGGGCGGTCAAAGAAACGATGTTGGCTCAACAACGTCCCAAGTCGATGACACTGAGTGTTGCCGCCGAAGGCGCGAAGTTGCTTGCCGGAGCCATCCAAGTTGAATTGACTCGCGAAGAAGTCGATGCCGTCCTGCTGGATGGTTTCTTTCCGAATGCCAAGCTAGCCGATCGACCGCTCGCCGGACAAAGCGGGTTTCAAGAATTTGGGTTACCGTACGCATCCGACCCGGCGATTACAAAGCACCTCGCAGAATTCTTATCCGAGCACCGCCGCAGTGGTTTGGACGACGACGATCAAGAATCCGCCGATCGCCCGGATTTAGTGCTCTTTAACGGTGGCGTGATGAGTGCCGGTGCGATCCAAACGCGCATCGTCGATTTGCTGCAACATTGGTTTGCGACCGATGCTGACGATCTTGACCAGTGGCGTCCGACCGTGTTGGCATCACCTCGATTGGATTTGGCTGTCGCCCACGGTGCCGCTTACTATGCGATGGTGCGACGCGGCGAAGGTGTCCGCATCGCCGCAAACCTGGGGCGGTCCTACTACATGCAAGTCAGTGATCATCCGCCCAAAGCCCTGTGTTTAATTCCCGGTAATGCCGAGGCGGGCCAACAATTTCGTGCCGACGATCATCCGCTGCAACTACAAATCGGTCAGCCGGTACAGTTTCCCCTGTGGGTCAGTAGCACTCGCCTGGCCGATCGAGCCGGTGAGTTGATCCCAATCGATGAATCGGAAATGACTGCGTTGCCACCGATCTGCACCGCGCTGGTTCGGGGACGAAGTCGTGTTGACTCGCTGTTGGAGGTCTTCATCGAATCGGAACTAAGCGAAATTGGCACGGTCGGTATGTACTGTGTCGACGCCGATCAATCCGGACGCGGCAAACGATGGAAGTTGGAGTTTGATATTCGCAGTACCTTAGAGACCGATCGCCAAAGTCATTCCGGCGAGGGCGAAATCGCCGGTGTCATCGATGTCGAAACCGTCGAGGCCTGCACCCAAGCGATTAAAGATACCTTCGGAAACAACCCGACCATTAAGCCACGCGAGATCATCAAACAGCTCGAATCGATCATCGGCACCGGACGTGACCATTGGCCACCGACATTGATTCGCGAGCTTTGGCAATTCCTGCTCGACCATGACGACGGTCGACGACAATCCCCCGCTCACGAAGCCCGTTGGTTGAACATGAGCGGATTTTGCTTACGTCCTGGCTATGGCGTCGCCGTCGATGATTGGCGAGTCCAATCGACATGGAAAAAACTGCATGGCAAGCTGGCCTTCCCGGCTTCACAATCACGAACGGAATCGATGATCCTGTGGCGGCGGATCGCCGGTGGGCTGACCGCCGGACAACAAGAACAACTGGCGGCGCCGATGCTAGCGAACCTGCGTAGCAAATCACGCCGAATCGAACCACACGAAGCCAACGAATTTTGGCGTTTAATCGCTTCACTGGAACGGCTTAAAGTGGCCGAAAAAGTCGAACTTGGCGATATCGCCCTCGTCGAATTGGGCAAGAAAAAGAACGAACGATTGCGATCGGGGTTGCTTTGGGCGATCGGTCGAATCGGTTCACGGCAGCCAGCCTACGGGCCGCTTAATTCGACCGTTCCGACCGCGAAGGCCGAAAACTGGATCACTCGCCTGATCGAGATGGACCTCGCGGAAAACGAAGTGCCTCTCACGCTCGCCCAAGTGGGGCGGTTCACCGGTGACCGCTACCGAGACCTGTCAGCCGAATCGCGTGAAGCGGCGGCCGACTATCTGGTCTCGCGCGAAAGCGATCCGCACTTCGTCACGCTCCTTCGTCAAGGAGGTCAACTCGGACGCGAAGAGCAATCCGCAGTGTTTGGTGATTCGCTGCCGCTGGGCATTCGACTTGGTAAGGTCTAACGATCGCTATTGACGCTCGATCGTATGGGCTTTGTCGACTTCGAGGTCGTCGATCGTTTGGCGATAGCCGTCGGCCCAAACGATGGTGACTTGATCGACCGAAGTCGCCGCCCCGAGGCCAAAGGTGACCGGCAGTTCGACTTGGGATAAGTAACTTCGCGTCGGCATCACTTGCTGGCGAAGTGTTCGATTGCCGACGTTGAGTTCGACCCAAGACCCGATCGCATCGCGATTGCATTCGACACCATCGCCAACCAGTTTGATTCGCAACCAATGATGATCGATCTGCTGATCGTTGCGAAGCAAACGCGGTTTTCGGCCACTTGCGGTCACGACGATGTCTAAGTCACCATCGTTGTCGAAATCTGCATACGCCGTTCCCCGGCCGACCATCGGTTTGAGTAGGTCTTTGCCGACCAATTCCGCACCGACCGCGACAAATTCGGTGTCCGATTGTGGTCCGGCATTCCAGAACAATTGCGGCGGTTGTTCATAGTGTTGGCTCGGTTGCACCCGATTGATGTCCTCTTCCAGGTGACCGTTGGCACAAAACAAATCCGACCGGCCGTCAAGGTCGTAATCAAAGTAGAAAAGACCAAAAGTAAGCAACAGCCGAGTCGTCGGCCCCAATCCCGTACTGACGGCTTCGTCGTAAAACTGCATCGTGCCGGTTTTGGCAACATACAGGGCGGTCATCTCATTAGAAAAGTTTCCGATCGCAACCGCGAGAGCCTTGGGGCCACGGAACGAAGCGATGTCAATTCCCATCGCACCACGCGCGTTCCCGCTGGAATCGAACGCGATGCCACTTAGTGCCCCGATGTCGGTAAAACTGCCTTTGCCGTCGTTTTGCAGCAGAAGGTTTTGAACGGTGTCGTTCGCAATGACCACATCGAGCGCGCCGTCTTGATTGAAATCGCAGAACGCCAACCCGAGTGACTTTGACAGCGGCACCCCGGTCGCCGGGTTGCGGATCTGGATACCTGCACTCTCCGAAACGTCGGTGAACTTCCCGTCACCTTCATTGCGATACAAGTAGGGAAAGGTACCTTGGAAATTCTGTGGGCGACCATACGCTCGCCCACCCCCGATCAACTGAAAATTCTGCGATTGGTCGTATTCGCGACTCCATTCCAAATAGTTGCAAACGAACAGGTCTAAGTCACCATCGTTGTCGTAGTCGAACCAGCCGGCACTGCTACTCCAACGATCCTCATCTCCGGCGACACCGGCTGATTCGGTGATCTCTTCGAAACTGCCGTTCCCAAGGTTGCGATAAAGATGGTTCTTGCCGAGGCTGGTGATGAAGACGTCGACCCAAGAGTCATTATCAAAATCGCCGACCGCGACGCCCATTGCGTAATCGCTTAGATCAAGTCCTGCGTCCGCAGAGACATTCGTGAACGAACCGCCGTCGTTGCGGAACAGTGCCGACGTCGCTTGACGGTCGCTGGTTTCGTCCCAAGGCCAATCGCTGGAATTTACAAATAGCAAGTCTTGGTCGCCGTCGTTGTCGTAGTCAAATGCGGCTACCCCACCCCCCATCGTTTCGGGCAATAATTTGGCTCCGGTGGCACCGTTGTTGTGAACAAAATCGATACCGACGTTTGCGGTGATATCGGAAAATGGAGTTCGAGGCATCTGAACGGTCGGTCGCTCACGCGTTTTGACTTCGGCAAGCTCGGTCTCTTTGACCGGCGGCGGGGGTGGTCGCCGCCGCGAAAGGGCGAACACGGTTCCACCGACAATGACCAGCGCCGCGATTACCGCGAAGGAAACACGAAACGCCTTGCCGATCACGGCGTCGTCACGCGACTCTTCGTCGATCGAGAGATGATCCGATTCGGGTTGTTTTTTAGTTGACATCGGATGCCTCCGTTTTCGTTTCGATCGCTTTCGACTCATCGGTCTCCTTCAAGGCTTCTTCTCGCTGCAGCGAGTAAATGACGACGTCTTCGGCGGCATGATTGGCGGCGGGGTACTTTTGCCGTGCCAATCGGACCGCGCGCCCTTTTGCGTTGTCGTCAGGTTTGTAACGCAAGTGCAAACGTCGATGTTCGGCAGCATTCTCGCGGTCGCCGATCTTTTCATACAACAATTGCAAGTTGTGATGTGCGGTCACATTCTCGGGGTCGATTTCCAGTGTCTTCTTGAAGCGAACAATCGCTTTGTCAAAGTAAGCTCGACTCTCGTCCTCGCGCCCTTGACGATCTCGAACGTTGCCTAAATCGAACAGAGTTCGACCGAGTAGATTGATCACCTCGATATCCAAACTGAAATCGAAGCCGCGTTCTCGCATTTCTTCATTACTGTCTTCGAGTACGCTACGCAAACTTTGCTCGGCATTGTCGAGGTAGCCTTGCTGAGATTGGATCGAACCGGAAAGCCAAGCGTACGTCCACCGTGGAAAACCTTCGGTATCGCCAAATTTGTCAGCTCGCTTGAGCGCATCGACCGCATCATCGAGACGACCTTCGGTATTGAATACGCGTGCTAAGTTCATCGGCCCGTCGTAACGTCCAAGTTCTTCGACTTCGCTAAACGCTTCTTCCGCTTGTCGAAGTTCGGCTTTGCCTTTGAGCAGCAACCCAATCCCATAGTCATTCCAACGTTGCCAAACGGGGATGTCACGATCCTCATTGGTAACCATTTGTTCGATGCCTTTGACAGGGAACGTCACCGAATCGACAGCCAGCGTCGTGACTGGCATCTCATTGATATAGTCCTTGCCGGGTTCGTGGCCACGAATGATGGTTCCGAAACGTTCGTTTTGCTTGGCGACAAAATCCATGTACTGCGAATCAAACTTTCGGTACTGCAGCTTTAACTCGACGGTGACCGGACTGTCGATGTCTTCGGGAATCGTGATCCCATAGTGCACCGTCTGGCCGGCCCCCGGTGGGATTTGGTGGTTGTACAGCGGGGTGAAGATGTTTTGCGGATTCCGTCGATCGATCCGATTCCCATCTTTGTCCAGCATGAATACGTTGACAAAGTGTGACCAAGGATCGACCTCGTTCGCCTTGTCAGGATTCATCGCACCGCTGCGTCCGATCACCCGGTCTCCGCTAGTCACGGTGACATCGAGCCAGACCTCATTCGAATCAACGGTGCCTTGTGTGAATAGGTGGCCGAGTTTCAACGTCCGAATCACCGTTTCCAGCAAGTACTTTTCGCCCGGTACCAACTCCGGCACCTGAGGGCGAAGCGGCGCGACAAGCTTGCCATCGATTTCGCCGCCTTCCCGGATCCCGAAAATATCGACACGCATGGTGTCTTTCAAATAGTCTTGGTGAGCCTTGATAATGTCCTCCCGCTCTCGCAGCCAAGCGATCCCCGTGTTCGCACTCGGGAACAGGTGATTGTGAACGCTTAACTCGGTCGCATCGTCAAACATCTGTGCCCCGAAGTCGTCCGACTTGACCAGTGGCATGTGACACTTGCTGCAATTGTCGACGGCTTTGGGGGGATAATAGAAACTACGTGCCCCGTGACCAGAGACTCCACTGAATAGATACGGATCATAATGGTTCTGCCCGCGTAGAAATTCTTTGTACTTGTTGAGCGCTTCGGGCAAATGGACTTTGTGGCACGTCGAACAAAATTCAGCCGTTTTGTGAAACGGTTTCATGAACGTCTTTTTATGAAACGTTGGTTTTGCTTTGACGAGTTGGTTGTTGACCCACTGAAGGATCGGGTTGTCACTACTGGCAAACGGATAGTGCAACGGTTCTTCGATGGTGTAGTCCGCATTCCCACGGACGCTGTTGACGTGGGTAATCGCATGACAGACCGTACAGGTGATGCCCGCCTTGGCGGTCTTGTGATCGAGCATGTCAAATTCCGGGTCGTCGAACGCACCGGAAAAGAACGGCACCGGGTCATGACAGCCTGCACACCAACGCGATGCCTGGACATTGCCGTCACGTTTCAATGAGACTTCGCGAGTTTCACTAACACTGGCAAAGTACGGCGGATTGTTAAAGGAACTAAAGCGGTGAACGCTGTCGCTCCAATCCTTGTGAATATCCGCATGGCACTTCAGACAGTACTCGTCATTCATCAATGAGTCTGCCGGGATGAAGTCACCAGTCGAAGTCCTGGCAAGTGAGGGCTCGAAATACTTCACGCCCGATTCCGGACCGATCGAATTCCATTCACGCGGATCTTGTAGTTGCATGATCACCAACGAGGCGATCGCCGCACCGGCCACCCCGGCAAAACGCATCCCGATCTTCCATTTGATTCGCGGACCGGCCAAACGATGAAGCCAATATAGCCAGACCAATAGCAGCGGTGAGGCAACGTGCAACCAGTACACCGTTTGACGCGCCAACGGTTGCCGGAGATCAAACCCCGCAATCCGAACCAATAAAATCCCGGTGATCAGCAACAGCAGACTGATCACGAACAGCGCGTAGCCAATGCGTACCGCGCGTCGGTTCCGCCGGTCTTTCGAGTTCCAAAGGTGGATGACGCCAAAAATGATCACCGGCAAGATCAAGATGAATCCAAGGAACAAATGCCCCAGGAACATGTATTGATAGTAAAAGTCCTGATAGGTCTTGCCGGTGAACCATTCGAGAAACGTGATCAACCCTAGGTAACCAGAGTTGGCGAATAACAAAGCGAACAGAATGAAAATGAAGTACAGCAGCTTGCGCAGCTTCGGCCCGACGGCGCGAACGTACTTTTTCTTTTTCCTTGGGGCGGGCTTAGAGCCGTCTTCGGCGGCAGCGGTAGTCATGGAGGTGTGGTTCCTAACGATGCGATCGATTGCAGTAAGCAAACTCGGCCATCAAGTCGGCGAGTCATGGCAGACCTGTGTGATCAGCCGGCGGCAATAGTCGGTCACTCTCGGCAGCTTGCAGTACTGCGTTCCAAATTGAATGAAGGATTCACCTCGGTTGTGCGTCAGCGATCGGGACGAATGCCCATCGGCTGATGAATCACACCTACGGTTTCTCTGAAACGAAGTACCAACGCCTTCTGCGACGCTTTGCAAGTTCGCGGTCGATGACAAAAAGCGAACGACGCAGAGTAAATCGGCGATTCCCGACGGGCGTTCGCCCCGGTTATTACTCGGAAACCGTGGCTAACGCCATTCGGCTAATCCTGGAATGAACTGGAACGAAGCACTGGCATCCCATGCTAGAGACCTAGCAGTGCGAAGCGGGGAGTCGCTGGTCTCACTTAATCTGTGATTGGGGGGGGGCCGCCGCAACGAAGCGATGATTTCTTACGCTCTCGCGAACACTGCTACCCCAAGACCAAATCGAGACACTCCGCTAGGAACGTGGCGGACGTTCGATTCGCTCGGCATGGGCGGGAATCACGAGCTGCAATTCGTCGTAGAAGAACACATGCCGCTGCCAGCGGAATCCATGATCATCTCGTCGCACTGCGGCAACGGTTTCGTAGTCTCGAACGGTGATCGAATCTGTCATCGAAACGGCCATTGGCGACAACGGCACACCGTGACAGCTCGGCCCATCGCAAGGCTTTGCCGGAAGATCCGCAGGGCTGGGGAATTCAATGGGGCGTTCGTCTGAAGCCCCCAAACGCGAATGAACGATTCCCGAGTGGTCGAGCCAATCACCGCAGCTCGCCTGGACCGACTGTGTCTGCAACACAGCCGTCGCAATGCAAACGACGAACAGGAGGTGAAATACTCGGACCATGACTTGATCAAGAAGAGTAGAAAAGCGGTATCGCTTTGATCCAAAGCAGATTAGGGCGTTCCCCCTCAACTGTCAATCAAAAGCGGGCCGACTGGCCCGGATTCGTGGACCGGTTGCGACGAATCGACCGATCAAGCGTCCTTCGGGATCACGATACTGAAGGTTGTACCGGCACTTCCGGATTCGAATTCCAACCTCCCCCCATGTTGGCGGACAATCTTCTCGGAAATCGCCAGCCCCATCCCGGTTCCGTCACTACGCGTCGTGAAATAGGGGTCAAAGACTTTGTCCTGAAACTCTTTCGGAATCCCACAGCCTTGATCAGCGATCCGGATCGTCGTTCGGTCTCGTTGCTCGACCACTTCCAAGATCACCTCGCCACCTTGATTCATTGACGTGAACGCGTTCAACAGTAGGTTCAGGAGGACTTGCCCAAAGCGGTCTTGATCGATCGAAACCACCACCGGTGCACGCGAAGAGAGGACGCGGATCTTGATGCCTCTTTCTGCCGCCTGAGGATCGGTCAATCGCACCACCGTGTGAACCGTCTCGACAAGATCGACGTCGACACGATGGAGTTCCGCAACGGATGCGAATTCACGAAAGCTCTCCAATACATTGGTCACCCGGCGAACTTCGGTCCGCAATACATCGAGGCTTTCCTGGATCGATTCCTCCTCACCGCTGTCGTCCGTTTCGCGTTCTTCGAGTGACTCGGCGAGCAACTGGACATGCAATGACAACGCGGCGAGCGGATTCTTGATCTCGTGCTGAAGCCCCGCCGCCAGCGACCCAAGGCCCATGTACCGTTCCATGCGACGTAACCGTCGCTCGATTAACGCCTTTTCAGTAACATCCAAGATGTGGATGACCACACCGATCTGATTGTCTTGATGATCGTGCAATAAACTGCAACCGGTTCGTAGAAAAAGCGTTTGATTGCCAGTTTCAAAAATCGCTTCGTGTTCTCGAATCGGTTCCTGGGTTGCCAGCACTTTGCGGCGAAGTTCGTCGAGGGCATCGTAGGGCGGATGAAGTTTCGCGAGCGTTTTGTCCGCCGACTGCAATTGCGAACCCAGCAGGGTAATTCCCCGTGGATTCACACTTAGAATCTTTCCGCCGCAATCGACCGTGATCACCGCCTGATCGAGACTCGCCAGGATGTCCGTTGCCAGCACTTGCACGCTGCGCAACTGCCGCATGTTGACCCAGTAAGATCGAACAAACAGCGCCAGTGTGATCGCCGATACGAACAAATTTAGAATCAGCAGCGCCGTCAACCGAGACTGTAGCCGTAGCTCGCCGGCGAGTTCTTTTGCATCGGGTAGATCGCTGTTGGGAAGATGTTGAGTGATCTTGCTGACGATTTCTTGCTCGCGTCCAAAGTCGGCCCAAATCCAGCTGGTCACAATCAACCCGATTAGGCTAAGCACGGCGAGGGCACCAATGACCCAAGGCCAGAGTTTCGAACTGCGAGGAGAATCGTTCTCAAACATGGCGGTCGGTCATACGGAACGCGAAGGTCGATGCTGAACCGAACATCGAGGTTCGGATGCGACGCAGGTTACTCCGCGATCGGCCCAATTGACATGACAGACAAAACGTTATTTTTGTCACAGCCAACCGAAACACACCCTCCCCCATTGCCCGCCTTCGCCAGAAGAGCGACCTCTTTGCCACAGGACGTATGAACCCATCCTTCATCGAATTGTCTTCCCACGATCGGAACCCGTGGTCGGTTGCGAACCGCCCCAGGATCGCCGCCATCGTACTGAACGAGCCACGGCGATAGCGGCAGCGAAGATACTCCGGTCACAGACAATCGTATCTTCCGATGCGTTTGCCCCAACCATCGGGAATTTGACGTTAAACTCACGGTGCAATGATCACTCAATCGGCCACAGCAACTCGATAGGAGGCATCTAAGCGGCCGTCTTTCTAAGCGGCCATCTTAACGAATCGACCGGGTCAAAAAGGGAGTCAGCTCGCTACGACTTGGCACAACAATTGCTACAGAGCCACCTCGCCGCTCAGGTACGGCGTCCAATTTTGAAAAGCGGAGAAAGCCGTTCTGATCGTCGCCGAGACCTTCGACTCGACACCTTCGCAGACGGCCAATAGGCTTTCCGCGATTTTGAACGACCGATCGGACCGCTGGCGAATTCCGCTCCCATTCTTTCGGGGCGGACAGTCACGTTATAGACAAAGTTTAAAAAGGAATTGCGATGAAGACGTTTCGTTGCGTTTGTGGGGCGGATCTTTTTTTCCATAGTGACCAGTGCGTCGGATGTGGTCGTTCCGTTTGTCGATGTGGTTCGTGTGCGATGATCACCGCGGTTGACGATCAACACAGATGCATGACTTGCAACGCCTCGTTGGTGCCCTGTCATAACCGGACCGAACATGGGGTTTGCAATGGTTCGGTATTGGCAGATTCGTCCTCCGATGAAAAACCATTGTGCCGTTACTGTGACCTTAACCGAGTGATCCCCGACCTATCGATCGAAGGGCACCTTCAAAAATGGCGTTTGGTCGAACGGGCAAAGCACCGCGTCCTGTACGACATCGATCGCATCGGATTGCCATTGGTCGATGACCTTGAGCCTGCATTGATTTTTGATTTCAAGTCGCCGGAAAAGCAACCCGTTTCCACCGGGCATGCCGATGGCGTGATCACATTGGATCTTAATGAGGCAGACAGCGTGCACCGCGAGCGAACACGAGTGCAATTTGGCGAACCTCATCGAACACTTGTCGGACACTTCCGTCACGAACTGGGGCACTACTTTTGGCAAAAGTGTGTGTTACCAAATTGCATAGACGCGTTTCGTGACCAGTTCGGGGACGAACGTGATCCGAGCTACGTCGACGCACGCGATGCTTACTACCAACGTGGCGCACCGGCTGACTGGCAACAAAACTTTGTTAGTGAATACAGCACCATGCATCCGTGGGAAGATTTCGCCGAGACCTTCAACGCGTATCTCGACATGGTTGCCATCGCGCGAACGTTCGATCACTTTCAATCCGATGGCGATGTCGACTTAACCGACTTCGATGCGCTCATCGTTCGTTATCGACGGATTGGTGTGATGGCCAATGAACTCAACCGTGACATCGGTTTGCTCGACTTGGTGCCCGAGGTATTTACGCCACCGGTGATCGAAAAGATGCAGTTCGTTCACCAGCTCGCACAAAGCAACCAGGCTCGCGAGAGCGCGTCTTCGGTTGGTTGCTAAGCAGGCAAACACGAGTCTTTGGGTTTAAACATCTGGATAACACCTTCCCGCTTGCGGGAGGGTCGGACGAGCAAACGGCCGGGGAGGG